>DKVN01000046.1 GCA_002491225.1 Faecalibacterium sp. UBA7177
CGGGGGGATGCTTACGTGTCGCGGATGATGTTGCGTTTCGCGGGCTCTTTGGCTCCGCTCCGTAATCGCCGGTTCTTTCATGCTCGCTGTTCGCTCGCCCTCGCGCAGCGCCGCCACCGGTCTCAGTCGGTATTGGCAGGGCAGATGCGGGCACCCGCTTGCTGCGCTCGCGTCCATTTACCGCAAAAGCGCACGCCCGGCAAGGCCGGTCACGTGCGGGTACCCGCTTGCTGCGCTCGCGTCCGCAGCCATAAAAGCGCACATGACACAGGGGCCACTTCCATTCCCCGCCCGATAGGACAAAAGCGAGGGCAAGCCCGGTGTGGGCCCGCCCTCGTTTTCGTATCTTATTATGATTTCCCGCCGCACACAATTTGTGTGCGGCAAGGTAGGGTCTGGGGGCTGCGCCCCCAGCGGGGGGTGTGGGGGGCTGGCCCCCCGCGTCCTGCGTCCCCGTTCCCGCGCGCCTTACCCCTCCCCCACCCAGCGGGGGTCGGTGCTCCAGACGGCGGCTTTGGCCGCAAGGCTTTTTGGCACATCGAGGATGCGCTGGTTTTTTGAGCCGCGGAAGAGCAGCTCCAAACTGCACTCGTCCTGCACAAAGGGGCCGTCCACCAGCACGTTCAGCTGGGCCAGCAGGGCCTGCTGCTCGGGGGTGCCCGTCAGCAGCTGCTCAAAGGTGTAGCCGGTGTAGGCCGCCACCTCGTAGCCCTTCGCGCTCAGCAGCGCCGCCAGCGCGGCGCAGGGGCCCGCCTGGGCGAACGGCTCGCCGCCCGAGAGGGTCACCCCGTGCACCAGCGGGTTGTGGGCCGCGCGGGCCGCGATCTCGCCCACCGGCACCGCCGTGCCCCCGGCAAAGGGCCAGGTCTCGGGGTTCTGGCAGCCGGGGCAGTGGTGGGGGCAGCCCTGACAAAAGACGGTCAGCCGCAGGCCGGGCCCGTCGACAATGCTGTCGTCCGCAAAGCCCGTCAGAACGAGGCTGGGCTCCGCCGCCGCATCCTGCGCGGCCGCGGCCGCGCCGTCCGCCGCGCCGCCCGCCACCCCGTCAGAGGCCGCGCGCGCCGGGGTCGCCCCGGCCGCCGCGCCCTCCGTCAACTCGGCCGCCCGCTCAGCGGGTGCCATGCTTGACCCGGTCGTGCTCCTCGGCCTTTTTGGCGTTGTTCCACTTGTCCATCGTGCCCACCAGATACCCGGTGATGCGGCGGATACGCTCGAACTCCACATCTTTGCCAACGGCGGACTGTCTCTGCATTGCGGACATACTCAATTCCTCCTCAATTTGTACCCAGGGTTCGGGCACACAGCCCGTTCTGCCTTGTCCCGCCGTCCCCCGCCGCTTTCCAGCCTTGCAGCCTTTTCGCTTTGCGGTGAACGCGCGGCCCTCGCATCGGCCCTGTGTCCTCTCCTGATTAAAGTGTACCATATTCGTGCTGTTTATGCAACCCCAAAAAGGATGTTATTTTGTTCACATCCCGCCGGGCCGCCTGCCGCTCACTCGCACCCGCAGAACACCGGCACGCTGGGGTATTTTTTGCGCAGCTCCTCTAACTTTTCGGGGCTGATCGCCTCGCCGCTGCGCCGGCCGCAGCGCGGGCAGACGTCCCCGATGACCCCCACATACCCGCAGACCGGATCGCGGTCGACCGGGTGGTTGATGCTGCCGTAGCCGACCCCGGCGTCGTGCATGCAGCGCACCACGCTCTCGAAGGCCTCGAGGTTATTCGCGGTGTCGCCGTCCAGCTCGACATAGCTGATGTGCCCGGCGTTGGTCAGGGCGTGGTAGGGGCCCTCCTTCTGGATCTTGTCGTAGGCCGAGATGTTGTACCAGACCGGGATGTGGAAGCTGTTGGTGTAGTACTCACGGTCGGTGACGCCGGGGATGATGCCGTACTTTTTCTGGTCCATCCGGGTAAACCGGCCCGAGAGCCCCTCGGCGGGGGTGGCCAGCAGGGTGAAGTTCATCTTCAGCTTCTGGCTCTTGGCGTCGCAAAAATCCCGCATATGGCCGACGATCTCAAGGCCCTTTTGCTGCATCTCGTCGCTCTCGCCGTGGTGGTGGCCGTAGAGGGCGGTGAGGGTCTCGGCCAGCCCGATGAAGCCGATCGAGAGGGTGCCGTGCTTGAGCACCTCCCGCACCTCGTCGTTGGGGCCGAGCTGGTCGGAATCCAGCCAGACGCTCTGCCCCATCAGGAAGGGGTAGTTGTACACCCGCTTGGCGGCCTGGATCTCGAACCGGTCGAGCAGCTGCTGGGCCACCAGCTCGAGCATCCTGTCCAGCTTCTCGTAAAAGGCCTTTTCATCGTGGTTCGCCTCGATGGCAAGGCGCGGCAGGTTGATGCTGGTGAAGCTGAGGTTGCCGCGGCTGTAGCTGATCTGGCGCTCGGGGTCGTAGACGTTGCCCATCACCCGGGTGCGGCAGCCCATGGTGGCCACCTCGGTCTCGGGATGGCCGGGCTTGTAGTACTGCAGGTTAAAGGGCGCGTCCAGAAAGACGTAGTTCGGGAAGAGCCGCTTGGCGCTGACCTTCATCGAGAGCTTGAAGAGGTCGTAGTTGGGGTCCCCCTCGTTGTAGTTGACCCCCTCCTTGACCTTGAAGATGTGGATGGGGAAGATGGGGGTCTCGCCGTGGCCAAGCCCGGCGTCCTCGGCCATGAGGATGTTGTGGATGACCATCCGGCCCTCGGGCGAGGTGTCGGTGCCGTAGTTGATGCTGCTGAAGGGGGTTTGGGCCCCGGCGCGGGAGTGCATGGTGTTGAGGTTGTGGACAAAGCCCTCCATCGCCTGGTAGGTGTCCCGGTCCACCTGGCGGGTGGCGCGCTGCCGGGCGCGGGCCACCAGCCGCAGCGCGCGGGCCTCGTCGATCCGGCCGTCGGCGGCCAGCACCCCGGCCACCTGGGCGTCGTAGTCCTCGGCGTCCCGCTCGAGCTGGGGCTTTTTGCCCCCCGCCGCCACCGCGCGCCGGGCCAGGTCCTCCTCGTCCTCGCTGTTCAGCACGTCCTCGATGGCCTCCTGCAGCTTGCGCAGGTAGAGCTTGGCGAAGCTTTTGGCCACCCCCTCGGCCATGCCGTAATCAAAGTTGGGGATGCTCTGGCCGCCGTGCTGGTCGTTCTGGTTGGACTGGATCGCGATGGCGGCCAGCGCCGCATAGCTGGCGATGCTGTTGGGCTCGCGCAGAAAACCGTGCCCGGTCGAGAAGCCGCCATGGAACAGCCGCAGGATGTCGATCTGGGTGCAGGTGGTGGTAAGGCTGTAAAAGTCGAAGTCGTGGATGTGGATGTCCCCCCCGGTGTGGGCGCGGGCCTGCTCGGGGGTGAGCAGATAGGCGGCGTTGTAGGCTTTGGCCCCGGCGGTGCCGATCTGCAGCATGCTGCCCATGGCGGTGTTGCCGTCGATGTTGGCGTTGTCCCGCTTCATGTCGCTGATGCGGGCGTCGACGTTGGTGATCTCGTCGATCGTCCTCATCAGGCTGGTGTTGGCCTCGCGGATGCGGGTGCGGTTGGCCCGGTAGAGGATATACCGCTTGGCCGCCTCCTCGTGGCCGCACTCCATCAGCTGGCGCTCGGCCGCGTCCTGGATCTGCTCGATCTGGGGCGGCTCCTCGCCGCAGGCCTGCTCGATCTGGTGCGCCGCGCGGTTGGCCACCCGGGCCGCCTCCTCGGCGCTGCCCTCCCCGGCGGCCTCGAGCGCCTTGAGGATCGCCGCGGCGATCTTGCCCTCGTCGTAAAGCACGACCCGTCCGTCTCGTTTGATGATGCTTCTGATCATGTTTCTCCTCCACACGCACGAATCGGGCCACAGGCGGCGTTCTCGACCCGCCTACAGCCCGTTCTGCTTTTTCTCCCCCACTTGAGGAGCTTTTCTCCCGCACCCCTTACTCTGTGCATCGCCCGCGGACAAACTGCCCGCGGGCGTAAGGTCCGAATAAATTGTGCTGCAAGAACTATTATGCCACTATATCTTGTATGTGTCAATCTACTTTTTTCCAATTGGGCAAAATCGGCTATTTGGCCAAAACATCTTCCCAAAATTCTCTGCGGTTGTATTTCGGTTGCCCCCTTGACAGAAGATGTGGTATAATGGACGTTATCATAGCAATCGGGCGCGCCCGGGCGCGCTGCCCTCTGCCCGGCGGCGGGGCTTTTTCTCCCCGCCGGGCCGTGCGTCTCACCTCTTTTATATAAGGAAAGGAGGCCGCCCATGCCCACCCAACTCCAACTTCGCACCGCGGGCGGCCTCGCCTACACCCTTGAGCGCAAACGGGTGAAAAACCTCAACCTGCGGGTGCGGCCCGACGGCAGCGTCTGGGTCAGCGCCCCCAGCCGGGCCAGCGTCGCCTCGGTGGACGCCTTTGTCGCCAGCCGGGCCGATTGGGTACGCCGCCAGCAGGCATCGCTGCGGGCCGTGGCCGCGGCCGAGGCGGCCGAGCCGCTGCCCAGCCGGGAGGCGGCGCTGGCTTTGTTTGAGGAGGTCAGCGCCAAGTTTTTCCCGCTCTTCGCGGCCCGGCTCGGCGGGCGGCCGCCTGAGATCAAGGTCCGGCAGATGAGCAGCCGCTGGGGGGTCTGCTGCCCGGCCAAGCGGCGGATCACCCTGGCGCTGCGCCTTGCCGCCAAGCCCCGGCCGCTCATTGAGTATGTGGTGCTGCACGAGTACTGCCATTTCGTCCACCCGGACCATCAGGCCGGGTTCTGGGGCCTTGTCGAGAGCATTATGCCGGACGCCAAGGTTCGCCGCCGGGCCCTGCGCGGAGGATGAGGCGGATTATTTCGGATAGGCGGGAAGTTCGCCATGTCCGGCTGCCAGCCGGGGGCGTCCTACTTTTCTTGACGTCAGGAAAAGTAGCAAAAGAACCCCTAAACGGAGACGAGGTCACTCCGCGGAGCGCCATGGTCCGCACCCCCCTGGCGGGGGATGCTTACGTGTCGCGGCTGATGAACCGTCTCGCGGGCTCTTTGGCTCCGCTCCGTAATCGCCGGTTCTTTCATGCTCGCTGTTCGCTCGCCCCCGCGCAGCGCCGGAACCGGTCTCGGTCGGTATTGGCAGGGTGGGTGCGGGCACCCGCTTGCTGCGCTCGCGTCCGCCGCCGCAAAAGCACACGTCCGGCAAAGCTACCCGGCGCTCTGCGCCGTCCCGCACCCCACCGCCCCACTCACCCAAGGAGGCTGCCCTTTGGAAAACCGCTACAAAAAGCTCGCGGGCAACACCGTGATCTTCGCGATCAGCAACTTCTCCTCCAAGCTGCTCAGTCTCTTCATCCGGCCCTTTCTCACCCACGCGCTGGCCGAGGTGGAGAGCGTCGGCATCACCCAGATCACAAGCCAGTGCGCCAACCTCCTGATCCCGCTGGTCAGCCTCGGGGTCAGCTTCGCGGTGATCCGCTTCGGGCTGGATAAACAAAACGACCGCCGCGCGGTCTTTACCGGCGGCTTTGTCTCGATCATGATCGGCTTTGGGCTGCTCTGCCTGCTCTGGCCGCTGCTGCAAAAGGTGCCGATCTTCTGCGATTACGCGGGGCTGCTTTACATCTATGTGCTGGTCAGCTGCCTGCGCACCCTCTGCACCCAGTTCATCCGCAGCCGCCAGCTCAACCGGCTGGTGGCGGTGGACGGCATCCTCTGCACCTTTGCCACCTTAATGTTTTATATCCTCTTTCTGGTGGTCTGGCCGATGGGCCCGAACGGCTATCTGCTGGCCATCATCTGCGGGGACGGCATCTCGACCCTCTTTGTCTTTACCATCGCAAACTGCGGGCGGTATCTGCGGTTTCGCCGGTTTGACCCGGTGCTCTGGCGGGCGATGATGCGCTACGCCCTGCCGATGATCCCGGCCCAGATCAGCTTCTGGATCATCAACGCCAGCGACCTCTTTTTTGTCACCTGCATGATGGGGGACAAGGGCACCTACTGGAGCGGCCTTTTGGGCATCGGCTACTTTCTGCCCACCATCCTCACCACCCTCGGCACCATCTTTTACGAGGCGTGGCAGCTCTCGGCGGTCACCGAGGAGGCGGGCCGGGCGCGGTTTTTCAGCCGGGTGTTCGGCATCTACCAGAGCCTGATCTTCTGCTGCGCGGCCGGCATCATCCTGCTCTGCCGCCCGATGATGTTCCTCTTCCGGCAGAACTTCTACGACGCCTGGCAGTTTGTGCCCTTCCTCACCCTGGCCACCGCCTTCAGCTGCTTCAACCAGTTCCTCAACAGCATCTATGTGGTGGAAAAGCGCTCGACCCTCAGCCTCTACACCATGCTGGCGGGCGGGGTGGCGAACTGCTTCCTCAACTACTTTTTTATCCGGCAGTGGGGGCCCAACGGGGCCACGGTGGCCAGCTTTTTGAGCTATCTGCTGGTGTTTGTGCTGCGGGCGGTCAACACCCGCGGGCTGCTGGCGGTGGATTTCAGCGTTCTGCGGCTCGGCATCAACACCGGCCTGCTCCTCGGCGAGATCGCCCTGATGCTGGCCGCGCCGGACTACTGGCCGCTCTGGTGCGGCCTGCTCTGCGCCGGGGTGGTGGCCTTCAACCTGCGCGGGGTGCTGCAGATGGCAAAACGGCTGCTCAGGCGGGCCTGAACCGGGCGGCCGCGGGCCGCGCTGCCCATCTCCCGGCACCCTGTGCTGTGCACCGCACCGGCCGTGGTCTCCGTGCCCCGACACATCCCCCCGCACGCCGCGCCCTGCCGCGCCGAAGTCTTTCCGTTTCGTATTTCTACGCCCATAATATACTATTTGTAATTTGAAAAGGAGCGATTTCTCATGGTCAAGCACATCGTCATGTGGAACCTGGCCGACAAGGCCCACGCCGCCGAAAACGCCGCAACCATGAAGCAGAAGCTGGAGGCCCTGGTGGGGGTGGTGCCGGGGCTGCTGAGCGCCCAGGTGGGCGCGGGCTTTGCCGGGTACGACGTGGCCCTGGTGGCCGAGCTGGAGAGCCGCGAGGCGCTGGCCGTCTACGCCGGTCACCCCGCTCACTGCAAGGTCAAGGAGTTCGTCCACAGGGTCATCGCCGAGCGGGTCAGCTGCGACTTCGAGTACTGAGCCGCCCGCGTCTCTTTCCGCCCCTGCGCACCTTCCCCCGCACGCCTCTTCCCCCAAGCCCGGCCGCGCCCGCCGCGCCGCACCCAAAATGCCACACAGAAAAAGGGCAAACCAGATCCGCCCCCATAGCGGCGGTTCGATAAGAAAACAAAGCCGCAAATTCTACCTGTGCGGCCGCATCTGCTGCGTCATCAAATCTTGCATTCCACCAAGGAGTGCTGCGATTTTCTTCCTTGCAGCTGCGGCCGCACAGCGAATCTGCGGTGCTTCGCAGGCCCTTCGGGCCCTTTGTTTTCTCATCTCACCGTCGCTACCCGGGGGCGTTCCGGTTTGCCCTTTTTGTTGTATCCTCTCTGTTATTTCTCAGCGTCCATATCCGTTTCGTATTCCTGCTTCGCCGCCTGCTCCCGCTCGCGCTGCTGCTCCATCTCCTCGTTCATCCAAACCACCCGGTTGCGGCCGAGGTGCTTGGCGTCGTAGAGCATAGTGTCGGCGATCTCGAAATAGCGCTCGTAGGGCTGGCCCGGGGCGGGCAGCACGGTCACCCCGCCGACGCTCACGGTCAACCAGGGGCCCTCGGCGGTCTCGTGGGGGATCTGCATCGCCTCCACCGCCTGCCGGATGCCGCACAGGTGGGCGTAGGCCTTTTCGGCGCTGTCCCCCAGCAGCACCGCGACGAACTCCTCGCCGCCGTACCGGGCAAAGAAGTCGGTGCTGCGGCGCAGGTGATGCGCGATCTTCTGGGCCACCTCGGCAATCGCCCGGTCTCCGGCCTGATGGCCGTACCGGTCGTTGTAGGCCTTGAAGTTGTCGATGTCGAAGATGCAGATGCTCATCCGCAGCCCGAGGCGGCAGGCCTCCCGCCACCAGTTGAGGCAGTGCTGATCGTGCCGGCGGCGGTTGGGCACCCCGGTCAGCGGGTCGGTCATCGACTGATCCTCCAGCTGGCGGCGGTAGCGATAGAGCTTGATGTGGGTGTTGACCCGCGCCTTGACCACCTTGGGGTGGAAGGGCTTGGCGATGTAGTCCACCGCGCCCAGATCCAGCCCCACCTGCTCGTAGTCGCTCTCGCCGAGGCTGGTGATCAGGATCACCGGCAGATGCCGGGTGACCGGGTTCTCCTGCAGCTTTTTCAGCATCATAAAGCCGTCCATGCCGGGCAGGATCACGTCCAGCAGCACCAGCGAAAACTCGCCCGAGCCGATCATCATCAGCGCCCGCTCGGCCGTCTGCACCGTGACCGTCTCGTAATCCCCCTCCAAAATCCCGCGCAGCTGCGCCGACTGCGCCAGGCTGTCATCCACGATCAGGATCCGTTCCCGCTCCATCAAGGCAAATTTCCTCCTCAAGGCCGCCCGGTCCCCTCACCGGCGCGGCAGGTCTCTACCAGAATTATAGCCCCTGCCGCCCAAAATAGCAAGCGGTGCCTACCCCACCAGCGTCGGGATCACCCCGGCCAGCGCCTGCGCCAGCCGGGCGTGGGCCTCCGCCTCCATGTGCAGGCTGTCCCGCGCGCTCGGCCCGGCCACGCTGGCGGCGTCGAAAAAGGCGCAGCCGAACTGCTCGGCCACCGGCCGGTAGGCTTCGGCAAAATGGCCCGAGCGCTCGGCCGCGTCGGCCGTAAAGCAGCCGTAGGGGCTCTCCTCGATGGTATCCAGCACCCGGATGGGGGAGATCAGCAGCACCTTCGGGGTGGGATACACCGGCCCAAAGGGGTAGCTGAAAAGGGCCTGCAGCAGGGTGCCCATCGCCTGGCCAAGGTCCCGGGTGGTGAGGTGGAAGCGGGATTTGAGGTCGTTGGTGCCCAGCATCACGGCCACAAGGTCGAGCGGCCTGTGGCTGCCCAGGCAGACCGGCAGGGCCTGCAGCCCGCAGCGCCCGGGCTCGATCGGGTCGTCAAAGACGGTGGTGCGGCCGCCGAGCCCCTCCTCGATGATCCGGTAATCCGGCCCCAGCAGCTGCTGCAGGGCCCCCGGCCAGCGCACCGGCCAGGGGTGCCGCCCGCCGTTGATGGGGTCGGTGCCAAAGGTGTTGCTGTCGCCAAAGCAAAGGATCTGTTTCATCGCGCGTCTCCCCTTTTGTAAACTCATGTTTCATGGCAATGGCACAAAATCCAAACACAGGCGGGGCCGCCCCAACCGGCGCCCCGCCTGTGTTTTTAGCGGTTCTGTGTTCCTGTGTTCTCCCGCTCACAACAGCCCCAGTGCCCGCGGCAGGCAGAGGGTGATCTCGGGGAAGAAGGTCAGCAGCAGAAGCAGCAGGATCATCGAGAGGTAGAAGGGCAAAAAGCCCTTGACCACCTTTTCCACCGGGGTTTTGGCGATGGTGCAGCCGATGAAGAGGCTGGTGCCAACCGGCGGGGTGCACAGGCCGATGCCGTAGGCCAGCACCAGCACCACACCAAAGTGGTAGGGGTTGAAGCCCAGGCCGTTCACCGCGATCGGGTAGAGGATCGGGGTGGTCAGCAGGATCAGGATGCCCATATCCATAAAGCAGCCCAGCACCAGCATCATCGCCAGCAGCAGCAGGGTCAGCAGGGTGCCGTTTGTGGTCACCGACAGCAGCCAGGTGGTCAGGTTCTGGGGCACCTTCAAATAGGACATCACATAGCTGAAGGCGCTGGAGCTGGCAATGATGGCCATTGCCATCGCCAGGGTCGGCAGGCACTTCATGAGGCCCTCGATGTAGGTTTTGAGGGACATGTTGCGGTAGACAAAGACGGTGAGCAGCAGCGCGTAGACCGCCGCGATGGCCGCCGCCTCGGTGGCCGAGCAGATGCCGGTGGTGGTGCCCACAATGACCACCACGATGGCCCCCAGCCCCAGCAGCGCCTCGGTGACGATGCGCAGGTTCTCCTTCATGCTGTACTTCTGGCCCAGGGGGTAGCGCTTGCGGATGGCGATGACCAGCGCCGGAATCGCGAGGCCCAAAGTCAGCAGCACGCCGGGCACATAGCCGCAGATCAGCAGGGTGCTGATCGAGATGCCGCTGGCCGAGGCGATGGCGTAGAAGAGCATGTTCTGGCTGGGCGGGATGATGACCCCCTCGACCGAGGAGGTCACGGTGACCGCCACCGAGTAATCCACGTCGTACCCTTCCTTGACCATCGCCGGGATCAGCATCGCGCCGATCGAGGAGACGTCGGCCGCCGAGGAGCCCGAGATGCCGCCGAACAGCATCGAGACCAGGATGTTGACGATGGCGGTGCCGCCCGGGATGCGCCCGACCACGATGTTGCAGAACTTCATCAGCCGGTCGGTGATCTCGCCGTCGGTCATCACCTGCGCCATCATGATAAAGAAGGGCACGGCGATGAAGGTAAAGCTGGACAGGCCGGTGGTCATCTTCTGGAAGAGGTTAAAGTACGGGATGCCCAGATAGGTGGCGGTGCCCACCGCCGCGATGCCCAGCGAAAAGGCGATGGGGAACCGCAGCAGCATCAGAATGCCCAGCAGCGAAAAGAGCATGATGGTGCCGATCGCAACCTCGCTCATTGCTTCTCCCCCTCCTTTTCCGGCTTTTCCTTGATAAAGACGCCAATCAGGTTGACCAGGCTGAACAGGCACATCAGGGTGCCGCCCAGCACCATCGGGAAAAACTGCAGGCCCTGAGACCACTGGGAGGCCGGCAGCCGTTTTTTACAGTTGATCAAAAAGATCTGCCAGCCGTCCTTCGCCATCAGGAAGAAGAAGGCGGTCAGCAGCAGGTGCCGCAAAAAGTCGCACACCTTCTGCACGGCGGGCGGAAAATGGGCGTAGACGCCCGTGATGGCGATGTGGCTGTCGTTGAGCACATCCACCGACATGCACAAAAAGCCAAACCACACCAGAAACACCAGAATGACCTCCTCCGACCAGGAGAAGGGGCTGTTAAAGACATACCGCATGACCACGGCCACGAAGCAGACGATCAGCATCAGCACCAGCAGCACGCAGCAGACGTACTTTTCGATGGTGGTGAGCTTGTTGAGGATCTTCCTCAGCTTCGCCATTGCATGCACCTCCTGTTCACACCCCGGCGGGGCCACGGGCCGTCCGCGCCGCGCCGGGCAACCTCCGAATCCGCTTGGGAAACCTTCCCAAACGCCGCGCCCGTCATGGGGTGCGGCGGCCGCCCCGTTTGGGGGCCTCTTTGTCGTTTGGGCCGTTTGGGCCCCTTTGAGCAAAGATAAGCGGACAGAAGCCGTTTCTCTGTCCGCTTATCTCCGGGTTTGCCGGTGGCCCTTTACTCAGGCCGCCTTGATCTTCTCGACGATCTCGGCGTACTGGGGATAGGCGTCATACACGCTGGACACCGCGTCCTGGAAGGACTGGATGTCCACATCAATGATGGTGCAGCCCGCCTTCTCGCACTCGGCGCGGGACTCGTCCTGATACTCCTGCATCGCGACGCGCTGCCACTCGGCCGCCTCGTGGGAGGCGCGCACGATGGCCTCCTGCTGGGCCTCGGTCATCTGGTCCCAGGCCTTCTGGCTGCAGATCAGCACCGCCGGGGGCTCCATGTGCTTGTCGAGGCTGTAGTACTTGGCCACCTCGTAGTGGCCGGAGGTGTAGTAGCTGACAAAGTCGTTCTCCGCGCCGTCCACGATGCCGGTCTGCAGGCCCTGGAAGACCTCGGCGTAGTCCATCGGGGTGGCGTTGGCGCCCAGCGCCTGCACCATCGAGATGGCGACCTCGGTCTGCTGCACGCGGATCTTCATGCCGTTCAGGTCCTCCACCTTCTCGATGGGCTTGGAGGTGGTGTAGAAGCAGCGGGCGCCCGCCTCAAAGTAGTCCAGGCCGACCATGTTGTAGTCGCCCAGGGTATCCATCACCATCTTGCCGGCCTCGCCGTCGAGGGCGGCGTACTTCTGCTCGACGCTGGTGAAGAGGTAGGGCATCGCGAAGACGCCGAACTCATCCACCGTGGGGGCGAGGGAGTTGGTGTTGACGCGGGTGAAATCGAGGGTGCCGGCCTGGCACTGGTCGATCGAGGAGGCCTCGTCGGTCAGGGCGGCGTTGGCGTACACCTCGATGGTCACGGTGCCATCGGTGTACTTGTTGGCCAGCTCGGCAAACATCTTCATGCCCTCGGTGATGGGGTTGCCGTCCGGCTGGTTCTCGGCCAGCTTGAACGAGAGGGTCGGGCCCATCGGCTCACCGGCCGGGGTGCTGCCGGCATCCGGGGTGGACGCCGCGGGGGTGGACGCAGCCGGTGCACTGCTGCCCGAGCCGCCGCAGGCGGCCAGAGAGAGCACCAGGCAGAGCGCCAATGCGATCGCCAATACTTTTTTCATACCTTTTTCCTCCTAATGCTTTGTGTCTGCGTTTATTGCATCCGCCCAATGCCCGGCAAGGGGTTCGGGCGGTTTGCCGACTCAGAGAAACTCCTCAAAAAAGACGAGGTTCGAGCGCAGGATCACCGAGATGGTCACATGGATGGCGCTGCTTTTTGGGGCGCGGCCCTTGATGAGGGATTCAAACAGGGCCTTGACGGCGAGGTACCCCTTCTGGTAGGGGTTTTTGTAGACGATGCCGCGCAGCACGCCCCGCCGCAGCATCTCGGCGCTCTCGGGGAAGAGGTCGCTGCCCAGCAGACAGAGCTGCCCCAGCCGGCCGCTCTCCTCGGCGGCCCGGCAGAGCGGGATGGTGTTGCGGGCCCGCACCGAGTACCCGGCCACAATTTCGGGGTGCTCGCGCAGCACTTCGGCCAGCCTTTTCTGGCAGCTGCTGCCGTCCCCCGCGTCGTGCACCGCAAGCACCCTCAGCCAGGGGGCGTTCTGCCGCAGGTAGCCCTCGAAGCCCTCCAGGTTCATGTGGTGGGAGAGCGAGCTGCGGTCCCCCGCGGCCACCAGCACCAGCCCCTCCTGCCGGGGCAGCAGGCCGCTCATGAGCTCGGCGCTCAGGCGGCCGGTGTTCCGGTCGTTCGGGGCGATGCAGCACAGCCGCCCGATGTTGGGGAAGTCGTTGTCGATCAGCACCACCTGGGTCCCGCGCTCGACAAACCGGTTGATCGCCTCTTCCAGCGCCGGGGAGTTCTCCACCGGGGCGGTCAGCAGCCCGTCCAGCCGCAGCTCTGGGTCCTGCCACAGCTCGTTGAGCTTTGCCAGCTGATGCTCCGACTCGTTCTCGTTGTTGCAGGAAAACGGAAACTCCAGCAGGCTGATGTTATAGCCGTTCACCTCGGCGGCGTAGTCGTGGATGCCCTTCCAGAAATAGGCAAAGTAGTACTTGCCGTACACCTCGCTCTCGGGCAGCACGATGCCGATGGTCACCTGCTTGCGCTTGAGGGCCGAGGCCACATAGTTGGTGGTGTAGCCCATGTTGTGGGCGGCCGTCAAAATCTCATCCCGCACCGCGTCGCTGACCCCCGCCTTGTGGGTCATGGCGCGGTGGATGCTGGTCAGCGAATAGCCGGTGCGCTCGGCAATGTCCTTCAGGGTCACCCGCCGCAGGTCGTTCTCCATCTTCCGCACCCTCCCTCTCGCCGGGGCCCGGCGCTCCGGCCGCGCGCTCCGGGCTCACAGCTGTCCGGGGCCTCCGGCCGGGGCCCGAAGCCGCCCGGGTCTCAATCCGGGCCCAAAGCCGGGGCCCGCGCCTGAAGCCGGGGCCCAAAGCCGTCCCGGGCCTTTGGCCGCGCGCACCGGGCGTCCTTTCCGCTCTCTCGGCCCGCGGCCTCTGGAGTGGATGATTGTCCATATTTTGAGCGTGCAACATCCAACCCGCGGCGCCCCTCCCCTTTTGCGGTTTCAGAAGGGGGCGACACCCGGGTATCTGATTGCATCCTGACCGAAGCGGTTGTGACGCCGTTTGGGTAGGAAACGTTTTCTTTGCTGTCATTATCCCCCTAAACTGTTCATCTGTCAACTACGAAAAAAATTTTCGCTAATTTTTCACCTTTTTCTGTGGTCTGTTTTGTAAAATTTGCAATAAGCAATTGACATTTGCCGGCGAATGGTCTATCCTAAAGTCAGCATTCGGCAGGAGGTGCTTCATGGCACAGAGAATCTTTCAACACGCGCAGCTGGTCCTTGAGGACCGCATCATTCCCGATGGATACCTGATCACAGATGATACAAAAATCCATTCTTTTGGCCCGCACGACCCACCCGCCGGGCAGCCCGGCGAGGTCATCGACTGTGCGGGGGCCTACCTTGCACCCGGCTTTATTGACGGCCATGTGCACGGCGGCGGCGGGGCCGATTTTATGGATGGCACCCTCGATGCGATCCTCACCGCCGCCCGGGCCCACATGCGCCACGGCACCACCACCATCTGCCCCACCTCGCTCACCTGCGCGGACGAAGAGCTGTACGAGCTGTTCCGCCTGTACGCCGAGGCCCTGCAGGTGAAAGAGGGGATGCCGCATCTGGGCGGGCTGCACCTGGAGGGGCCGTATTTCTCGGCCGAGCAGGCCGGCGCGCAGGCCCCGGACTATCTGCAGACCCCCCGGCCCGAGCACTACCGCGCCGTGCTTGAGGCCGCGGGCGGCCATATCGTGCGCTGGTCCAGCGCGCCGGAGCTTCCCGGTGCGCTCGCGCTCGGGGACGAGCTTGCCCGGCGCGGGGTGCTGGCCTCGATCGGCCACACCAACGCCACCTGCGCCGAGATCGCCCAGGCGGTGCAGCACGGCTACACCCACATGACCCACTTTTACTCGGGCATGTCCGGCCTGACCCGTCAGGGCGGCTACCGGATCCTGGGCGCCATCGAGAGCGGCTATCTGCTGGACGAACTGCGCATCGAGCTGATCGCGGACGGCATCCACCTGCCGCCCGAGCTGCTGCGCCTGATCCTCAAGTGCAAGCCGCACGCCTCGATCTCGCTGGTCACCGACGCCATGCGCGGCGCGGGCATGCCGGACGGCCCCTCGGTGCTGGGCAGCCTGAAAAACGGCCTGCGGGTGACGGTGGAGGACGGCATTGCCAGGATGCCGGATCACAGCGGCTTTGCCGGCAGCGTCGCCACCACCGACCGTCTGGTGCGGGTGATGAGCACCGAGGCCGGGCTGCCCCTGTGGGAGGCGGTGCGGATGGCCAGCCTCCACCCCGCCCAGCTGCTGGGCATCGACGGCCGCACCGGCAGCATCGCCGCCGGCAAGCAGGCCGACCTGGTCCTCTTTGCCGAGGGGGTCCAGGTGCAGCAGGTGCTGGTCAGCGGCCAGCCCATGCTGCCCGGCGGCCCCGCCGCCTGAGCGGGTTTTTACATCCCACTGCAGCTTTTGCCCCACCGGCCCTTTGTGTCTGCGGGCCGGGCGGGCTTGGCGATTTGTTGCGTTTTTTGCGTTTTGCCGAACCTTTTCGCAACCCACCCGCATTGATTTGGATCCGATCCGTGATGAGATCGTGATCCCACGACCATAAGGAGGTACTCAAGATGCATCTTCACATCTATCCCACCACCCAGCAGGCCGGCGAGGACGCCGCCAAGCTGATCGCCCAGAAGCTGAACGCCGCCATCGCGGCCAAGGGCAGCGCCCGGCTGGTGCTCTCGACCGGCGCGTCTCAGTTTGAGACGGTCGAGGCCCTGACCCACGAGCCGGTGGATTGGAGCAAGGTGACCCTCTTCCATCTGGACGAGTATGTCGCCCTGCCGATCAGCCACATCGCCAGCTTCCGCAAGTATCTGAAGGAGCGCTTTGTCGACAGGGTCTCGCTGAAGGAGGCCGTCTATGTGAACGGCGAGGGGGATGTCGAGGCCAACATCGCCGCCCTGACCAAGCGCCTGCGGGAGGAGGAGCTCGACGTGGGGGTCATCGGCATCGGTGAGAACGGCCACATCGCCTTCAACGATCCTCCGGCGGATTTTGAGACGGATGTCGCCTACAAGGTGGTCGACCTGGACGACCGCTGCAAGCGCCAGCAGGTCGGCGAGGGCTGGTTTGCCACGGTGGATGACGTGCCCAGGCAGGCGATCAGCATGTCGGTGCGGCAGATCATGGCCTGCAAGGCGATCGTCTCGGTGGTGCCCCACACGGTCAAGGCCGAGGCGGTGCGCAACACCATCAGCCAGCCGGTCAACAACAAGGTGCCCGCCACCATCCTCAAGACCCATCCGGACTGGAACCTCTTCCTGGACGCTGATTCGGCCAGCGGCTTCGTGGGCTGAGCCGGGCTCCGGTGAGGGCCTCATAAAGGCCCCGTGAACACCCCGCAAAACAATAACGCCCCTGAAAAATGCGTTCAACCGCACTTTTCAGGGGCATTGTTTATCTATAGGGCGCAGCCCGGGCTCCGCTCAGCCCTGCAGCGTCTCCTCCGCCAGCACCGCCGCCTGGCAGGGTGCGAGGGCGAGCTGGCCCTTGGCGAGGGCCGCGGCGAGGGGGGCCGGGCTGCCGGTGCTCTCCAGCAGCAGGCGGGCGGGCGTTTCGAGCGGCTGCTCCACTGGCTGCGCGCCGAAGTTTGCGGCCACCAGCACCGCCCTGCCCGCAAACGCGCGGCGGTAGGCAAAGAGGCTGGGGTGGGTATCCCACACCGGCGCGAAGCTGCCCTCGCTGAACACCTCGCCCCACTCGCCGCTCTTGCGCAGGGCGATCAGCCGCTGATAATAGCGCAGCACCGAGTTTTCGTCGGTTTGCTGGGCGGCGGCGTTGCGGGTGGGATAATCCGGGTTGAGCCGCATCCAGGGCCTGCCGGTGGTAAAGCCCGCGCCGGGGCCGCCGTTCCACTGCATGGGGGTGCGGGCGTTGTCCCGGCTGGTGGCCTGGCAGAGGGCCAGCGCCTCGGCGGGGGTCTTGCCCTCCAGGAGGGCCGCGTCATAGCGGGCGTGGGTCTCGAGGTCATCGTACTCCTCGATCGAGTCCATCGGGCAGTTGCGCATGCCGAGCTCCTGCCCCTGATAGAGGAACGGGATGCCCCGCAGCAGCAGGCTGGCCGTGCCGAGCATCTTGGCCCCGGCATCGTTTTGGGCGTGGGCGGGCAGAAAACGGCAGCTGCCCCGCGGCTCGTCGTGGTTTTCGATGATGGTACCGAGCAGGCCATCCGCCGGGCAGGCGGCCTGCCCGGCAAACACCGCGCCCCGCCAGGCGGCAAACTTGAACTCTTCGGGCGTTTGCCAGCCGTTTGGCCCGCTGGCCAGCATGTGGGGGGCAAAGTCGAAGATGGTCGAAAAGAGGCCGTGTTCCCCCACAAACTGCCGCAGCTGGCCATCCTTGAGGTTGAACACCTCCCCCACCGTGAAGGCGTCGTGGGGGGCAAAGCAGCGGTCCCGCAGCTCGCCCAGAAAGGCCTCGATGCCCTCGGCGTCCTGCACCATCCGCCAGATCGAGGCGAGGCCGTCCGGCCCGTCGGCCGGGTAATCCGGGAAATCGAGCTGCTTCTGGATGTTGATGATCGCGTCCACCCGGAACCCGGCCAGCCCCTTGTCCAGCCACCAGTTGACCATGCGGAAAATTTCCTCGCGCAGCGCGGGGTTGTACCAGTTGAGGTCCGGCTGCTGCTTGGCGAAGGAGTGCAGGTAATAGAGGTCGGTGCCGGGCACCGGTTCCCAGGCGCTGCCGCCAAAATAGGCGCGGTAGTTGCTGGGCGGCCCACCCTCTTTGCCCGGCCGGAAGTAAAAATAGTCGGCATAGGGGCCGGTGGGGTCGGCGAGGGCCTTTTGGAACCAGACATGCTGGTCCGAGCAGTGGTTGACAACCAGGTCCATCACCACCCCCATGCCGCGGCGGCGGGTCTCGGCGAGCAGCTGGTCGAACTGCTCCATGCTGCCAAAGGCGGGGTCGATGGCGTAATAGTCGGCCACATCGTAGCCCTGATCCACAAAGGGGGAGCGGTAGATCGGCGAGAGCCAGACAAGGTCCACCCCCAGCTGCTTGAGGTAATCGAGCTTGCTCAAAACGCCCGCGAGGTCCCCCACCCCGTCCCCGTTCGCGTCGCAAAAGCTCTTGGGGTAGATCTGGTAAACCAGCTTATCCTGCCACCAGGGTTTGCTCATGCTTTCATCTCCTTATGGAAGAGCCGCGCGCGGCCACCGGACGGCGCGCGGGGTCTGCCTTTGAAAAGGGCCGCCGCCCCAAACGGGACGGCGGCCTTTGCAATGCTTGCTTGTGTACTGCCCGTGCTTTTAAGCAGCGAATGGCTTAGTACTTATCCGTGCTGCTGACCGGGGCGCTGTAGTCCGGCTGGGGCGCGGGGGCGGGAGCCGCACCGCGGCTGCCGGACTGACGGACCCGGAAGCCGGACATGACCTGACGCATGAGGGCGGCCTGCGAGGCGAGCTCCTCACTGGCAGCGGCAGACTCCTCGCTGGTGGCGGAGTTGGTCTGCACGACGGCCGAGATCTGGTCGACCTGATCGGTGATCTGGGCGATGGCGGTGGACTCCTTTTCGACCGCGTCGGCGATGGTGCCCATGCCGTCCACAGCCTTGCCGGCCAGCTGCATGGCCTTATCCAGCGAGCTGGAGACCTGCTCGACGATCGAAGCGCCGCGGTTGACGGTGGCCAGCGAGCCATCGATGAGGCCCTTGGTGGCCTTGGCGGCCTCGTCCGACTTGGTGGCCAGGTTGCGCACCTCGTCGGCCACAACCGCGAAGCCCTTGCCGGCGGAGCCCGCGCGGGCCGCCTCGACAGCGGCGTTCAGGGCCAGGATGTTGGTCTGGAAGGCGATGTTCTCGATGGTGGCGATGATCTTGGAGATCTCCTCGCTCGACTTGGAGATGTCCTCCATGGCGGAGACCATATCCTTCATGTGAGCAGAGCAGGCATCCAGCTCGGCGCCCGCGGCATGAGAGTCGCGGCGGCTGCCCTCGGCGGCCTCGGCGTTGGCCTTGGCGCTCTCGGCAACCTCAGAGACAGAGGTGGTGAGCTCCTCGGCGCTGCTGGCCTGCTCGGTCGAGCTCTGGGCCAGCGACTGCGCGCCGATCGACACCTGCTCGGCGCCGGCGGCCACCTGCTCGGCAGCCTCCATGATCTGGCGGATGGTGTCCTCCATATGGCTGATCAGCTCGTCGATGCTGCTCTCGATGGGGGCGAGGTCGCCCGGGAACTCGGCGCGCAGCTGCACGTCATAGTTGCCGGAGGCCATCTCGGCCATCACGCGGGAGATATCGCTGACCGCGTTTTTCAGCACGCTCTGGCTGGTGCGCACCGCGTCGACCATCTTGCCGAACTCGTTGGTGGACTGATAGTTGGTCTCGTGCTCCAGATTGCCCTTGCTCATGGCAACCATGGCCTCCTCGGCCTCGTTGAGGGGCAGGGTGATGTCCTTGATGAGGCTGGTGGCCAGCAGCAGCGCGACGATGACCGAGAAGATGGTCATGCCGATGCAGATATACAGCGCGATGCTGGAGGTGCGCTCGGCGCTGGCGGTGCTCTCGTCGATCAGGTTGTTGAGGGTGGTGTTGAGGGTCATGCCGGTGTCGCGCAGCGAGTTCAGGGCAGGAGTACACTCGTTGATCAGCTGCTCCTCGGCCTCATTGAGCCGGCCGGCCTGGATCTCCTGGCGGATGGTGCTCGCGACCGAGCGCCAGTTGTCGACCGCCTGCTTGTAGCTGGCAGCGCCGCCGTCATCCAGAGGGTAGCTGTCGATCAGGCCCTGAAGGCTGTCCTCGATGATGGTGACATTGTTGTCGATGGCCGCGGAGGTGGCGGCATCGTAGCCGGTCAGCACCATATCACGCAGCTGGCGGCCGGCGTCGTTGACATTGGCGCGCACCTGCATCAGGCGCAGCGCCGAGTTCATATCCCGGTTGATGGCCTCGGAATAGCTGTTCTGCGCAGTGATCGAGGCGGACTCCGCCACCACGATGGTGATCACCGACAGCAGCAGAATGATGCCGATGTTGAGGATCATGCGCACATTGACCTTCATGTTTTTCATCGTTTCCCGTTCCTTTCATTCTTGAGTAGTGCGAAACTTTGAACGCCATGTTTCTGTGCCGGGCCCCGCCGGCCGGGTGTCTCCTCCGTCTGCGCTCAGCCCCCTTGCTCCGCGAAGGGCTCCTGCAAGCCCTTCCAGATCTCGTTGACCGCCTCGATGCACTCGAAGTAGGTGCGGGCGATCACGTCGCTGGGGATGCCAAGGGTCTCAGCACTCTGGTTCATGCCCGCCCAGTCGGCGTTTTCGTAGCAGGTCACCACATTAAAGAGGTGGCCGGCCGGTCCCTCGCCGGTGGTCAGTGCCAGTTTGATCTCCTCAGCGATGGGCAGCTCGCTGAGGGCCTGCTCCAGCGGCACCTCCATGAGGGTGCCAAGGGTGGAAAACATACCCAGCATGTATGCTTCGCTGGGGGACAGGTTGACCGATGGGGCAAATTTGACCAGGGCCTCGCAGAACTTGCCGCGCTGGAACGAGATCTTGATGAGCTCGTCCTGCACGCCGCCGTTGTCCTGCTTGAAGCTCAGCAGGTAGATCCACTGCTTGAGCTGCCCGATGCCCAAAATGACCAGCGCCTGCTGCACCGATTTGACCCGGTTGCGGCGCGCGAAGTAGGCCGAGTTGACCAGCTTGATCAGCGAGAAGCTGAGGGTGACGTCGCGGGAGATGATGGCCGCGATCTCGTCGGTGTCCGGCTCGTCGGCAGTGACGGCCAGCATCAGCTGGAAGAAGTTGCTCTGCAGATGGTCGGTGCGGTGGACCTTGTGGGTCTTCTGCTCGGCCACATAGCTGCCCTGGTAGTAGTCGCAGCCGAGGGCCTGCGCCTTTTCGAGCGCCTCGGGGGTGTTGATGTTATAGGCGGCCACCTGCTTGCTGAAGCTGTGGGCCACCCGCACGACATTTTCCAGCGAGGGGTCCTCGTTTTTGAAATCGACCTTGATCATATCGACCACGTCGAGGATGCCTAAGTACCGGGGCGCAAAGGTAAAGCCCTGCACCGCGATGCGGTAGCCCTGCTTTTTGAAGCGGTAGACGATTTTTTGTGCCACCGGGTGGACGATGGTGTTGTCGTCGATCTGGATGACCATCTTCTCGGGCGGGAACATCTTGGGGATGTTCTTCATCAAGAGACTGGGCGTAAAGGTGAAAAACGCGGTCTTGCCGTCCAGGAAGCTGTCGCCGTCCATGTTGGTCAAAAACTGCTCGATGGCTGTCGCGACCCCGAAGTTGGTGCTGCGCCCGCTGTACAGCGAGCTGATGTCCTCCTTGTACAGGATCTCGTAAGCCGTCACCTTGCGCTGGCTGTCCACGATCGGCTGCCTGACGATATAGGTGTCCATCTGCCGGCCTCCTTCTTGTTGGTTTTGCGGTTCGCATGGGAAACAAAGGGTTTTTGCTGTGTGCTTTCCGGTGTGCGTTTATCTGGATGCTCCGGCGGCCGGGCGCTGCGCCAGAAGGCGCGGCGCGGGCGGCCAGCGCTTACTCCCAATAGATTCTGACCTGGTCGTTTGGGGCGATCGGTTCGAGGAACGAGACCTCCCGCCCGTTCTTTTTCAGCACGGCGCGGCCCTGCGGATCATCGAGGTCAATGTCGGTGACATAGTTGAGCAGGTCGAAAAGCTGGTAGGGCATCCCGTCCGATTTGGGGGGCAGGGTGAGCGGCTTTTCGTTGAGGGTGATCTGCAGCAGCTGAATCCGCTGCTCGGGGGCCACCGGGCTCACCCGCTGGTGCGCGGGTTGCCGGATGCCGGGCGCGGCCGGTTTCGGCTGCGGCGCGGGGGCCGGTGCGGGCGCAGGCTGCGAAATGGGCTGCGCGGCCGGGGCAGCCGGTTGGGGCTGCGGCGCGGGCTGCGCTTTCGGCACCGATGCGGCCGGTTTCGGCTGCGGCACGGGCTGGGGTTCGGGCGCGGGCTGCGGTTCCATCACAGGCTCCGCCCCGGCCTCAAACTCCGGTTCCATTTCCGGCTCCGCCTCAAAGCCCGCCTCGGCTTCCGCCGCGGGCTCCGGCTCGAATTCCGGCTCCGTCATCTCCGGCTCCGCCGCGGGCCGCGCGGCCCGCGCGCTGGGGATCGCCAGCGCGATCACATCGCCGTCCTGCAGCGGGTCATCCTCGGTGCAGGGGCGGCCGTTGAGGGTCAGCTGGGTGAGATCGACCGCCAGGTTCTCCTCGTCCAGCAAGGCGCCAAGGGTCTCGACGCTGTCGGTCTCGATGGCGTCGCCGGGGTTGACCGGGGTCTCGGGCCCGGCCGGGATGCCGTTGACCCAGACCCGGCCGCCCAGTCTGCGGACGCTGCCGAACAGCTCGACCGCAAAGCTCTTGCCGGGCGCGACCAAGTCGCCGACCACCGCCGAGGCGTCCTCGCCGTCCTGCGCGGGCTGGAAGAAGATCTTATCCCCCTCCTGCACCGGTGAGGTGATGCCGGCGGGCGCGCCGTTGACCTCGATGCGGGCGAGGGTGGGGATGCCGCCCCGCAGCTTTTTCTCCTGCCCGTTGAGGGTAAAGGTGAGCGCCTGGCCCGAGTGGCCCATGATGCGGCGGTACTCGTAGCCGCCGCGCAGCAGCACATCCACCACCCGCAGGGTGCTGTTGTTGAGCATCCGCACCGGCTTGCCGTTGAGCGAGACGTTCATCTCGCGCTGGTCGCCGCTCTGGATGGCGGTGATGGCGATGCCGACCGGGGTGGCGTACTCGACGCTGAGGTACTCCTCCGCGGCGCGCACCGACCGCTTGATGTAGTTGATGCCGCCCACCGCCACCTTTTTCTCGTCCACCCCAAGGGTGGCCGCCACCGCGGCCCGCAGGCCGGGGGTGCGGCTGCCGCCGCCCACCAAAAAGGTAGCGGTGGGTGGGCCGCCGTTGGCCTCGGTGATCTTTTCGACGATCGAGTCGGCCAGCTGCTGCACCGCGGGGGCCAGTTTTTCCAAAAACTCGGCCCGCGGGGTCTCATATTCATTCCCCAGAATATCAGTATACCGCAAAGGATCGTTTTGCTCAAGCCCTGCTTCGCGTTTTATCCGCTCTCCGGTCTCAAAATCGACCAGAAATTCGCGCATGGCCTGCTCGGTAATCTCGTCCCCGGCCACGGTGGACATGGTGTAGGCCACCACGCTGCCCTGGCTGGAGATGGCGATATCCGACGTACCTGCGCCGATATCCACCAGCGCGATGTTGAGCAGCCGCAGCTCCTGCGGGATGACGGCGTTCATCGCGGCGATGGGTTCAAGGGTGACGCTTGCCACCTGCAGGCCAGTTTTTTCCATCGTGGTATAAAGGCTCTCGATGACCTCGTTGGGCAAAAAGCTGGCGATGATCTCGACCCGCGCACGCTTGCCCCGGTGGCCGAGCAGGGTGGAAAAGCTGTACCCGTCGAGGGTGTACTGGGTAACCGAGTAGCCCGCGCAGCAAAAGACAAGCTCCTCCTGCTGGGCGGCCATCAGCTCCTCGTAGGCGCGCTGCACCGCGCGGGATTCGAGTGAGAACATCTGCTTGCGGTTGATGGGCAGATCCCCCATCTCCATCTCAAAGGAGGCTCGCTGGGTGCGCAGGATCCGGCCTGCGGCGGCCACATGGACATCGTGCAGCTCGACGCCGAGTTTCTCCTCGAGCGCCCGTTTGACCGTGCGGGCGACCTGGGCGGTCTTGTCGATGTCCTCGATCTGGCCGTCGATCATGGCGCGGTCGGTGTGCTCGGCGCTTTCGACCCCGAGCACCTCGAACATCTCTCCCCGCTGTGCGCAGACAACCCCGATCACGCTGCGCGTGCCGATGTCCAGCGCAAAGATGAGCTGCTTTTCGTCCATCCAGTGGCTCCCTCCCTTCGGAGCGGGAATTCTCTCTTCTCAGGCCGCCAAAACGGCCGATGAGGCCGAGGCGTTGTCTCGCGCAAAACCGGTGATGCCGGTTTTTGCCTGCGCCCGCCTTTCTGATCTCACTGCAGCACGTTGCGGCTGCGGCGGATCTCGTCCTGCTGAAGCTT
>DKVN01000032.1:0-237 GCA_002491225.1 Faecalibacterium sp. UBA7177
TCGGGTGGGGCCTCGGGCGCGGAGAACGCGCCCGGCGGCGGGGTGCCTGACGGGGTGCCCGGCGCGGGGAGCGGCGCGGCTGCGCCCGCGGGGCCCGGCGCGGTGCGGCTGCTCTTCGCGGTCTGGGCGCTGGGATGCGGCGGGGTGCTGCTCTGGCGCGTCTGGGGGCATCTGCGCTACCGGCGCGGGCTGCTGCGCTGGGCCGCCCCGGCCAGCGCGGCCCAGCGGGCGCTGCTG
>DKVN01000032.1:540-6465 GCA_002491225.1 Faecalibacterium sp. UBA7177
AGCGCGGCCCAGCGGGCGCTGCTGGCCCGCGAGGCGGAGCGGATGGGGCTGACCCGCAGGATCCAAACCCTTCGGCTGGTGCAGAGCGCCGAGGGGCCGCTGCTGCTCGGGCTCTGGCGTCCGGTGCTGGCCCTGCCGCCGCTGGGCGGGGCGGAGGCGGCCCACGAGCCGGGCGATGCGGCGCTGGCGGCGCGGGACGGCCTCGCACCGGCGGGGCTGGCGGCTGCTGCGGGGGCTGAACAGAACAACGCGGCGCTGGGCGCGGAAAACACTCCCGCGCTGTCCGCGGCGGACGCTGCCGCGCGGGACGACCTCGCGTTGTCCGCGGCGGACGCCGCTGCGCGGGACGACCTTGCGCTGGTGCTGCGGCATGAGCTGGGGCATCTGGCGCGGCGCGACCTCGCGGTGAAGGCGCTGCTCACCCTCGGCTGCGCGCTGCACTGGGCGAATCCGGTCGTCTGGTGGATGGCGCGGCGGGCCTCGGCCGAGATGGAGCTGGCCTGCGACGACCTCGCTACCCAAGACGCCTCCCCCGCCGCCCGGCGCTGCTACGGCGAGGCGATCCTCGCGGCGGCCTCCGCGCGGGGCGGCTGGCGCGCGGCGGGGCTCTGCACCGGCTTCTGGGGCGGCAAGTCCGGGTTGCGCCGCCGGTTCGAGCATCTGGCCGACGGCCCGGTGCAGCCCCGGCGGCGGGCGAGCATCCTCTTTTGCCTGCTGGCGGCGCTGCTGCTGGCCGCAAGCTGGCTGGCCGGTGCGCTGGGCGCGGCGGCGGCCGGGCCGCAGACGCCGGACGATGCGCCGTCCGCGGGCGGCGAACCCTTGAGCGCGGCGAGCGGGCAGGACGCGGCGTCCGGCACATCCGACGAGCCCGGCGGCTCCTTTTTGACCGCGGGCTGGCAGCAGCAGGTGGTCGACTTTGCCGGTAACGCCGGGGCCTTTGCCGCGCCGGTGTTTGGCGCGGACGGCGAGACGATTCTCGCAATGCGCTGCGAGGCCCCGTCCGACCCCGCCCACTGGGAGCCGGAGGAACCGGCGGTCAAGCTGAGCCTGCTGCTGCCGGACGGCTGGGCGGTGCATCCGGCGGCGGCGGGCGAGGAGGTGTTTGCCAGCGGCAACGGGCTGGCGGCCCCCTTCAACCTGACCGATGCCGACGGGGCCTGGGTGGGCACCATGCAGTACGGCAGCTTTGCGGCCGGGCAGCTGGAGCCGGACGAGTTTTATGGCGGGGGCAGCCACGGGGCCTACTACTGGCTCTGGGCAAACCCCGGCGGCTTTGGCTGGGATGAATCGAGCTACCGCCCGGCGGCGGGGGACGCGGCCCTCGATGACCCGCTCGGCGCGGGGGCGGCCCTCTGCGAGACGACCGGCACCGCCCAGGCCGGGCACGAGGGGGTGCTGGCCCACGACGGGCAGCTCGGGCGGTTTGTGGTGATCGAGCTGCGGGCCGGGGCGCTCTCGGAGGCCGAGCGGCTGGCGCTGGCGGGCAGCATCCGGCTGCTGGCGGTCGACGGGGCGGCGGGGGACGCGGCGGCGCTGGCTGCGCTGCCGGACGAGCCCGCGCTGCCGGACGGCTACGCCTGGCAGACCGCGCAGCTGACCGCCGCAAGCGCGCCGACCGACAGCAGCGCGCCCCCGCTGGTGCGGCTGCGGCTGGCCCTGCCCGCGGGCTGCACCCTCGCGGAGGAGGCCGACGAGGCCGGGTGGCTCGGCCCGCGCGGGGTGCGGATTTTGCGGGACGGCGAGACGGTGGGGCGGATCGAGTGCGGCGGGTTTGCGAGCGCCGAGCTCAGCGGCTGGCCGCCCGAAAACCCGCGGGAAATTTACGCCTTTTTGATGATGTCGGCCCACGCGGGGTGGGATTTCGAGTATGCCGAACTCGCCCGCAGCGAGGATCTGAGTGTGGCGACCTGCCTGGTGGGCCGGGAGGCGGCCCCGCGCGGGCCGGGCCCCGAGGCACCCGCGCCGGGGCAGGAGCCGGAGAACTTTAAGGACGGCTGGTGGTACGGGAAGGGAATCCTTTTTGCCGACCGCAGCCGCGGGCAGTTTGCGGCGATCGAGCTGGAGTACGGGGCGTTTTCGGACACGGTGCGCAGAGAGATCGCGCTGAGTGTGAGGTTTTTGGAGGGGTGAAGCGCGAAAAAGGCGGTGGGACGAAAAAAAGGCCGCCCGCCTCCTCCGCGAGGCGCGGAGGAGGCGGGCGGGACTGTTGACAAGTTGCGGGATGTGGGGTATACTGTAAACAACGAAGGGCGCTGCCGGTAGACGGTTGGCCCCGGTGTTAGTTACAAGAGAGTAACCGCCACGCTTGGGACGCAGGGGCGGTTACTTTCTTTTATTGGTCGCAATGAAGAGACCGATAATGCCAACAACCAGGATGCCGGTCTGGATCAGATCGGAATATGTGATCATTGGGCAGCCCCCCTTTCCAAGAGATCAGGGGGCAGGAAGCTGCCCCCTGCATTGGGGGGCCAACCGCCTACCATGTTGGCAGCGCCACAGTTATGATATCATAGAACGACGGGTTTCGCAAGAAGAATGAGGACGCAGAGCGCGTCCGGGCGTTGACAAGTTGCGGGATGTGGGGTATACTGTAAACAACGAAGGGCGCTGCCGGTAGACGGTTGACCCCCTTTACAGAGTTACAGAGTAACCGCTGAGCTGGGGAGCTGTGGGCGGTTACTTCTGTTTATTGGCCGCAATGAAGAGGCCGATAATGCCAACGACTAAAATGCCGGTCTGGATGAGATCGGAATATGTGATCATTGGGCAGCCCCCCTTTCGTGAAGATCAGGGGGCAGGAAGCTGCCCCCAGAAAATGGGGGCCAACCGCCTACCGTTACTGGCAGCGCCAAGGATATGATACCATAGAACGACAGATCGCGCAAGGAGAATGGGGACGCGGGGCAGGGTAACAGCATTTACTTTATGAAGATAAAGAGATAGACTAAGGGAATGGAGATTAAGAAGTTAGCAGAAGAACTTGAAAAAGTAACAGACCCACGGCGAGCCTGGGGGAATAAGCGGCATAAGCTGGAAGACGTCCTGGTGATGGGGTTGTGCACCATAGTGTGTGGAGGAGAGGACTTCACAGACATGGAAAACTTCGGACAGGAGCGGGAAAGCTGGCTGCGAGGGTTTCTGGAACTGCCCAACGGGATCCCGGATGCAGATACCTTCCGGCGCGTATTTGAACGGGTAGACCCACAAGAACTTTCCGAGGTACTGCGGGAATGGTTGGGGAACAGGCGCAGGGATGGCGCAGTGGTCAGCATAGACGGCAAAACGATCCGAGGCAGTGGAAATCACCAGCACAAGGCGTATCATGTGGTAAGCGCATTTGTCAGCGAGAATCATATCACGCTGGGGGAATTAAAGACCGAGGAAAAATCGAACGAGATCACCGCGGTACCGGAATTGCTGGAGATGCTGGAGATCAAGAACTGCGTTGTAACGGCAGACGCAATGAGCTGTCAGCGAACGATCGCGCACAAGGCCCGGGAAAAGGGTGCAGAGTATGTGCTGAGCGTAAAAGAGAACCAGCCGAATCTGTTGGAGAGCATCCGGGACTACTTTGCGGCTTTCATGCCGGACTGTCCGAGTGAGAGAACGATCGAAAAGGGGCACAGGCGGATCGAAAAACGAGAATACTTTTTGGAGACCGATATCGAGTGGCTTGAAGAGCGCGAGGGCTGGGATGGCCTGCATGGGATCGGTGCGGTCTGTTCTCAGGTAGAGGAAAAGGGGCAGCAGCGGGTCGAAACACGCTATTTTATTACTTCACTTACAGATGTTTCAGCCTTTGCCAACGCTGTGCGCGGCCATTGGGGGATCGAGAACAACCTGCACTGGTGCTTGGATGTTGCGTTTGGCGAGGACTCCTCACGGGCAAGAAAAGACAACTCTCCGCTGAATTTGAATGTCCTGCGCAAGATAGCCCTGTCATTGCTTAAAAATGTCAACCTCGGGCGCATGGGCCTGAAAAAGAAGATGTTTCGGGCTGCGCTTTCTACCGATACTCTTTCCCTTATCCTACTTTCGCTTTCGCATGAAAAGTAAATGCTGTTGCCCTGGGACGCGGGGGCGTCTGGGCGTTGACAATTTGCGGGAGGGAGGGTATACTATAGATAACGAGGGCGCTGCCGGTAGACGGTTGGCCCCCGCTATGGAGTTACAGAGTAACCGCTTAGCTTGGAGGCAGGGCGGTTACTTCTGTTTATTGGCCGTAATGAAGGGGCCGTCTCCCGGCTGGGGGGCGGCCTTTTCGTTTGCCCGGCGGCGGGTGGGGCGGGCGCGGTGCGGCAAACGTGTGCAAAAGCCGCTCTTGCGTTTTGGGGCGGGGTGCGGTAGGATAAAAGGGAAAAAGCGCGCCGCAGCGCGTCCGCGGGGCTCACCGCCCCGCCCGCGCCGCCGGGCAAACGAAATGGCCGGGCGGGCGGCGGCAGGAGAGGGGGATGGGAGATGATCCCACAACAGTATCGGGAGATGCTCTCGCACAAATCGGTGATCCGCCAGATTTCGGAGTACGGGGCGGCGCGGGCCGCTGAGGTCGGGGCCGAAAACGTCTTTGATTACAGCCTGGGCAATCCGTCGGTGCCCGCGCCGGCGGCCTTTACCGCCGAGATGCAGCGCCTTTTGGCCGAGGCCGAGCCGGTGGCGCTGCACGGGTACAGCCCCAGCCTCGGCATCCCGGCGGTGCGGGAGGCGGTGGCCGAGAGCCTCGCGCGGCGGTTCGGGCTGCCGTATGAGGCGCGCCACATCTTTATGACCAGCGGCGCGGCCGGGGCCATCGCCCACGCGCTGCGGGCGGTCTGCGAGCCGGGGGATGAGGTCGTCACCTTCGCGCCCTGCTTCCCCGAGTACGGGCCGTATGTGGCCGGGGCGGGGCTGCGCCTGCGGTACGCCGCCAGCCGGGCCGACCTGCAGCCCGACCTCGAGAGCCTCGCCGCGCTCCTCGGGCCCAAAACCGCGGCGGTGCTGATCAACACCCCCAACAACCCCACCGGGGCGGTCTACTCGGCCGGGAGCCTCGCCGGGCTGGCCGAAGTCCTGCGCGCCGAGAGCGCGAGGCGAGGGCGGCCGATCTATCTCATCTCGGACGAGCCCTACCGCGAGATCGACTTTACCGGAACAGCACCCTATGTGGCCAGCTTTTACAAGGATACATTGACCTGCTACTCTTTCTCGAAGAGCCTCTCGCTGCCGGGGGAGCGGATCGGGTATCTGGCGGTGCGGCCGGGCTGCGAGGGGGAGGAGGTGCTGGCCGACATCTGCGGGCAGATCAGCCGCGGCACCGGGCACAACTGCCCGCCCAGCATCATCCAGCTGGCGGTGGCGAAGGTGCTGGAGCGGACGGCCGACCTCACGGTCTACCGCACCAACATGGGGCTGATGTACGCCGAGCTGACCGCGCTGGGGTTTGACTGCCAGAAGCCGGGCGGGACCTTTTATATCTTCCCGAGGGCGCTCGAGCCGGACGCGGTGGCCTTTTGTGAGCGGGCGAAGCGGTACGATCTCTTGCTGGTGCCGAGCGACAGCTTTGGGTGTAAGGGGTATTTTCGGATGGCGCTCTGCACCGACACCGACAAGGTGCGGCGCAGCCTGCCCGCGCTGCGGGCGCTGGCCGAGAGCTACCGGTGAGACGGTTTTGCGAAGAAAAAACAGGCGGTTCCGGTTTGTTCCAAAGCCGGGTGATATACTGAGAGCGAACAAAGAGCACGACATGGCCAGATGGCTGTGCCGTGCTTTTTTGTGTGCGGCCGCCATAGGAGAGGGCGGCGGGTGGGACGGCGGGACGGAACAGACCGAACACAGGGAAAGGAGTGGCAGGGATGAAGCTGAACATCACGGGCAAGAGCGCGCAGGTGGTGGCCGCGGCCAAAAAGACCGCGCGCAAGGCCCCGCAGGTGCTGCGGGACGAGGGCGGCG
>DKVN01000117.1:0-3515 GCA_002491225.1 Faecalibacterium sp. UBA7177
TAAATAGATCATCTCCTCCTCATATTGGGCATCCCGCCTCAATTCGCGGATAATCACCTCGTCCTCGCTGTTGCCATACAGGCAGCAGAAAAAGACCCGGTCGAGGTTCATCACGGCCATGTAATGGCGGCCCTGTGTTTCGTACCAGGCCGGAACGGTCTCTTTGCCGTCCGGCGTCCACCAATGCTCCCTTGCGTTGTAGTTCGTGGTTTTGATCTCCACGATTGCAGTCTCGCCGCCGGGCAGATTCGCAAAATAGTCCACGTCCGCAAGCATAAAGGGGTATTGCGCGTGGCGAAACATCTTCTTGATCTGAAAGACGGGAAACCCGGTCTTGCGGCTGAAGATCCTTGCAACAAGGTCTTCCAGCAGGTGGCCCATCTCCAGCGCGACCCAGTTGCCCTCGTCCGGTTCGGCGGGGGCGATGTTCAGCTTGTCATAGTAGACGTCCCGCGAGGTGCGGAATGGGGAGATACCAAAGATCGCCGCGACATCACTGCCGCCGATCCCGCGCCGCCGCCAGGCAAGCCATTGCTCCCGGGACAGACCGGCCGTATTGACCAGCACAGATGGGCTTTGCCCCTTTTGAGGCAGGGTACTGACAGACATCCGTCAGGCCCCCTTTTCCATCCGCCGGGGCGGGTATGCCGGGCGGGCAACAATACGGTATCTGCGGTGATAGCGCCCTTCCTTCTTTGCACCGGGCACGACACGCAGACGGGGATGTCTGCGCCGGGCCCAGCTTTTGTGGTTTCTTCTAATTTTGGCACTCATACGCCAGTCTCTCCTTTCGTTTGGTTTGATCTATCCGCAACGCCGAAAGGCGCTTTGGCAAGGGATATGGCCGGGCAAGACCCCGGCACAACAAAAAAGCGGGAATGACAAAGAGGCAATAAAGCCTGGCGCTCATGGTAAAACCATGAGCCAATGTCATTCCCGCTCGGATGTTGTACCCTGTGGTACAAAATAAAAGAGCCAGTGTCCGCTTTCCCCCAAAAGGGTACAGCGATCCCACTGGCAAATCAGTACAAACTCAACAGCGTGTGCAATGCGGCAAGGCCGCTTGACGGGTCAAAGGCCCGAAATCCCACAAGGGGCGCGCACAAAAATCAATTACGATGAAGCAATACCACAATATCTTGTGTTTGTCAATATCTAATTCATATATATAGCGGCATTTTGGATTTTCACCCGACCTGTAGAAAATCTGAACACTCAACCCTATTTACTTAGTGAACGGACAAACACCCGTCAAAACGGGCCGTCCGTGCATGAAGCCTTGAAAAGAACCTTGAAAAAAGGCGGCGCAGACCCTTGCCTGCCAGCCGTCCATACCCCTATCCCGGCAGTCATACAGGAGCGGCGGACAGTGTGCATTTTTGCGCGCCCGGACGCATAAGGAGCGCATAGCGCCGCCTGACAATACGCGGCTGAACGAGGCGCAGGAAATGGGCCGGGATAGTTTACCATCTTTTCACAAAATATCACTTGGCAGCCATTCTGGAGTGCTGTATAATATGCCTACCTGCTAAAAAACTTGGGAAGGAGGTACCTGCACACTTTCATCGCTGCCAAGCTGCAATAAAGGAGTATCTATGATGAAAAATACCGATTGCAGCCCCTCTGTTCAGCGGACGTATACTGTTGACCAGGTGGCAGAGATCCTTGGTGTGAGCATCCGTAAGGCATACGATCTCTGTGAAAACGAGGATGGGTTTAAGGTCATCCGACTGGGCAAACGCTGCCTGCGCGTTCACAGGGAATCCTTTGACAAGTGGTTCGATGGTCTGAGCAGCACCGACTGATCAAATCATGGAAAGGATGCTCACAATGGCAACATATAAGATCCGTGGAACTTCCCACAACGTCATTTACACCTACTGCACAGAGGACGGGATAAGAAAGCAGCAGTGGGAGACCTACAGCACCGAACTTGAGGCGATCCAGCGCAAGACCTGCATTGATTTTTTGCAAAAGAACCGTCGAGCGGATGAGGTGCGGGCCGCGGTCGTTGATTACAGGGAAAAGCACACCCCGGCAAAGGCGCTCTATGCGGCAGAGCCGACAATGGGCGACACACCGGAGGACAATACCCACCGCACCTATGCTGAGTTCATTGAACGGTTTTTGCCGGTCTATGCGCGCAAGCGGCGCTTTTCCCCAAACACCTATGACAGCTACACCTCGAACCTGAAAAACCATATCCTGCCCTATTTTGGCAACTGTGTGATGAGCAGGATCACGGCAGAGGAGATCGACAATTTCATCGACTTTCTGAGCAACAAGCCCTGCAAGGGCAGCCGCAGCCATGGGAAAAGCACCGCCAAGCGGCCCAAGCTCTCCTCCGCGACCATCAAGAAGTGCTACAACATCCTGATGGTAGGCTTTGCCACCGCAAAAAAGTGGCATTATGTCAACGAGATCCCCCAGACCTCCGCCCCAGCGGAAAAGACCCGCAAGCGGAGCTTCTGGGCACCTGAGCGCGTCTTTGAGTTCATGTCCCAGGCAGAGGACGATCCGATCCTGCATTTGGCAGTCCATCTGGCCTTTGTCTGCTCTCTGCGCGCGGGCGAGGTCGTTGGGATCGCGGCGGACACGGTCGATTTCCGTGACCGGAGCATGTGGATCACCCAGATCGTCCAGCGCGTTTCGGACGAATCGATCAAAAAGCTGCCGCCGGAGGTCATCCTCAAGGTCTTTCCCAAAAAGCTGGCACATTCGTCCAGCAGTCTGATCCTGAAGGATCCCAAGACCGAGGGCAGCCGCCGAAAGCAGTATCTGACCACCCCTCTGCTCAAGGAGATTCGTGCACGGCTGGACACGATTCGGGAAAACAAGGAACTTCTCGGCCCGGAATATCAGGATCATGGCCTGTTGATCTGTCAGCCGGATGGGACCCCGATCGACCCAAAGTCGCTGGACAAAGCCTTCAAGGCCCGTCAGACGGCTCTGAACATGACCGACCAGATCGAGTTTCAGGGGCTGCGCAAATCCGGGCAGATGCACAAGGTTCGGCTGTCCCAAAACAATTACCAGCTTGTTGCCCAAAGCGCCGGGCAATCCCCCGAGGTCTTGATGAGCAACTACAACGAGGCCCTGGAAAGCGAAAAGCGCACCCTGTCCCTGCTGGTCGAAACGAATTTCTATCCCGGTGGTGCCACCCCACCCGCGGCTCCCACGCAGGCCCCTTTGCAGGCAGGCGCTGTCGGCGCTTTGCTCGAACAGGTGCAGCAAGATCCGGCGCTTTCTCGGCAGATTTTGCAGTTATTGCTCTCCAATGCACTGAACATCGCCTGACGCAAAGATTTTTTGATTAGCAGATTTATTAGCTGGCTCATTTTATTAGCAAAGGATGTACCAAAGAAAAACCCCTCAAATCAGCTTAAAACCATCGCTGATCCGAGGGATTTTTCTGGAGCTGTTAATGCGATTCGAACGCACGACCTCATCCTTACCAAGGATGTGCTCTGCCGACTGAGCTATAACAGCATATGGCGACCCGGATGAGGCTCGAA
>DKVN01000117.1:3834-16142 GCA_002491225.1 Faecalibacterium sp. UBA7177
CTAACCAACTGAACTACCGGGCCGCATTTTGCGGCCTGTTTGCTTGTTTGAGGCACTTGTTTATTATACCGATTTGCGGGGCGGTTGTCAACACCTTTTCGCATTTTTCCGGGCCTTTTTCGGCCGCTCTCTGGCCCGGCGCTCAGGGGCCGATCTCCTCCAATTGCAGAATGTCCTGCAAAGGGATCCGGCGGCCGTCCGAGAGCAGCAGGCAGCTCTCGGCCTCATCCAGCCGTTTGACCGTGCAGAGCTCGGTGAGATACGCCCCGCCCGCCTTGGCGGCGTCCGGCACGAAGTAGGTGACCGAGATGAGCGGGTGGGCGGCGATTGGGGCGGCGGCCGCGGCGGCGGAGGCCAGCCGGGCGGCCAGCCCGGCCAGCTGCGCATCCAAGGCGGCGCGGGCGTCCTCGGCCAGCTCGATGCGCTGGTCGGTGAGGCGGGCGGTCTCGTCCACCGCATCCTCGTAGCCGGTGAGGGCCGCGAAGGGCGAAAACTGGGCCGCGCGGTCGCGCAGCGGCATCTGCGGATGCTTTTGGGAGATCGGGTGCAGCAGGCCGATGATGTCGTCGTAGCGGTGAGGGTCCTGGCGGCTCATACTGGCTTTTCTCCTCCCCTTTCCGGCTTCCGTTCACGGCTTCCGTTCACGGCTTCCGTTCACGGCTTCCGTTCACGGCGGTCGTTCGCGCCGGGGCCCGGGGCCCGGCCTGCGGGCCGGTGTTTGGCGGCCGGGCGGCTTGGCGCTGCCCGGCCCCGCTTTGTTTCACGCCTTGTGCCCGCCGATGCGCCCGTTGCGGTCGGCGGCGGTGGCCCCCTCGACCAGATTCAGGCCCTTGAGCAGAGCGTTTTTGCCGTAGCGGCCCTTGATGCCCAGCACCGCCTTTTGCAGCTGCTTTTCGCGGGCGAGGGCGGCGGCCTCGGCGGCGCGGGCGGCCCGCGCCGCCTCCGTCTCGGTAAACAGGCTCAGCTGCTCGGCGGTGGGGCCCTCGCGCAGCGAGGCCTCCTCCACCACCCGATTGGCGGTGAGGTACATCCGGCGGGCGAGCAGGTCGGGGTCGACCACCCGGTCGAACAAACGCAGCGCCGCCCGGACGATCTGTTTGGTCGAGGAGGTGTAGCCGCCGAGATTCTCGGTGCCGTGGGCCTGTTTGGGCACCCGGCGGCCGTACCGGTCCACCGTGACCGGGCCCCTGTAGCGGGCGCTGCGGGCGGGGTCGGTGAGGTTTTCGATGTCATAGCCGAGGGTCAGGCTGAGCTGGTCGGTGACCAGCTGCTGCTCCACCAGCTCGAGGGCCAGCTGGTCGGCCATCTCGTGCACCACCAGCCGCGCCTTGTCGAAGGGGTAGGGGCAGCTGAGCACCTGCCCCGCGCCGGTGCTGTGGGCGGCGGGCTTGTAGGCCTTGATCTCGGCGATGGTGCAGGGCTCCCAGCCCCAGGCGTGGTCGATGAGCAGCTCGGCGTTGATGCCGAACATCTTGTACAAAAGATCCTCGTTGTAATAATCGCCCGGCCGCCCGATCGAGCAGCGGGCGATGTCCCCCATCGTGTAAAGGCCCGCCGCCTCCAGCTTTTTGGCGTAGCCGGGGCCCACCCGCCAGAAATCGGTGAGGGGGCGGTGGCTCCAAAAGTCGCGCCGGTAGCTCTGCTCGTCCACCTCGGCGATCCGCACCCCGTTTTCGTCCGGCGGGATGTGCTTGGCGGCGATGTCCATGGCCACCTTGCAGAGGTAGAGGTTGGGGCCGATGCCCGCGGTGGCGGTGATGCCGGTTTGGGCCAGCACCTCCCGGATCATCCGCATGGCCAGCTCGCGCGGGGTGAGGCCGTAGAGGGGCAGGTAGGCGGTGGCGTCGATGAAGACCTCGTCGATCGAGTAGACGTGGATGTCCTCGGGCGCGATGTAACGCAGATACACCTGGTAGATCTCGGTACTGCACTGCATGTAGTGGGCCATGCGGGGCGGTGCGACGATGTAGTCGATGGCAAGGGCGGGGTCGGCCGCGAGGGCCGGAGCGCTGCTGGAGCTGCCGGTGAGGGTGCGGCCGGGCGCGGCGCTGCGGCGCATCGCGTTGGCCTGGCGCACCTTTTGCACCACCTCAAACAGCCTCGCCCGCCCGGGGATGCCATAGGTTTTGAGCGAGGGCGAGACGGCGAGGCAGATGGTTTTTTCGGTGCGGGTGGGGTCGGCCACCACCAGGTTGGTGGTGAGAGGGTCCAGCCCGCGGGCGACGCACTCGACCGAGGCGTAAAAGCTCTTGAGGTCGATGGCGAGGTAGGTTTTGGGGGTCATCCGTTGTTTTTGGCGTTCTGGCGCAGGTTGGCCCGGACGTTTTTGACCTCGCCCGCGCTGCGAACCAGCTGCTCCTCGGTGGCGCGCAGCATGTTTTCGCAGTACTCGGTGAGGGTGATGCGCATCTCGCGGTTCTGGCTTTGGGCCGAGGAGATGATCTCGGTGGCGCGCTGCTGGGCGGCGCGGACGATCTCCTGCTCGCTGAGCATGATGCGGGCGCGCTCCTCGGCCTTTTTGATGATGGTCTCGGCCTCCCGCTTGGCCCCCGAGAGGATCTCGGCCCGGTCGTTGACGATGGCCTTGGCCTGGCGGATCTCGGTGGGCAGGTTGAGCCGCACCTCGTCGATGATGTCCCGCATGTGGTCCACATCCACCATCCGCTTGCCGCCGCTGAAGGGCACGCCGGTGCCCTCCTCCATCGTCTCCTCCATCAGATCGAGCAGCTCGTCAATGTTCATTGCACATCTTCTCCTTTGAGCGCGGCGCGCGCTTTTTCGTATCGGGTGACCAGCACGGTGCCGTACCGGTATTGTTTTTTCTTTTGCAGGCCGCCGCACTCGTCCGGCAGGCCGGCGGCCAGCTCGCTCTCGCAGAGGACGATGCCCCCCGGCGCGGTGGCCCGCTCGACCGCGGGCAGGATGGCCGCGAGGGTGTTTTGGCGGTAGGGTGGGTCGAGCAGGACGATGTGGTACTGCTCCGGCGCGGTGCGGGCGAGGAAGGCCGCGGCCTCGGTCTGCACCACACGGGCCGCGCCGTGCAGGCCCACGGCCTTGCAGTTTTGCAGCACCAGATGGGCGGCGGCACGGTCGTGATCGACAAAGGTGCAGTGGGCCGCCCCGCGGGAGAGGGCCTCGATGCCCAGCTGGCCGCTGCCGGCGAAGAGGTCGAGCACCTGTGCGCCGGGCAGCGCAAAGTGCAGGGCGCTGAACATGCCCTCCTTGACCCGCTCGATGGTGGGGCGGGTGATCTCCTCGCCGGGCAGGGTCGCAAGACGTCTGCCGCGGGCGGAACCGGCGATAACGCGCATGGCGGGGTGGCCTCCTTTTTTGGGGTGCGGGGTGGGGTGCGGGGGCGAACGGCGGCGCGGGGGCGTGCGGGGCGTGCCCTGCATCCGGCTGTCCGGGGATGCCTTGTCCCCTATTATCGGCCCTTGCGGGCGGGTTTGTCAAGGCCGAAGGGGGTCGAGAACGGGCGCAGCGGGCAAGGCCCGCCCCGCCAGCGGCAAAGCCCAAAAACACCGGACGCGATCGGGCGGATCACATCCGGTGCCTGAAGGGTCGCTTTGCCGGGGCCGCGGGGGGTTACGGCTCCGCCGGGGTCTCCGGGGCCGCAGGCTCCGAGGCGGCCGGGGCTGCCGGGGCTTCGGGGGCCGGTGCCGCAGGCGCGGATTCTGCCGGGGCCGCGGGCTCCGGGGCGGCCGGGGCAGCGGGGGCCGGGGCCGCCGGGGTTTCCGGCGCGGAGGGGGTGGACGAGGTGCAGGTCCCGTTCTGGTAGGTGTCGGTGCGGACAACGACCTGCTGCTGGTTCTCCTGGTCGTAGCGGTAGACCGTCTCGGTGTAGGATTTGGTCTCGGAGTTGTAGTCGGAGACCGAGGAGTACTCGTACAGGTGGTTGTTGTCGTCGTAATATTCCACCCGCAGCAGGGTCGATTCATCGTCGGCATAGATGGAGGTGGTGTGCCTGCCGCTGGGCAGCGGGAGCGGGGTGGAAGCAGGGGGCTGGGTGGCCGCCGGCGCCGGGGTGGCCGCAGGGGCCCGCGCGGCCCCGGAGCCCTGCCGTACGGCAGGCTGCGAGGCGTCCTCCGCGGTTTGGGCCTGCTGCGCGGCGGGCTGCACGGTGTCCTCGCCGGTCTTGGCCTGCTGCGCGGGGGTCTCCCCGGCGGGCTGCGGGGCGGCTGTGCGTTGGGCGGTCTGTTCGACCGCGGCGCTCACAGGCTGCGCGGCGGCCGGGGCGGCCTGCGTATTCTCAGCGGCCGGGGCGGCCTGCGTATTCTCAGCGGCCGGGGCGGCGGGCGCGGCAAGGCTGTCCGACGCGGCGGCGGCCTGCTGCGGCGCGGCTTCGGGCGCGGCGGCCTCCTCTGCGGCGGCCTCCACGGCGGCGACGCTCTGAGGCGCGGCCGAGGCCGCGGGCAGGGTCAGCTGGCCGGAAGAGACGGCCGCGGCGGTACCCACCACCGAGACAGCAGCCACCGCCGCCGCACCGGACGCCACCACCTTTTTGACGGCCAGACCTTTCAAAAGCATGGTTTTCCAGGACATGATCGATCCCTCCTGTCGGATGGAGATTGCCTGCGGCAGCGCCGCAGGGCCGAGGGGAGAAAGCGGGGTTCTTTATAATGTAATAGTATTATAAGGGAGAGGCGGGCGCTTTGTCAATCGGGAAGGCCGCCGGGGGGCATACAAGCCGCCACTGTCAGCAAAGGTCTGTCCCTTTGTCCAAAAAGAACCGTCCCTACTGTCCCTCTTTGGATTCACGCTAACCGCCCCCGCGCCTCAAATCATAAGAAGAATGTGCCAAAACCAGTGATCATTAATTCTTTCTTCATCGGAGCCTGCTCCGTTTTCTCGATACTCCATAGAAACGCAGGATTCATCCTTTACAAATTTTAACAATATACTTATGCTCACAAATCCATCTAATTCCTCTTCTGCATAGATTTCCAGTGGATTTGTCCCACAAAGCGGAAGCATCACTTGGTTTCCCCATATCCTCCCAATCAGAAAGGGCACACGAATTAACGATTTCCAGCATGACCCAATTCGACTTGACTTCGTCTATATTCTTGATTGTTTTTGAAAACTGTAGAATATAGTCTTCTGTTCTTGAGACAAATGCTGAAAAATGTTGGAGAGATTTTGTGGCATTCGCGGAAGCTCTCTGGATATCCATTAGGATCATTCTTTCATCCATATGTGGCTGTCACTACCCTTTTGTCTCTGTCTCCACAAATCGCTCACCCCCGGCCGCCCTCGGGGCTGTCCGGGTGGAAATGGGCGAAGATGGCCTTGGCGGCCGCCGGGCCGATGCCTTTGGCCTGCTGCAGCTGCTCGGCGCTGGCCTCGCGCACCGCCGAAACCGTCTTGAACTCGGCCAGCAGGGCCTTGGCGGCCGCCGGGCCGATGCCGGGGATCTGGGTGAGGCTGGAGGCGTAGGCTTTTTTGTGGTACTGCTGGCGGCGGTAGACGTTGGCGAAGCGGTGGGTCTCGTCCTGGATGGCGGTGATGAAGCTGAAGATGCCCCGGTGCATGCTGATGGCGATCTCGCCGCCCGCGGCGGTGACGATGGCGCGGGTGCGGTGCCTGTCGTCCTTGACCATGCCGTAGAGCGGCACGTCAGCCAGCTGGGTACCGGCCAGGGCGGCGGCCACCGCGCTGACCTGCCCCCTGCCGCCGTCCAGCAGGATGACGTCCGGCTTTTGGCCGAAGGCATCGCCGTCCCCGGCCGCGGCGTGGGCGGCATACTCGGCGGCGCGGCGGGCGAGGGTCTCGGCCATGCTGGCGTAATCGTCGGTACCGGCCACCGTCTTCATCTTAAACTTGCGGTAGCTGCTTTTTTGGGGCTTGCCGTTTGCAAAGACGACCATGCCGCAGACGCTGGTGCCGTCGCCCCAGTTGGAGATATCGTAGCTCTCGATGCGCCGGGGCGGGGCGGGCAGGCCGAGCACCACGGCCGCCTCGTCCAGCAGCCGGTCCTCCCGGCCGTAGCGGCCGCTCTCGCGGGCCAGCCGCTCGATGGCGTTGGTGTAGGCCATCTCGACCAGCTTGGCCACGTCCCCGCGCTGGGGCACATAGAGCCGCACCGCGCTTCCGCGGGTCTCGCTGAGCAGCTGGGCCAGCGCCTCGCCGCTCTCGGGCAGGGCGTCCACCGCGATGGTGCGGGGGATCTCCTCGCCGTCCAGATAGTAGCGGGGCAGAAACTCCTCGCGGGCGGCGTCGATGTCGGTGGTGTCGTGGAAGAGGAACTCCCGCTTGTCGGTCAGACGGCCCTCGCGGTAGCGCAGCACGGCGGCGCAGACCGCGTGGGGGGTGCCGGCCAGGGCGATGACGTCCATGTTGGTGTCCTCGCTGACCACCACCTTCTGCCCGGCCGAGACCTTGCGGATGGCGGCGATCTGGTCCCGCAGCAGGGCGGCGGCTTCAAAATCCAGCCGCTCGGCGGCCTCCTGCATCCGCTGCTCGAGGGTTTTGAGGATCTCCTTTTTGCCGTAGCGGATCATGTGCACCGCGCCGCGCACCGCCTCGCAGTAGCTCTCGCGGGAGATGCGCCCGCTGCAGACCGCCATGCACTTGCCGATGTGGGCGTTGAGGCAGGGCCGCCCCTTGCCGATGTCCCGCGGGAAGACCTTGCCGCACCGGGGCAGCAGAAAGGAATCCTGCGCCGACTCGACCATCTGCCGCACCGCGAAGCTGCTGGTGTAGGGGCCGATGTACTCGGCACCGTCCTCCTCCTTTTGCAGCACGGCCGAGAGGCGGGGGTATTCCTCCCGGGTCACCCGGACATAGCTGTAGCCCTTGTCGTCCTTTAAGAGGATGTTGTATTTGGGGGTGTGGGCCTTGATCTGGCTGGCCTCGAGCACCAGCGCCTCGAACTCGCTCTGGCAGACGATGACGTCGAACTGGAAGGCGTTCTGGATCATCTTGGTGACCTTGGCGTCGTGGGGCACCCCCTCGCGGAAATACTGGCTGACCCGGGTGCGCAGCCGCTTGGCCTTGCCGATGTAGATGATCTCGTCCTGCCTGTTGCGGATGATGTACACCCCCGGCAGCAGCGGCAGCATTTTGGCCTTTTGGTAAAGCTCGGCCTTGGTCATGCGGGGCGGGCCTCCTTTCGCGGGGTCACTTTAATAATGTAATAAGGGAAAGCCGCGGCCCGGACAGCCCGCGGGCGGGAAAACGGGCGGGCCGCCCGGCCCGCGGATATGGAAAAAGGGCGGGCCTGACGGCCCGCCCTTTGCAGATGTTTTCTGCCGCTGTTTGGGTTACTCCGCAAACCCACTGTTGACCAGCTTGACCAGGCCGTCCACGGCGGTCTGCTCGTCGGCGCCGTCCGCGATGATGCGGATGGTGGTGCCGCCCACGATGCCAAGGCTGAGCACGCCCAGCAGGCTCTTGGCGTTGACCCGGCGCTCCTCTTTTTCGACCCAGATGGAAGCCTTGTACTCGTTGGCCTTCTGGATGAAGAAGGTGGCCGGACGGGCATGCAGGCCAACCTGGTTCTCGACCGTAACTTCTTTCACATACATGATCGCGATCGCTCCTTAACTACTCAAAGTTTTATGGTTTCAATCCACTTCGACTTGCTGAACCGATGTTCCTATCATAGCCTAAACGACCGGCCTTGTACAGTATTTTTGCACATTTTTGTCAGTTCACCGAATCTCAAGCGCCACAGCCTGTACACATTTGTGCTTTTTTACCATTTAATTTTGCACTTGATTGGTGGAAACCCCGAAGGTTTTCCACCAAGAGGCCGAAACCGTTTCCAGCCGCCCCCGGCTACCCGCGTTTTTTCGGCTCGCTGCCCTCGTAGGCGGCAAAGAGGTCCGGGCGGCGGGCGCGGGTGCGCGCGAGGCTCTGCTCGGTGCGCCACTCTTCCACCTTTGCGTGGTGGCCGCTGAGCAGCACCGGGGGTACCCTGCGGCCCTGCCACTCCTCGGGGCGGGTGTACTGGGGGTATTCGAGCAGGCCGTCCCAGTAGCTCTCCTCCTGGTAGCCCTGCGGCTCGGCCAGCACGCCGGGCTGCAGGCGCAGCACGCTGTCCGCCACCACCAGGCTGGCCAGTTCGCCGCCGGTGAGCACATAGTCCCCGATGCTGATCTCCTCATCCGCCAGCGCCTCGATCACCCGCTCGTCGATGCCCTCGTAGTGGCCGCAGACCAGCAGCAGGCCGTCGTATGCGGCCAGCCGTTTGGCGTGCTGCTCGGTGTAGGGGGTGCCCGCGGCGGTCATAAAGAGGATGCGGGGACGGGGGCGGCCTTGTGCCTCGTACTCGGCGAGGACGGCCTGGCAGCAATCGTGGATGGGCTGGGCGGCCATGACCATGCCGCAGCCCCCGCCGTAGGGGTAGTCGTCCACCTGCTTCTGCTTGTTAAGGGTGTAATCCCGGATCTGGTGGCAGTGGGTCTCGATAAGACCCTTGCGGGCGGCCCGGCCGAGGATGCTCTCGTTGAGGAAGGCCTGGCAGAGCTCCGGGAAGAGGGTGGCAATGTCGATGCGCATCATACCGGCTCATCCCCGCTTTCCGCCGTGTCGAACATGCCGGGGATGGGGGCCACCAGCAGGTAGCCCTCCTCGGGGTGCAGCCCCTTCAGGAACTCCGGCACCCCGGGGAACCGGCACTCCTGCCCCGCGGGGGTGAGCACGGTGTAGATATCCTGGGCGGCGGGGTGGGTGATCTCCTTGACCGTACCGTACACCCGGCCGTCGGCGGCGTCCCGCACCTCGAGGCCGATGAGGTCCTGCAAAAAGTAGCGCCCGGCGGGCAGGTGGGCGTCGGCCCGGGCGATGTAGAGCACCCGGCCGAGGTAGGGGCGGGCCTCCTCGATGCTGGACACCCCTTTTAAGGTAAGCAGCGCCATGTTTTTGTGGGCCCGCACCGCGGCCACCGCCTGGGGCGCGGCCCCGGACGCCGAGAGATAGAGGGTGCCGAACCCGGCCAGAAACTCCGCGCTGTCGCACCAGAGCTCGAGCTTCATCTCGCCGTGCACCCCGTGGGTAGCCACCACCTTGCCCACCTCAAGATACTCCTGCATCTGTGTTCCCTCTCTTTTTTTGTGAACTGTTCGCAAAGAAAAGGGGCCGTTGCAGCCCTGCAATAGCCCCTTGTTCTCATGTTCTCAGAATCTCTGCGGCAGACAGCCCCGGTTTTGGCCGGTCAGTCGATCTCGACCATGACCTTTTCGCCGCGGCGCACCGCGGCGGCCCGCATGACCACCCGGATGGCCTTGGCGATGCGGCCCTGTTTGCCGATCACCCGGCCCATGTCGCCCTCGGCGACCGTGAGATGGTAGACGATGGTGCCATCCTCGCGGGGCTCGTCGACCGATACTTCAACCGCGTCCGGCTCCTCCACGAGGCCCCGGGCAACGGCAAGCAGCAATTCCTGCATGGTGATTGGTCCCTCCGTTCCTGGAAGTTTGCGAAAAATCCCGCTTCCCGCTTACAGGATGTTGGACTTTTTCAGCAGAACGCGCACGGTGTCGGTGGGCTGCGCGCCGTTGGCGATCCACTGCTTGGCCTTTTCGCCGTCAATGTTCACCACAGCGGGGTCCTTGGTGGGGTCGTAGTAGCCGATCTCCTCGATGAAGCGGCCGTCGCGGGGGAAGCGGCTGTCCGCCACCACAACACGGTAAAAGGGAGCCTTTTTTGCGCCCATACGGCGCAGCCTGATCTTAACAGCCATTGGAATTACCTCCTGGTATATTGTATTTATATTGGCATGGCTTTCACGCTGCGCCAAGCAGTTCGTTTGAGCCATACGGACAAAATTGTGGCGCGGGCGCGCAGGGCCCGCGGGGGCGGTGTAGGGCGGTGCCGGGGCGAAATGCCCCGCCCGCCTTTTACATCGGCATACCCGGCATGCCGCCAAAGCCCATGCGCCGGGAGAAGGCCTTGGGGTTCTTTTTGATCTGACGCATCAGCTTTTGCATCGCCTCAAACTGGCGCAGCAGCCGGTTGACCTCCTCAACGGTGGTGCCGCTGCCGGCCGCGATCCGCCGCTTGCGCCTGGGGTTGATGATCGACGGCTTTTCCCGCTCGGCGGGGGTCATGCTGTAGATGATGGCCTCGATGTGGGTAAACACCTTTTCATCCACCTGGCTGGGGTCGACCTTATTGCCGCCGGGCAGCATCGAGAGCATGGCCGCCGCGCCGCCCATCTTTTTCATCTGGGCGAACTGGTCGAGCATGTCGTTCATGTCGAACTTGTTCTCCCGCATCCGGCGGGCGGTCTCCTCGGCCTTTTTCTCGTCGAGGTCGGTCTGGGCCTTTTCGATCAGGCTGAGCACGTCCCCCATGCCGAGGATGCGGCCCGCCATCCGGGCGGGATGAAAGACCTCGAGGTCGTCCAGCTTTTCGCCGACGCCCTGGAACTTGATCGGCTTGCCGGTGACGGCCAGCACGCTGAGGGCCGCGCCGCCGCGGGTGTCGCCGTCGGTCTTGGTGAGGATGATGCCATCCACCCCGACCGCCTCGTGGAAGCTCTTGGCCACGTTGACCGCGTCCTGCCCGGCCATCGCGTCGACCACCAGCAGCACCTCGTCCACCGTCACCGCCTCGCGGATGCGGCCGAGCTCGTCCATGAGCTCCTGGTCGATGTGCAGGCGGCCCGCGGTGTCCAGCAGCACGATATCGTTGCCGTAATCCTTTGCATGGGCAACGGCCTTTTGGGCGATCTGCTCGGGCTTTGCGTTTGGCAGGGTGAACACCGGCACCCCGGCCTGCTTGCCCACCACCTGCAGCTGCTCGATGGCGGCGGGGCGGTAGATATCGCAGGCGACCAGCAGCGGGCGGTGCCCCTGCTTGAGGAAGTACTTGCCCAGTTTTGCGGCGTGGGTGGTTTTGCCGTTGCCCTGCAGGCCGCAGAGCATCAGCACGGTGGGGCCCTTGCTCTTGATGTGGATGCGGGCCGCCTCATCGCCGCCCATCAGGGCGGTGAGCTCCTCGTTGACGATCTTGATGACCTGCTGGGCGGGGGTGAGGCTCTCCATGACCTCGCTGCCCATCGCCCGTTCCGAGACGCTGGCGCAGAAATCCTTGGCGACCTTGTAGTTGACGTCGGCCTCGAGCAGGGCCATCCGCACCTCGCGCATCGCAGCCTTGATGTCCGCCTCGCTGAGCTTGCCCTTGCCCTTCAGCTTTTTGAAGACCCCGGCCAACCGGTCCGAAAGGGAGGAAAATGCCATGGTGTCGTTGTTCTCCCCTTTCCTCTTATTCGGTGATCTCGCCGATCAGCCGCAGCATCTCGTCGGTGGCCTTTTCGATCTCGTCCGAGGTGTTGTAGCTGCCGGAATTGCAAAAGCGGATCTCCCGCGCGAGGGCCTCAATTCTGGCCAGGCCATCCCGCACCGCTCGGTAGCGGGCGGCAAAGCCGACCTTGCTCTCAAGCTCGAGCAGGATGCTCTCGCCCCGCTTGATCGAATCCCGCACGCCCTGGCGGGTGATGCCGAAGTTGTCGGCGATCTCGGCGAGGGAGAGGTCGTCGTTGTAGTACTGCTCCATCACGTCCCGCTGCTTTTCGGTGAGGACATCGCCGTAAAAATCGAGGAGATACGAGATCTCGAGATTTTTGGCCAATGGTTCCACCTCCTGCTGCGCCGGGCCGTCTGACGCGGGGTTGGTGTAAAGGGATTTGCTTTACACCCAACGCTGCTTATTATACCAAAGATGGCGGGGAATGTCAAGAGATGACGGGGAAGGTCAGGAAAAAACGGCCCACCGGGCATTGCATTTGGGTTTTTGGCGGTTTCCTGCGGTCTGTTCAGCCCTCGGCGGGGCGTTTGGCGGCGGCTTTGGCCTCGAAGCGAGCGGCGTCCACCACTGCCCGCTGGTGGGTGCCCTGGCCAATCAGCCCGGCCTCGTCGTAGGCCGCCGCGTGAAAGGTCAGCATCCGGCCGTTGGGGCTCACCTCGATCAGTTCGGTCTCGAACCGCACCCGCATCCCGGCGGGGGTCGCGGCCTCGTGGGTCATCTCGATGCGGGTGCCGACCGTGGTCTGGCCCTCGGCCAGCTGGGCCTGCACGCTCTCGGCGGCGGCGCGCTCAACGCCCGCGATCATCATCGGGGTGGCAAACACCGCCACGCTGCCGCTGCCCACCGTTTTGGCCAGNNCCAAAGATGGCGGGGAATGTCAAGGAAAAATGATTCAAGGGGGGGTATTTGGGGCAAAAGCGTGAATAAAGGGCGCGGGGACGGGCGATCCCGGCCCGGTAGGTCAGCGGGGTGGCTGCCCGGGCGGGACGGTCTGGCCTGTGGGGAGCGCTTCGGTCGTTTCGGGCGCTTCGAGGGTTTCGGCGGCGGGCGGCGGG
>DKVN01000117.1:16435-20990 GCA_002491225.1 Faecalibacterium sp. UBA7177
GCGGCGGGCGGCGGGACGGCGGCGAGGCCGCGCAGGAAAAGAGCGCGGAAGGCCCTGGCGCGGGCGGCCTCGTCCGGGTATTGCCGCTTCATGGAGGGGCGCTGGGCCTCCAACTCGTCGAGCAGCCGGGCAAAGTGGGGCGGCAGCAGGGCCGCGATCTGCTCCTTGAGCCAGACGGCGGCGGTGGGGCTGGCCCCCGAGGTGGAGATGCCCACCGAGAGCCTGCCCTCCTGCACCAGCGCCGGAAAGAGAAAGCCGCAGGCAGCCGGGTCGTCCACTACGTTGACCGCGATGCGCCTTGCCTTGCACAGGGCCGCGATGCGGCGGTTGAGGGCGGTGTCGGCGGTGGCGGCGATCACAAAGAGCCAATCGTCCGCAAGGTCGGCCTCGGCAAAGGGGCGGCAGCGCCTTTGCACCCCGGCGAGGGCGGGCGCGGCCCACCCGGCGCAAAATCGGGGTGCGACGGCGCAGAGGGCGGGGCCGTAGGGCAGCAGCTTTTCCGCCTTGCGGCAGGCCACCGGGCCGCCGCCCACGATCAGGCCCTTTTGGCCTTTCAGCTCCACAAAAAAGGGAAAGTATGCCATGGCGGGGCGCCTCCTTGCGCGGTTTGCTTTTTGGGGNNGCCGCTGCCCACCGTTTTGGCCAGGAGGGATTCGGTCACGGTCTGCTCAAAACATCCTTTGGTGCCAGGCTGCATGCTGCATCGCTCCTCTATCCTTTTTATATGCCCTCAGCATAGCGCGGCGGGGGCGGGGTTGTCAATCCCGGAAAGGACACAGGTAAACACAAGATTTTCTGTGCAAAAGCGCATGGGTGTGCTATAATAGCAAGCGGAAGGTTTTGCCGCGGCGCCGGGATGCTCCCGCCCGCGGCCAATGGTCTATCATTTGGAAGGGAAGTGCTTTTACCTTGGGAAATGTTTGGCATGACATGAACCCCGCCCGCATCGCGCCGGATGACTTTATTGCGGTGATCGAGATCGAGAAGGGCTCGAAAAAGAAGTACGAGCTGGATAAGGAGAGCGGCTACATCATCCTCGACCGCATCCTGCACACCTCCACCCACTACCCGGCCAACTACGGCCTCATCCCGCGCACCCTCTCGGACGACGGCGACCCGCTGGACGTACTGGTGCTCTGCAGCGAGACGATCGAGCCAATGAGCCTGGTGCGCTGCTACCCCATCGGGGCCTTTACCATGCTGGACAGCGGCAAGATGGACGAAAAGATCATCGCGGTGCCCTTCAGCGACCCCAACTACAATACCTATACCGAGATCACCGAGCTGCCGCCCCACATCTTTGCCGAGATGCGGCACTTTTTCCAGGTGTACAAGAACCTCGAGGGCAAGGAGACGGTGGTCAACGAGGAGCAGGACGCCGCCGCCGCGCGCGAGATCATCCAGCGCTGCCGGGACGCCTACATCAAAAAGTACTGCTGAATGCGGCCGGGGCGGGGGCCTCTCCCCTGCCCCGCGGCCTGCGCGGCAGGGCTGAGGGCATTTGCGCCCGATTTCCCGGCAGGCACGAGGGCAAAACTGTACAAAAGAGCCAAATTTGTGCAGATGGGAAGATTGGGGCTTGCATCCGGCGGGCCGCGTTGTTATAATAGCCAAAGACCAAACGACAGGAGGGCGGGACGATGGCGGGGATCTCGAACCGATTTTTCGCGGATCATGGCATCGGGCGCTCTGTTTTTTCGTTTCCGGCTCTGGCAAATCGTTTGACGGCATCGCTGTTTTGACGGCGGTGCCTCTTTTTTTGCCATCCGGCCCCGTTTAAGAAACGGCGGGGCGGTTTTTTCAGGGTCAAGGACACAATGGAGCATTCAGGGCTTTTCGGGCGCTCTGCCCGGGCGGCCCGCTCCCGGCAACAAGAAGGAGGAATGGAACGATGTCTGCTACCCCCACCACATCCGAGGGCATCTTTGACGCCCGCCAGCTGGGCGTGCCCAAGATGATCATCCTCGGCGTACAGCACACCTTTGCCATGTTCGGCGCCACCGTGCTGGTGCCGCTGATCACCGGGCTGAGCGTGCCCACCACCCTGCTCTGCGCGGGGCTTGCCACCCTGCTCTTCCATCTCATCACCAAGGGCAAGGTGCCCGCCTTCCTCGGCTCGTCCTTTGCGTTTCTGGGCGGGTTTGCCATCGTGGCCCCGAAGCTGGCCGACGCGAGCGGCGAGCTGACCGTGCCCAACGCCGAGATGCTGCCCTACGCCTGCGGCGGCGTGGTGTTTGCGGGGCTGCTCTACCTTGTGATGAGCGGCCTGATCTCGGTGTTCGGGGTGGACAAGATCATGCGGCTCTTCCCGCCGGTGGTCACCGGCCCGATCATCATCTCGATCGGCCTCATCCTGGCCCCCTCGGCCATCTCCAACTGCCAGACCAACTGGCTGCTGGCCATCGTGGCGCTGGGCACCGTGGTGGTCTGCAACATCTGGGGCAAGGGCATGGTCAAGATCCTGCCCATCCTGCTGGGCGTGGTTGTCTCGTATGTGGTGGCGCTCGTCACCGGCGCGGTGGACTTTACCGCCATCAGCGAGGCCAAGTGGTTCGGCGTCCCCATCTCGGGCGCGGCGATGGCCAAATTTGACATCTCGGCCATCCTCACCATCATGCCCATCGCGCTGGCCACCATGATGGAGCACATCGGCGACATCGCGGCCATCAGCGCCACCACCGGCAAAAACTACATTCGCGACCCCGGCCTGCACCGCACCCTGCTGGGCGACGGCCTGGCCACCAGCCTGGCCGGCCTGATCGGCGGCCCGGCCAATACCACCTACGGCGAGAACACCGGCGTGCTGGCCCTCACCAAGATCTACGACCCGCGGGTCATGCGGATCGCCGCCTGCTTTGCCATCGTCCTCAGCTTCTGCCCCAAGTTCGGCGCGGCGGTCAACACGGTGCCGGCCGGCATCATCGGCGGCGTCTCCTTCATCCTCTACGGCATGATCTCGGCCATCGGGGTGCGCAACGTGGTCGAGAATCAGGTAGACTTCACCAACAGCCGCAACCTCATCATCGCGGCGGTCATCCTGGTCAGCGCGCTGGGCTTCAACAGCATCGGCGGCATCAGCTTTGGCATCGGCTCCACCACCATCACCCTCTCGGGCCTCGCGGTGGCGGCCATCCTGGGCATCCTGCTCAACGCGGTGCTGCCCGGCAACGACTACACCTTCGACAAAACCGAAAGCGGCGAGCAGAGCCTGAACATGCAGGTGTAAGCCCGCGTTTCAAGCTTGCAAAGTCTCTCGCACAGCCCTTACAAGCACACCGCCCCGGCCGCGTCCCCCCGCGGCCGGGGCATTTGGTTTGCCCTTCTCCCCTGCCGGAAGATTGCCTCCCATGCATGGAAAATCGTGTCTTGATTTCTCGTTGGATGTATACTATAATGGTAAAGGCGCATCTGATCGCGCGCGCCTTTTGCCGGTGTGTCGGAATGGCAGACGATGCGGACTCAAAATCCGTTGGTGGCAACACCGTGTGGGTTCAAGTCCCACCACCGGCACCAAACCAATATAATCCGAACCTCTTTCCAATAGGAGATGGGTTCGGATTATTTGTTTGCTTTAGCCGGTTTGAGGAGGCTTATTTCCGCAATGGGGTGAAGCGCACAGCTGCATCCAAGCCGAGAGGGGCGAGGAAAAAAAGTTGACTGACTGAACAGAAGCCGGACACTACAAGCAAAAAGCGAGGGTGGCGTCACCGTTGTAGGATAACGCCGCCCTCGCTTTTTGTTGGGATTGTTCAAATGTTGCCGTCCGATGGGCGTGGTTGATGCCGTCCACCGAGCAGAACCAGCAGCCTCACACCCACACGGGGAACATCCGAACGCATAATATTGGCATCGTGTAATTCACTGCTCTACCACGCGATACATACCGCGCTGGCCGAGCCGAATGGCCCTTTCGCGCGGATAATACTGATTTGTTCATGCACTACCCAGCAGGCGCAGTCTGTTGCGTCAATAGATCACCAAGTACCTGTGTCAGCAGCAAAAAGTGTCGTTAGGGTGGAGACGCTACGGGAAACGATAGATGGTTAGACTAACTTTTAGGCGATGAGAATAGTTCTGCTTCTGTGACGGTTTCTGGTTCAGTTGGCCGCCCTTGTTGTAATGTTAGATTCTTGCAATATAACCGATGATTACCAAAACCATCACACTTTCTTCACACTTCCAGACTGCAACAAAAAATGAGATAGACGGGCCCTTTTCGGGAAAGTCTATCTCATTTTTTTGTGGAGGTTGTTTTGCAACAGCCCCTTGCCGCAAGTGCGTGGATGGTCAGATCACATGATACTCCCGGAGCAGTTTTTCGATGTCGGTGCCCTCGATCTTGTCCAGCAGTTTTTTGGCCGCCATCTTCTCCTTGAGGCTCAGCTCCATCTCGGTGAGGGGCCTGCCGTCCCGGAGGCTGACCGAGGCCTTGAGCAGGTCGCGGAGGTCGTACAGGCTGCCCCACACCTCGGGCACGCCCCGATCCACATCGAACAGGGTGTAGACAGCCACCATCGCGGTGCGCATGGAGTACTCGGTGGTGAACACGGTGTCC
>DKVN01000107.1:0-12872 GCA_002491225.1 Faecalibacterium sp. UBA7177
TACCGGATCAACCGCGCGGGCGACGACGCCGCGGGTCTGGCCATCAGCGAGAAGATGAAGGCTCAGATCACCGGTCTTGAGACCGCCAGCGCCAACGCGCAGGACGGCATCAGCCTGATCCAGACCGCCGAGGGCAACCTGAACGAAGTGCACGACATGCTGAACCGCATGGTGGAGCTTGCTTCCAAGAGCGCCAACGGCACCTACACCAGCACCGAGCGTCAGGCCCTGCAGGACGAGATGGACCAGCTGCTCTCCGAAATCGACCGCATCAGCCAGAGCGCCAACTTCAACGGTACCAAGCTGCTGGACGGCTCGATGTCCGACGCGATCAAGACCACCGGCGCCACCGACGTGACTCTGACCATGATTGCCGACGGTCAGAAAGCCGCGAACGCGCAGCCCGGCATCTATTCCATCGACTTCTCCAACGCCAGCCTCACCAATACCAATGCCGGTACTCCCGCTACGGAGGCGGGTTTTACCGCTGGTACCAAAGTTGCCGGCACTCCCGTTGATGGAGCCAATACTGTAGACCTTTCCGCTGCGTTGAATGCTGCCGGTGCAGCAGCTATCAAGGCCATTAACAATCTGAATGTTGGCGGCGTAACCGTTGATTTGTCCGCTATTGATGTTGATGACGGTACCCCCGCTGCGGATGCTCTTGCAAAAATCAAGGGCGCAATTGACGCTGCAGTGACCGCAGCTAATACCGCAGGCGCCGCCGGCACTGCCAATTACAACAAGATTGAGAATGTTGTTGTAGCCGCAAACGGCACCACCGGTTTTACCGTTGCTTTTGACACCACTCCTCAAACTTACAATGCTGCTCAAGCCGCTGTTCCCGGCGCAAACGTAACCGATGCGACCTTTACTGTCTTTGGAAAGACTCTCAATCTTGGCGACATTGCCCCGGGTACTGTTAAGGGCGCTGACCTGGCCAAGCTGGTTGCTGACGCTTGGAATGCTCAGACCGGTGCTGCCAAGCAGCTGGACAATGTGGATGTCAATGCTACGGTCGAAGGTGATAAGGTCGTCTTTACGATGGCTAAGGCTCCGACTTCGCATACCGACGTTGCCGCTACCACTGGCGGTTTTTCCGGCGGCGATGGCACGACTTTGATCCAGAACAACGGCCATGAGATCACCGTCACCGTAAAGCAGGAGGCCGTAGGCGAAGCGGGCCGGCTGTACGGCCAGGCCAGCATGACCCTGACCAATGACGATGTCGTGGACGGCCGCACCCTCAAGATTGGCGACACCACCTATGAGGTCTCGCCGGACAGCTGCGAGGCGATGCGGGCCAATGTGAGCAAGCTGGGCCTGCACGATGTCATCATCCGCAACAAGGGCGCGGGCTCACAGCGCGGCGAGCTGTTCCTCTCCCGCTCGGAGAGCGATGCCTCGGCCAACCAGCTCTCGGCCGACGCGGCCGCCGGGCAGCGCATCGAGGTGGTGCCGCTGGACGAGGACATCGACGAGCCGGTCACCTTCCTTAAGATGGACATCGAGGGGGCCGAGTGGGATACCCTGCTCGGCTGCGAGAAGCTGATCACTCGCGACCGGCCCAAGCTGGCCATCTGCGTCTATCATGGGTACGACGATTTGTGGCGCATCCCGGCGTTGATCGACAGCTTTTACCCCGATTACGAAATGTATCTGCGCCACTACGGCGGCAACCTGATCCCCACCGAGTTCGTGCTGCTCTGCCGCCCGGCCGACAAAAATTGACCCGCCCATCACGCACACAATGCAACAGCAAGGGCCCCGCCGAACACCCGGCGGGGCCCTTGCCTTTGATTATCCTATCATAAAGCATCCCAAAACGGGGGCATGGGGGGCTGTGCCCCCCATATTTAGCCCTGGCCACAGCCCCGCACGGTTCGCCTTCCGGCGTGCGCAGCGCCTGCCCGCGCCGCGCCTTCCCGCACCGCGCGCGCCCGCACCGCGCCCGCCCTTAAAACTTGACGACCGCCGCGCCCTCTACCATGCGGATCGAGCCATCGTCCGGGTAGGCGGGCATCTCCCGCACCTCGGGGCGGTCGATATAATCGGCCGGGTCGAGGTAGTGCGGCGCGTAGCCGAGGTAATAGTTGAGCAGATACCGATCCGCGTAGGAGTGATAATCCAGCCGGACGCCGATCAGCTCGTTGAAATTCTCGTGCTTCCACTGGCCGGGGGTGCTGCGGTCCCAGCCGTCCTCATAAATAAAGACGACCTCGGTCCATTCGCTGAAGCCGGGCAGGCTGCGGATCTGGGTGCTGATCGAGGTCCAGTAGGCCACATGGCGGCTGTGGTTGATCTGCATGTCCAGATAGATCTCGTTGGCCTGCCGCGCGTACAGGAAGGCCAGCGCCGCCACCAGGCAGACGCAGACCCACCGCCCGGCGTTGTGCAGCCGGACCAGCAACGGCACGCCCGCCGCCTGCGGGTCCCGGCCGGTGTTCCACCGCTCGCAGAGGGACAGGAACACCAGCGGCACCAGGCACATGGGGTAGAACATCAGGGTGTGGATGTAGCTCTGCCCGGCCAGGCAGATCAGATTCACCCCGATCGGGAAGAGGGCGATCATCACAAGGCCCAGCCCGGCCTCGAGGGCCTTTTTGCGCCGCAGCTGCCGCACCGCCAGCACCAGGATCAGCAGGATGCCCAGCCACTCGCAGCTGGTCATCAAAAAGCGCAGGGAGGGCGTTTCGGTGATGCCGTTGGCAGGGTCCCGCCAGACATAAAAGAACCACTCGTAGGCCCGATGGATGTACTCGGGCAGCGCCCCGATGGAAAACTCATGCATCCGGCCAGAAAACTCGGTGTTGACGCTCTGCGCCGTACAGGCCAGGTAGTTGATGAGGAAATACAGCCCCGAGCCCCCCGCCAGAACCGCCAGATCGCACAGCCCGGTGACAAAAACCCGGTTCGCGCGGGCGTCCGGCTCCATGCACTGCAAAAAGAGATCATAGACCAGCAGTGCCGGAACCAGCCCGAAAAACGCCTGATAGAGCCCCAGCGAGAAGGCGATGCAGACCACCGCCCCCAGCCGCCCCCAGAGCCCCTTGCGGCAGAACCGCACGGCCAGGATGCAGAGCAGCACCGCGAGGGTGTAGGCGTCGCTGGTGAACATGTACGCAAACATGCAGACAACGGTAGGGAAGGCGATCATGCTCGTCCCGGCCAGCGCGCAGAAGAGCGGGCTCTTCAGCCGCAGGATCTCGACGAGCTGCATCGCCGCGATCGAAAAGAGCAGCATCGAGAGCAGCCCCAGCATCCAGGGGCTGCTGAAGGTGCCGTCCAGCATGCCGACAATCGGCAGTGCCCAGCGGCCCAACTCAAAGCTGACCCCTTTGTCCCAAAGGCAGACCAGGTCGTCCGGGTTGGGCAGCTTGTTGGCAAACATATACCCGTGCGCAAACAGCCCCGCCAGCCAGACGCCCGCAAAGGCGTACCATTGGCGGCGCGGGATCTTTTTCAGCCTGCCCACAAACGCTTCCGGGGTCCATCCTTCCATACTGCATCCTCCTCTTTTTACGTTCCTCCCCCTGCGGCCCGCCGCGCCCCGGTTCGGGACACTCTGCGGCGGGGCCGCGCGGGGGTCAGGCTTCGCACTCTGCGGGCTGCTGCCCGCCTGCAATGCCGTTCCACAGCCGGTAGTAGGTGCCGCGCCGGGCGAGCAGCTGCTCGTGGGTGCCCTCCTCCTCGATGCCCTCCTTGCCCAGCACCAGGATGCGGTCGGCATGCTGGATGGTGGTGAGCCGGTGGGCGATGGTGAGGGTGGTGCGGCCGTGGGCCAGCGCCTCAAGGCTCTGGCCCACCAGCAGCTCGCTCTCGTTGTCCAGCGCGCTTGTGGCCTCGTCCAGAATCAGCAGCGGCGGGTTTTTGAGGAACACCCGCGCGATGGAAATGCGCTGCTTCTGCCCGCCGGAGAGCTTGACCCCCCGCTCGCCGACATAGGTGTCGTAGCCGTCCTTCAGCTGGGCGATGAACTCGTGCGCCCCGGCCATCCGGGCGGCCGCCTCGATCTCGGCGTCGGTCGCGCCCGGCTTGCCGTAGGCGATGTTCTCCCGCACGCTGCCGCTGAAGAGATAGACATCCTGCTGCACGATGCCGATCGCCCCGCGCAGGCTCTTGAGGGTGACGGTGCGGATGTCCTGCCCGTCGATGAGGATGCGCCCGCCGGTGACATCGTAAAAGCGGGGGATCAGGCTGCAGAGGGTGGTTTTGCCGCCGCCCGAGGGCCCCACCAGCGCCAGCTTTTCGCCCGGGCGCACCGCAAGGTTGACATGGCGCAGCACCTTGTTGTGGTCGTCCGGGTACTCGAAGCTGACATCCTCTAAGGTGATCGCCCCGGCGGTGACCACCAGCTCGGCCGCGCCCGGCTCGTCGAGGATGTCGATGTCGGAATCCATGATCTCGTAAAAGCGCTCGATGCCGGTCATGCCGCGCTGGAACTGCTCGGCAAACTCGACGATGCGGCGGATGGTGGCGATCAGGGTGGTGACATAGAGCATGTAGGCCACGAGGTCCCCCGGGCCGATCCAGCCGTTGACCAGAAACAGCCCGCCCGCCACGATCACCACCAGATACATCAGCCCGTCGAAGAGGCGGGTGGAGGTCTGGAAGGCGGCCATGTAGCCGTAGGTCTTTTTCTTGATGGCCTCGAAGGCGCGGTTGCCCTGCTCGAACTTCTCCTTTTCCAGCTCCTCGGCGGCAAAGGCCTTGACCACCCGCTCGCCGAGCAGGCTGTCCTCGATCTGGGCGTTCAGCTCGCCGATCTGCTGGCGCTGGCGGCGGAAGGCCGCCCGCAGCCGGTGGTTGAGGGTGGTGGAGACCACCGCCATCAGCGGCACGCAGGCAAAGAGGATGAGGGTCAGCGGCACGCTCGAGCGGCAGAGGATCAAAAAGGAGGCGGTGATCTTGAGCCCCGCGATGAAGAACTCCTCGGGGCAGTGGTGGGAGAACTCGGTCACATCAAACAGATCGTTGGTGATGCGGCCCATGATCTGGCCCACCTTGGTGTTGGAATAATAGGTGTCGCTGAGCTTTTGCAGATGGTCGAAGGCGTCCCGGCGCATGTCGGTCTCGATATAAACGCCCATCACATGGCCCATGTCGGCCATGAAAAAGTTGGCCGCGCCGTCGATCAGCCGCAGCACCAGATACAGCGCCCCCAACTGGAGGATGATCCGGGCCGAGAGCAGCGAGGCATCGCTCATGGCGGCGTTGGTGAGGTAGCGCATGATCAGCGGCAGCACCATCTCGCAGAGGGTGGTGAGGGCGGCGCAGAAAAGGTCCATTGCCACGATCTTTTTGTATTTGGCAAGGTAGGGCCAGAACCGGCGGATGAGCTCCCGGCTTTTGGCCGAGCGGGTCGGCTGCATGTGGGATTGCTCCTTTCTCGGGGTTTGCGGGGTTTGCGCTGTGACAGAAAAGGGCCGACAGGGGCAAACGCGGCCTGTCGGCCCAACCGGTCAGATAGAATGTGTCAAAGGGCCGCGGACAGGCCGATCAGCCCTCGGGGGTGGGGGCGTCGTTCGAGGGGGTGTCCGGGGTATCCGGGGTCGTCGGTTCGGTCGGCGTCGGATTGTCCGGCGTATCCGGCGAATCGGGGTTGTCCGGTGTGTCCGGGTTGCCCGGGTTCTCGGTCGGCGGCGGGTCCGGGTTTACCGGCTCGGTCGGAGGCGCAGTCGGCGCCGTCTCGTGAGTGTGCCCGTCCAAGGTGCTGTTGCCGCAGGTGGGGCACTTGTTGGGGCAGTTTGTGGAGAGATGCCCGGTCTGCCCGCAGACAGAGCAGGGCAGCGCATACCCGCAGACGGTGCAGCGGCCGGTTCCATCATAGCTGTGCTGGCCGGTGGCGGCCAGGGTCTCGGTCTTCTCCACCTTGCAGACCCGGCAGCGGTAGTGGGCCGAGCCGTCCTGCGCGCAGGTGGGCTCGGTGCGCTCCAGCTCCTCCCAGTCGTGGTACTGGCACTCGGCCCTGGCAAAGCAGGCGGTGATCACGATGCCGTTGGCGTCGGCGTCGCCCGGCACCGTAAAGGTGAGGGTGGCGCTCTCCCCGGCGCTGCCGTAGCTGACTGCCCAGTGGTCAAACCGCCAGCCCTCGTCCGGCACGGCGGTCACGGTCGAGCAGGATTGGCCCTTTTTCACCTTCTGGCTGGTCGTGCCATCGATATGGCCGCCCTCGGTGGCCACAAACTCCACCGGCACCCGCGCGCCGCGCACCGCGATCGGGTCCTGGCTGATGAGCCCCGGCGGCACCCCCTCGGCCTTGGGAATCGCCTTGAGCGGCTTGGGGCGGGTGTCCTCGGTACTGTAGGCGTGGGTGCGGATATACCGGAACAGGGCGGTGACCCCCTCCTTGGAGAGGTGCACCCCGTCGCCGAGGGTATAGTCCTTGCGGGCCCAGCCAGTGTCGGGATCCTTGAGGGCCTCGCTGGTGTCCAGGAACTTGTAGCCCTCCTCCTTGCACATCTCGGCGATGGCGGCGTTGAAGGCGTCCACCTGCTTCATCGAGAGGCTGCTGTTCTCGCGCTGACGGTCGAGCGGGGGCACCGCGCTGACGATGATGTCGGCGTACTCGTAGGCCTTGTGGATGGCGGCGATGCCGTCGCGGTAGCTTTTGATGAAGCTCTCGACACCGCCGCCGAGGTTGTTGGTGCCAAAGCAGATGATGATGCGGCGGGGCTGCATCAGGGCCACCGCCTCGGGCATGGTTACCGGGGCGGAGTAGCCCTTGAACTGCATGCACTTGAGGCTGGTGATCGCCCCCGCGCCCATGCTCACCACCCCGATGTTGTTGCCAAGGCCGGTAAAGGCCCTGCCGTCCTCATCGGCGTACATCATGTAGCGGTAGGTGTTGGAGTCGCCCAGAAAGAGGGTCTCGTCCAGATACTCCCGCCCGGCGTCCTCGGTCTCCTCCAGCACGGTGCCGCTGAAGGCGGCCTTGTCGATGACCCCGGCAGCGGCGTCATAGTCGGCGTCGTCGTCCGGGCCGGAGGCGGCGCTGGAGGAGGCGGGCTCGCCGGACGCGGCGGAGGATGCGGGGGCGTCGCCGTCCCCGCATCCGGTCAGGGTCAGGGCCAGCGTCAGCAGCAGGCAGCAGGCGGCCCGCATCCGGCCGCTGCGCAGCGGCCGGGCTTGATCCGATCGTTTCATAGTATCCTACGCTTTCTTCCATCTGGGGCCGGTTCGGGGCGCAGCCCCGCCCGGCGGCCCGGCGGATCCCGCCGGGCACATCCCGAAAATTTTGTGTGGCGCGGGAGAAGCATCCCCGGCCCGGCCCGGGCAGCGCCGCCCTCCCACAACAAACTGTCTAAAATCAAAGCGTTTGCCAAAGCAAGAGCAAATTTTTTGTCAGATGAAGCAAAAAGCGCAGGCAAGGCTTTGTGCCTTAACGAGCATTTTTGCAAAATCTGACGGAGTCGGCCGCGCAAGGAACCCGCGGCCGACACACCCCCACGGCAATATGTGGGGGCGAAATTTGCCGCAGTCTTTGGCGGGCGCGACTTTTTAGACAGTTTGACAAAGGGCCTGCCGCCGCGGGCATATATATCTGTATTCTACACCATTTTCGCGCCGGGCGCTACCCCCTTTTGCGCGGTTTTGTGCGTACCCTGCGCGGTCCGGCAGCAAAAAGCGCTCCCGACCGGGGCGATCGGGGACGCTTTGAGGGCCAGACCGGCCCGGCTCAGCCGCAGAACCGGACCAGCACCACCCCATCCACAAGCTGGATCGAGCCATCGGCGGGATAGTCGGGCATCTGCTGCAGCGCGGCGTTCTGGGCCTCGGTGAGGTCACCCTCATGCACAAAGGGAGGAGAAAAGCCCAGATACCGCGACAGGAAGGGTTCGTTGGAGAAGACCGAGATCGGCACCCCCACCCCGACAAGGGCGTCCATCTCCGCGAAGGTGTAGTTCTCGGTCACGGTCGGGTCGGTATTCACATCGTCGATCAGGGCCACCGGCGTCTCGGGGGTGTAGCCCGGGGTGCTCTTGATCTGGGTGACGACGGTGGTCCAGTAGCTCAGCCGCTGGTTGTGGCTGAGCTGCATCAGCAGATACGCCTTGTTGTCCAGCATGCCATACCGCAGGATGAGCAGGGCGACACAGGCCACCGCCGCCCAGCTGCCCGCCACCCGCACAAGGGCCGCGCGGCCTTTGGGCAGCGGCTCGCCGCACCAGGCGTCGCACCGGGCCGCAAGGCTCACCGGCAGCATGCACATCGGGTAGATCATCAGGGTGTGGACCTTGGCGGGGTTCATCAGGTAGATGAGATTGACCGCCACCGGGAACATCCCGGCCAGCAAAAGCGCCAGCGCCCCCTCCCAGGGCTTGCGGCGCAGAAACTGCCGCAGGATGCCCCACAGCACCAGAAGGGTCAACAGCAGGACGCAGAGCCTCAAAAGAACCCTCAGCGGCTGGTTGACCGCCATGCCCAGGCCGTCCGTCTGCCAGCAGAGGAAGAACATCCGGTAGGCGTCGCGCAGCTGCCCCGGGATCAGGCTGGGGTGGATCTGGCCCATCTGGTCCAGATGCATATACCCGGTCATGGTCGCGCCCCGCCAGGCCAGCACCCGCTGGTTGGCGAGCAGATAGGCGGCCATCCCGGCGGCGAGGGTGCCGGCCTGCCAGATGCCGTCGATCAAAAGCTTTTTGGCGTCGGCCTCTTCGCGGATGCTGGCGGCGTAGAGCCGGTAGACCAGCAGCGAGGCCGCAAAGCCGAAAAAGGCCTGATAGATCGAGAGCGAGGCCGCCAGGCAGACCACCGCCAGCAGCATCCAGCCGCGCCGTTTGCGGCAGCAGAGCCAGGCGGCCAGCACGGTGAGCAGCACCGAGACGGCGTATGCGTCGCTGGTAAACATATAGGAAAAGAAGCTGGCCAGGGTGGGGAACACCGCGAGGGTCCCGCCGGTCAGCGCCCCAAAGAGCGGGCTCCTGATCTGCAGGATGTCGACCATCAGCATGGCGGTGACCGCCAGCAGAAACAGGGTGAAGAGCCCCAGCATCCAGGGCATGCTGTAGCTGCCGTCCAGTTTGCCGATGATGGGCAGCCCCCAGCGGCCGGATTCATAGATCGCGCCCTTGCCGAACATCGAGTGGATATCGTCGTGGTTGGGCAGCTTGTTGGCCAGCATATAGCCGTGGGCGAACAGCCCGGCCACCCACACCCCGAAAAAGGCGTACCACTGGCTGCGCGGCAGCCGCCGAAGCCGCCCCAGCACCTGTGCGGGCATCCATTGTTCCATGAGAGATCCTCCTCGGTTGGTTTCGTCCTTTGATCGCTGTGCCTTTTGTTGTGCTCCTTATTATACATCATTCTCCGGCGGGATGCCACCGGTAAGTTTGCGGGGGAGGGCCGCACCGGCCAGCCTGTGCCGGTGCGAGGTATAAATTGCCGCCCGGCGCAGATACTACCAGAGAGGCCGGGCCCGCCCCAGAGGCGTTTGGGCCCGCCCTCGGAGTTTGAAGCCGGGGCCCGCGCGGCCCCCCGAAAGGGGAAACAAGATGAAAGCAACAGGGATCGTGCGGCGGATCGACGATCTGGGCCGGGTAGTGATCCCCAAGGAGATCCGGCGCACCCAGCGCATCCGGGAGGGGGACCCGCTCGAGATCTTTACCACCGGGGACGGCGAGGTCATCTTCAAAAAATTTTCGCCCATCGGCGAGCTGAGCCAGTTCGCGGGCCAGTACGCCGAGGTGCTGCACAAAAACCTCGGCTGCGCCGCCCTGGTTTGCGACCGGGACCATATCGTGGCCAGCGCAGGGCCCGCAAAGCGGGAGTTTTCCGGCAAGCGGGTGAGCCAGCCGCTCGAGCAGCTGATGGAGGCCCGGCAGCCCTACCGCCACAACGGCCGGCCGGAGGGATGCGTCTTCCCCTGCGAGGGGGTGGACCGGCACCTGATGATGGCGGTGCCGATCATCGCCGGGGGGGACGTGATCGGGGCGGTGGCCACCCTCAGCGAGGACAAGCGCCGCACCCCCACCGCCGAGACCGAGAAGGTGCTGGCAGTGGCGGCCGCCTTTTTGGCAAAGCAGATGGAGGAATGAGCGCGCGGCCCCGCCCGGCCGCCGCGCCCGCCCGCTTGCGGGGCAGCGCCCGCAGGCGGGCTTTTTGCGGTTTGGGCGGGCGGGGGCGGGCCGCGTGCGGCAATGTGCGGCAGCAGGCGCGGCGGGTAAATGGGCCCGCGCGCTGGGCATTTTGATCCGGGCCGGGGCGCTTCCCCTCCCGGACGGCCGCGGCCGCTTTTGTGACCAAACTGTTAAACTTAAAAAAATTTTGTCCGGGGGCTTGACAGCGCCCTCTTTTGGAGTACAATAGAGTTAGCACTCAGGGCAATGGAGTGCTAAAACAACCCGAACGGGAGGGGTCAGGATGCCGATGGACCGGCGCAAACAGCAGGTGCTGCGGGCGATCGTGGCCCTTTACGCAATGGACGGCGAGCCGGTGGGCTCGGGGCTGCTCTGCCAGCATCTGGACATGGCGGTCTCGAGCGCGACCTTACGCAACGAGATGGCGGCCTTGACCAAGCTGGGCCTGCTGGAGCAGCCCCACACCAGCGCCGGGCGGGTGCCCAGCGCCAAGGGCTACCGGTATTATCTGGATCATCTGCTCAGCGATGGAGAGGCGCTGCCCGAGGCCGAGGCCGCCCGCATCGACGCGGCCCTGCGGGAGCTGGACCACGCCCCCGAGCGGCTGGCCCAGGGCACGGCCCGGGCACTGGCCGATGATGTCTGCTACGCGGTGGCCGCCACCACCCCCCGCAGCGAGGAGGCCCGCATCGCCCACTTTGAGGTGGTGCAGGTGGGCCGCTACTCGGCCGCGGTGCTGGCGGTGACCGGCACCGGCGGGGTGCACACCCGTGTGGCGCGGGTCGAGACCGGGCTCTCCCGGGCCGACGCGGCAAAGGTGGCCGAGCTGCTCAACCGGGGGCTGGTCTTTGTGGCCCCCGCGGATGTCACCGGCTCGCTGCTGGCCGGGCTGGCCGCGGCGCTGGGCGAGCAGGGCGAGGCGCTCTTCCCGGTGATCCGGGCCGCCGCCGCCCTGGTGCGGGACGCCGCGCGGCCGAACGCGACCCTCGAGGGCACCCAGTACCTGCTCGAATGGCCGGACTTTTCCGGCTACCTGGCAGAGCTTTTGCAGATCTTCCGGGACGGCGAGGCCGCCGGGCGGCTGATCGCGCCGCCCACGAATCGCACCAGCGTGCTGCTGGGGGAGGATCTGCCCCACCCGATGCCGGGGCTGTGTATCATGAGCAAGCGGTATCTTGCGGGCGGCGGGCTGACCGGCAGCATCGCCATCATCGGCCCGGCCCGGATGCCGTTTTCCAAGCTGATGCCGCGGCTGGAGCACTACGCGCTGCGGCTGGGCGAGAATATGTCGGGGAAACCGCAGGAGGAACCTTGAGATGAGCAAAGCAAACAAGCAGCCGACGCCCGAGACCAAACCGCGGACAGCCGCGCAGAGCACCGCGCCCGAGACCGCGACGGACACCGCCGCCGGGCCGGACGCCGAAAAGGCAGCAGAGACTGCGGAGCCCGCGCCGGAGACGGCCGAAGCGGAAACGCCTGGGGCCGCCGAAAATCCGGACGCCGACGCCGCGCCGGAGCCCTCGCTGCCCGCCCTGAAGGAGCAGCTGGCCGCCGCCCAAACGGAGGCCGCCGAGTACAAGGACCGGCTGCTGCGCACGGTGGCCGAGTACGACAACTTCCGCAAGCGCTCGGCCAGAGAGCAGGACGCCGCCTTCAACAACGGGGTGAGCTTCGCGGTGGGCCAGATCCTGAACATTCTGGACACCCTCGAGATGGCCGCCAGGGCCGAGACGGCCGACGAGAACTACAAAAAGGGCGTGGTGATGACCCTCGACAAGGCCGCCGCCGCGCTGGCCGCTTTGAAGGTGGAGGAGATCCCCGCCGAGGGCCAGCCCTTTGACCCGAACCTCCACGCCGCGGTGGGCCAGGCGCCCGCCGGGGAGGGGGTCGCAAGCGGCAGCATCGTGCAGGTGTACCAAAAGGGCTACCGCCTTGGGGACAAGGTGATCCGCCACGCCGCGGTGGTGGTGGCCGAATAGCCGCCGCGCGCCGCTTGAGATAAAGAGCGTTTTTGATTCAACACACCAACCGATACAACCAACAACTGATAAAAACAATTTGATCCAACAAAAGGAGAGGGAACCATTATGAGCAAGATTATTGGCATCGACCTTGGCACCACCAACAGCTGCGTGGCGGTCATCGAGGGCGGCGAGCCCGTTGTCATCGCGAACGCCGAGGGCGCCCGCACCACCCCGTCGGTGGTGGGCTTTACCAAAACCGGCGAGCGGCTGGTCGGCCAGGTGGCCAAGCGCCAGGCCATCACCAACCCCGAGCGCACCATCTCGTCCATCAAGCGTGAGATGGGCACCAACTACAAGGTCACCATCGACGACAAGGAGTACACCCCCCAGGCCATCAGCGCGATGATCCTGGCAAAGCTCAAGGCGGACGCCGAGGCGTATCTGGGCGAGGCGGTCACCGAGGCGGTCATCACGGTGCCGGCCTACTTCAACGACAGCCAGCGCCAGGCCACCAAGGACGCCGGCACCATCGCGGGCCTGAACGTCCGCCGCATCATCAACGAGCCGACCGCCGCCTCGCTGGCCTACGGCGTGGATAAGGAGAACGACCAGAAGATCATGGTCTACGACCTCGGCGGCGGCACCTTCGACGTCTCGATCATCGAGATGGGCGACGGGGTCACCTCGGTGCTGGCCACCAACGGCGACACCCGGCTGGGCGGCGACGACTTTGACCAGCGGATCATCGACTGGCTGGCCGACGGCTTCAAGGCCGAGAACGGCATCGACCTGCGCAGCGACAAGATGGCCATGCAGCGCCTGAAGGAGG
>DKVN01000107.1:13181-18490 GCA_002491225.1 Faecalibacterium sp. UBA7177
AGAAGGCCAAGATCGAGCTGTCCGGCGTGGCCTCCACCGCCATCAACCTGCCCTTCATCACCGCCGACGCCACCGGCCCCAAGCACCTCGACACCACCCTCACCCGCGCCCAGTTCGACAAGCTCACCGCCGACCTGGTCGAGCGGACGATGGGCCCGGTGCGCCAGGCCATGAGCGACGCCGGCCTCAAGGCCAGCGAGCTGACCAAGGTGCTGCTGGTGGGCGGCTCCACCCGCATCCCCGCCGTGCAGGAGGCGGTCAAAAAGGAGATGGGCTGCGAGCCCTTCAAGGGCATCAACCCGGACGAGTGCGTCGCCATCGGCGCCTCGATCCAGGGCGGCGTGCTGCAGGGCGATGTCAAGGACCTGCTGCTGCTCGATGTCACCCCGCTGAGCCTCGGCATCGAGACGCTCGGCGGCGTCTGCACCAAGATCATCGACCGCAACACCACCATCCCCACCAAGAAGAGCCAGGTGTTCAGCACCGCGGCCGACAACCAGCCCAGCGTGGAGGTCAACGTGCTGCAGGGCGAGCGCGAGTTTGCCCGCGACAACAAGAGCCTCGGCACCTTCCATCTGGACGGCATCGCCCCGGCCCCCCGCGGTGTGCCGCAGATCGAGGTCACCTTTGACATCGACGCCAACGGCATTGTGCATGTGAGCGCCAAGGACATGGGCACCGGCAAGGAGCAGAGCATCACCATCACCGCCTCCACCAACATGAGCAAGGAGGACATCGACAAGGCGGTCAAGGACGCCGAGCGGTTTGCCGCCGAGGACAAGAAGCGCCGCGAGGACGTCGACGCCCGCAACGGGGCCGACCAGATGGTCTTCCAGGTCGAAAAGGCGCTGGGCGAGATGGGCGACAAGATCGACGCCGCCGAGAAGAGCGACATCGAGGCCAAGCTGAACGAGCTGAAAGAGGCACTCAAGGGCCAGGACATCGAGGCCATCAAGGCCAGGCAGGAGGCGCTGCAGAAGGCCTTCTACGCCGTGAGCGAAAAGATGTACAAGGACGCCGCCGCGGCGGCGCAGGCTGCCCAGGGCGCGCAGGGCGCGGCCCCCGGCCCGGATGCCGGCAAGCCGGATGACGGCGTGGTGGACGCGGACTTTAAGGAAGTATGAGCTGACGGGAACGGCTGATGTTCCGCTGCGGCAGAGCGGCGCGGGGCGAGGGCAGGCAAAGCCCCCGCCTCGCGCCGCCAATACATCCCGGCAGGCGCCTTGGGCGCTTCCGGCAGCAGAGTGGGTGAGAAGGGTATGGCAGACAAACGCGATTATTACGAGGTCTTAGGGGTGGCCAAGGGCGCCACCGACGACCAGCTCAAGAGCGCCTACCGCAAGCAGGCAAAAAAATACCACCCGGACTTAAACCCTGACAACGCCGAGGCCGAGGCCAAATTCAAAGAGGTGAACGAGGCCTACGAGGTGCTGAGCAACAAGGAAAAACGCGCCCGGTACGACCAGTTCGGCTTTGCCGGGGTGGACCCGAGCTACGGCGCGGGCACCGGGGCCGGGGGCTTCGGCGGCGGCTTTGGCGGGGTGGACCTGGGCGATATCTTCGGCGATCTGTTCGGCGGCGGGTTCGGCTTTGGCGGCGGCAGTTCCAGCCGCTCGAACCCCAACGCCCCGCGCAAGGGCGCGGACCAGCGCATCGGGGTGACCATCAGCTTTATGGAGGCGGTGCACGGCTGCACCAAGACGGTCACGGTCAACAAGCAGGACACCTGCTCCGAGTGCGGCGGCACCGGCGCGGCCAGGGGCACCAGCCCCGAACCCTGCCCGGACTGCGGCGGCCGCGGCTATGTCATGCGCCAGATGCGCACCCCCTTTGGGGTGATGCAGAGCCAGGAGCCCTGCGCCCGCTGCGGCGGCAAGGGCAAGATCGTCAAGTCTCCCTGCGCCAAGTGCCGGGGCACCGGCCGCACCTCCAGCCGCCGCACCCTCGAGATCAAGATCCCGGCCGGCATCAACGACGACCAGAGCATCGCGCTGCGCGGCCAGGGGGACGCGGGCACGGGCGGCGGCCCGGCCGGCGACGTGATCGTGATCGTGACCGTGCAGCCGGACGCCATGTTCGAGCGGGACAGCTACAATGTCTGGGTCACGGTGCCCATCACCTACAGCCAGGCGGTGCTGGGGGCCGACATCACGGTGCCCACGGTGGATGGCAAGGTGGAGTACAATGTGCCCGAAGGCACCCAGAGCGGCACCACCTTCCGGCTGCGGGGCAAGGGCATCCAGTACCTGGGCGGCCGCGGCAAGGGCGACCAGTATGTCAAGGTGGTGGTCGAGATCCCCAAAAAGCTCAACCGCCACCAGCGCGACGCCCTCAAGGCCTTTGAGGAGAGCCTCAAGGACGAAAACTACGAGCAGCGCAAGGGCTTTTTCAAAAAGCTGCGGGAGAAGTTTGAGGATAAATAAGGGACGGCAAACCGCTTCATGGATACGGCAGAGCGGGCCGGGACGCGTCGTGCATCCCGGCCCGCTGTTTGTCTCTTGCTTTCCCGCGGTGTTACGGCTTTTCTGCCTCGTCCTCGCTGCTCTCCCGCAGCAGGTAGAGGGGGCGGCGCTTGACCTCGAGGTAGGTCTTGGCCAGATACTCGCCCAGCACCCCGACACAGAACAGCTGCACCCCGCTGCAGAGCAGGATGATGCAGACCAGGCTCGGCCAGCCGCTGGTGGGGTCGCCAAAGATCAGAGTGCGCAGGATGATGAAGACGATCATCACCAGCGCCAGCACGCAGAACAACAGCCCCAGCAGGGCCGCCACCGCCAGCGGCGCGGTGGAAAAGCCCACGATCCCCTCGATGGAATAGCGGAACAGCTTCCAGAAGCTCCACTTGGTCTTGCCGGCCGCCCGCTCGATGTTCTCGTAGCTGAACCACTTGGTGCGAAAGCCCACCCAGCCGAAGATGCCCTTGGAAAACCGGTTGTACTCGCCCAGGCTCAGCACCGCGTCCACCACCCGGCGGCTCATCAGCCGGAAATCCCGCGCGCCGTCCACGATCTCGGTGTCGCTCATCCGGTGGATCAGCCGGTAGAACATCCGGGCAAAAAAGCTGCGCACCGGCGGCTCCCCCTTGCGGGTGGTGCGCCGGGTGGCCGCGCAGTCGTACTCGCCGCTAAGCAGCGCATCCAGCATCTGGGGCAGCAGGGCAGGCGGGTCCTGCAGATCGGCGTCGAGCAGGGCGGCATAGTCCCCCTTGGCCGCCTGCAGCCCGGCAAAGATGGCCGCCTCCTTGCCAAAGTTGCGGCTGAAGCTGAGGTAGCGCACCCGGTCATCCCGCGCGCGCAGCGCCTTCGCGGCGGCAAGGGTGCCGTCGGTCGAGCCATCGTCCACAAAGATGAACTCAAAGTCGGCCCCGTGGCTTTTGGCCATCTCCCCGGCCACCCGGGCGGCCTCGGCGTAAAACAGGGGCAGGGCCTCCTCTTCATTATAACAGGGCACGATCAGGCTGATCAGCATAGGCTTTTGTCTCCTTTGCGCGTTTGCGGCTGCCTCTATGATACCACGAAACCGCCCGGAACGCAAAGAAAAGGCAAGCAGAGTAAAATTTGCGATTTTGAATATTGACTATCGGTCATTTTTCTGGTATGCTGTCTTCAGGCTTCTTTGTGCTGCCGGGTTGCCGGGATGTGAAAGACTCAAAAAGCCCCCCGAACCTTACAAATTATGGATTGCATTTGCCGGGCAAGATTGCTATACTGATAGGGTACACAGTGAAAAGGGGCAGTCTGGCGAGCCCGCCGGGCCCCGTTGCGGGGAGGCGCGGCCGTGAAGAAGGATGGCTGGTTTGCCGCGCTGCAAAACCTCGCCTGGCTGACCCAGCTGGGCCTTTCGCTGGCTCTGCCGCCGCTGCTGAGCCTCGCGGCGGCCGGGTGGCTGGCGAGGCGGTTTGGCTTGGGGCCCTGGGTCTGGGTGCTGGCCATCCTCATCGGGCTCGGCACGGCGGGCTGCACCTTTGCCGAGTTTGCCCGGATGTTTCTGCGCCGCAGCGGCAGCCGCCGGGCGGGTGGGGCTTCCGGCCCGCCGAACGCGGACGAGCCCTCTGACCCGGCAAACCCCAAACGCCGCGGCTGAACGGCTGAGAAAGACACGAGGGCCGGCCCCCGCCGCGGCCGGTCTGCCCCGCGCGGCGCGCGTGCGGTGCACATTGCGGCCCGGCCAACACCCCTTTTGGGAGGAGCTATGAAGGTACAAGACGCGACCAAACGCGAGACCCTGCACATCGCGGTCGGGGTACTGGCATTTTCGGCAGTGATGAACGTCATTTTTGCCCTGCTGGGCCGGTGGGATGCCACCGTGCTGCTGGGCAGCCTGCTTGGCAGCGCGCTGGCGGTGCTCAACTTCTTTTTGCTGGGGCTGTCGGTGCAAAAGCTGGCCGCGGCCGAGGACGAAAAGCGGGCGCGGGCGTCCTTTCAGTTTTCCTACAGTATGCGCATGCTGGCCATGATGGCCGCGGCGGCGGTGGCGGTGTCCCTGCCATGGTTTCACTGGGCGGCGACATTGATCCCGCTGCTCTTTCCGCGGCTGACCATCCTGGCCATGCAGCTGCTGGGCGTGTACAAGCCCAAAAAACCCGAACAACCGAAGGGAGGCGATGAACCGGTATGAACATTGACATCACCGGTGCACCCATCTATTTCACCATCCCGCTGTTTGGCGGCATCCCCATCACCGGCACCATTGTCGGCTCGCTGCTGGTCACGGTCATCGTGCTGGGGGTCTGCGCCTTTCTCACCCGCGGGCTGCAGCTGCGGGCAGTGACCAAGCGGCAGGTAGTCGCCGAGTTCCTGGTCGAGACGGCGCAGAACTTTGTCAACGGCAACATGGGGGTCAGGTTCGCCTACTACGGGCCCTTTGTGGCGGCGCTCTTTGTCTCCTCGCTGCTGGCAAGCCTGCTGAGTTTGATCGGCCTGTTCCCCCCCACCGGGGACGTCTCGACCACCATGGCCTGGGCCTTGATGGTGTTCGTGCTGATCACCTACAACAAGATCCGCGCGGGCGGCATTGGCGGGTATCTGCTCGGCTTTACCCAGCCCATCCCGGTGCTCACCCCCTTTAATATCCTCTCGGAGCTCGCCACCCCCATCTCGATGGCCTTCCGTCACTTTGGCAACATCGTCTCGGGCACGGTCATCACCGCGCTGCTCTACGCGGCCCTCGCCGCGGCCAGCGCCGGGCTGATGAACCTGCTCGGCCGCAGCATCATCGTGGCCGCCCTCGTGCTGGCGGGGGGCATCGCCCTGCTGCTGAAGCACCGCAAGGAGAAGGCGGCGGGCGCGGGCAAATTCTCCCACAAGCTG
>DKVN01000107.1:18803-19930 GCA_002491225.1 Faecalibacterium sp. UBA7177
GCTGCTGCCCGCGGGCTGGGGCGAAATGTTCGCCAGCATCCCCATCCTGCAGGCGGGCATCCCGGCCATCTTCAGCGTCTATTTTGACCTCTTCTCCAGCGCAATGCAGGCCTTTATCTTCTGCATGCTGACCACCCTGTATATCGCCAACGCGGCGGAGGGGTAAGGCAGCTTCGCGCGGCTGCGGCTCTTTGCGGGCGCGGGGGCGCGCGGCATCAGCGGTAGCCCAAAGCCTCACGCAAAACCGGGGCGCGGACGCGCCGCGCCGACAGCATCTTCACCATGGTTTCCCATCCGCAGCACCCCGCCCCGGCGGGGCCGGATGTGAAGGATAACAACTCTATAGGGTAGGAGGACACTTCTATGATGGAAAAAGCAATCATTATGGCCGGGTGCGCCATCGGCGCCGGTCTCGCCCTGATCGCCGGTATCGGCCCTGGCATCGGCGAAGGCAACGCGGTCGCGAAGGCGCTGGAGGCCATCGGCCGCCAGCCCGAGTGCAAGGGCGACGTCACCAGCACCATGCTGCTGGGCTGCGCCATCGCCGAGACGACCGGTATCTACGGCTTCGTCACCGGCCTGCTGCTGATCTTTGTGGCGCCCGGCTGGTTCATCGGCATGCTGTAAGCCCGCGGGCAAAACTCGGGGCAGCAAGGGCTTTGCGCCATGGCCGCCCGCACCGCCTTGTTTTCACGGCGGCGCGGCAGGCCCCGCACAAGGCCCGCCCTGCCCGAAGGAGGAGACAGAATGAAACAATTTCAGGATCTCGTCACCTTCGCCCCGTGGACCTTCATCTTCCAGATCTGCAACCTGCTGATCCTGACCCTCGGGGTCAAGCATTTCCTGTTCAAGCCTGTGCAAAAGATCCTCAAGCAGCGCTCAGAGCAGGTGGAGAGCTTGTACACCGAGGCGGAGAAGGCCGAGGGCGACGCCAACGCGCTGAAGGCCGAGTATGAGACGAGGCTTGCCAGCGCCCGGCAGGAGGCGACCGAGATCGTGCAGACCGCCACCCAGCGGGCCGCCGCCCGCAGCGACGAGATGGTCAACGCCGCGAAGGCCGAGGCCGCCGCGATCAAAAAGAAGGCGGACGCCGAGATCGAGAGCGAGCGCCGCCGCGCCGCCAGCGA
>DKVN01000107.1:20187-20664 GCA_002491225.1 Faecalibacterium sp. UBA7177
GGCCTCACCCTCGCCAGAGACGCCTTTGCCCGGCAGCCGGAGTACCTCAAGCTGGTGCAGAACCCCGCCCTGCCCACCGCCGAGCGGCTGGGCCTGCTGGACGAGGCGTTTAAGGGCGTGCACCCCTACGTGCTGAACTTTTTGAAGATCCTGTGCGAAAAATCCGCCCTGGGGCTGGCGGGGGGCTGCCTTGCGCAGTTCCGCGGGCAGCTCTACGAGGCCCGCGGCATCCTGCCGGTGCAGGCCATCAGCGCGGTGGCGCTGAGCGAGGCGCAAAAACAGGCGCTGACCGAGAAACTCAGCGCCAAGACCGGCCTGACCGTGCAGCTCGAGACCCGCATCGACCCCTCGGTGCTGGGGGGCGTCAAGCTGCGGTACGAGGGCCGGGAGCTGGACGGCACCACCTCCGGCCGGATGGAGGCGCTGCGCCGCGCGCTGCTGGAGGCGTAAACGCCTTTTGCCGCGCCGGGTAAGCGC
>DKVN01000009.1 GCA_002491225.1 Faecalibacterium sp. UBA7177
GCCCTCGCATTTCCCGAGGGCGGCGGGGCGCTTTGCTGTCACCGCGCGGGGCTTTGCGCCGCGTTTGCCGCGCCGCGTCCCGCACATCTCAAAAATACCTGCTCGCCATCCTATCGATGTCCAGCACCGCCTTCTCGGCGCCGCGGGCCACCTTTTTGGCCATCTTTTTCACCTCGCGCTGGTTGCGGCTGGCCAGGTACGCGCCCGCCCCCACGGCGGACGCCGCCGCCAGCCCCATGGCGATGTTCTTCGCGGTCTGATCCTTCTTTTGCATCCTCGGCTCGTCTCCTTTTCTCTTGGTGTCTGTTGGTGTGTCTCCTGGCAGCGCGGGCCGCTGCCGGGGCCGCAGCCCCGCTCCCCCGCCGCGCGGGTAAAAAACGGTATTCAGCTTATTTTTACGCCGCTCGGCGGGGTGTTCCGCCCGCTTTTTTTATCCTTTCCCCTTTTTTATCGTTTATCCCGCTTTTTTTAGCGCGCAAAATGTGGTACAATGAAGCTGCGGTGTTGTGGGCACGGCCAGAGCCGCCTTTTGACCCGGCCAGCCGCCCCGCACCCCACCGCGAAAAGAGGGGATCAACGTGAACGAATCATCCGCGCCGAGGGCGGGCAAAGCCGCCGCCAAACCCAGCGCCAGGCCCGCGCCCAAAACCGTGCTCTGCATCAACGACCTGTCCGGCGCGGGGCGCTGCAGCCTCACGGTCGTGCTGCCCGCGCTGGCCGCGATGGGCTGCCAGCCTCTGCCGCTGCCCACCCTGATGCTCTCGTCCCACACCGGGGGCCTGGGCGAGCCCGCGCGGCTTTGCTGCGACGAGTACGCCGCCGCCGCCCTCGCCCACTACAAGCAGCTCGGCCTTTCCTTCGACTGCGTCTATGCCGGCTACCTCGCCGATGCCGCGGGCCTCGCGCTCGCCCACGAGGCCTTCGCCGCCTGGCCAAACGCCCTCAAGGTGCTCGACCCGGTGCTCGGGGACGGCGGCAGGCTCTACGCGGGCCTTGAGGGCCTCACCGACGGCATGCGCGGCCTTGCCCGCGAGGCCGACCTCATCCTGCCCAACCTCACCGAGGCCTGCGCGCTGCTCGGCCGCCCCTGCACCGAGGAGGACTTCACCCGCGAGAGCGCCCTCGCCCTCGCCGCGCCGCTGACCCAGCTCTGCCCCGGCGCGGTGGTCACCGGGCTGCCGATGGGCAAGTATGTCGGCTGCGCCGGGGCCGGGCGGGAGAGCTTCGTGCTCAAAAAGCCCTACGCGCCCCAGCCCTGCCACGGCACCGGCGACCTCTTTGCCGCGGTGCTGATCGGCGGCCTTTTGCGCGGCAACGCCCTGAGCGCCGCGGCCGACGCCGCAGCCGAGTTCGTCTCGGCCTCGATCGCCGCCACCCCGCCCGACGCCGACGCCCGGCTGGGGCTCTGGTTCGAGCCGCTGCTCGGCCGGCTGGCATTGGGGGAGCGCTGATGCCCACCTTAAACATCGTGCTGGTCGAGCCGCGCATCCCGCAGAACACCGGCAACGTGGCCCGCACCTGCGCCGCCACCGGGGCGCGGCTGCACCTCGTGGGGCCGATGGGCTTCGCGATCGAGGACAAAAAGCTCAAGCGGGCCGGGCTGGACTACTGGCACCTGCTCGACATTACCTATTACGACGGCCTCGATGACTTTTTCGCCCGCAATGCCGGGCCTTTCGTCTACTTCACCACCAAGGCCCCCGGCCGCTACACCGACCACGCCTACCCCGACGGGGTCTACCTCGTCTTTGGCCGGGAGGACGCCGGGCTGCCCGAGGCCCTGCTGGCCGCGAACCAGCCCGACTGCGTGCGGCTGCCGATGCGCTCGGCCGCCCGCAGCCTCAACCTCTCGAACACGGTGGCGGTGGGGGTGTACGAGGTGCTGCGGCAGTGGGATTTCCCCGCTTTACAAAACACCGGGAAACTGCGAGACTACGATTGGAAGTGAAAACCATGATCCGCAAGACCGCGATCCTGACCGATTCCTGCTGCGACATCCCGCCCGAGCTGGCCGCGCAGTACGGCATCGACATCCTGCCCTTCATCATCACGCTGGACGGCGTGAGCTACACCGAGCGGCAGGACTTCGGCTTTGACGAATTTTACACGATGCTGCGCAACTCGCAAGGGGTGCCCAGCACCGCCCACATCACCGCGCTGCGCTTTTGCGAGCAGTACTGCAAGTATGTGGACGAGGAGTACACCGACGTGCTGCACGTCTGCATCAACTCGGGCGGCAGCGCCACCTACGAGGCGGCCCAGATGGCCCAGGGCCTTTTGCGGGAGGAGCGGCCGGAGCATCACCTCAAGATTCACCTGATCGACAGCCACACCTACTCGATGGTGTACGGCTGGCCGGTGTGTGAGGCGGCCCGCAAGCTGCGCAACGGGGCCGAGCTGCGGGAGGTGGTCGAGGAGCTGGAGGCGACCTTCGCGCGCGCGGAGATCGTGCTGGCGGCCTTCAGCCTCAGGCAGATGAAGAAGAGCGGCCGGATCAGCGCCGCCGCGGCCTTTGCGGGCGAGCTGCTCGGGCTGCGGCCGATCATCAGCCTCAACCAGGGGGTCAGCAAGGTAGAGGCCAAGGTGCGGGGAGACTCGGCGGTCATCCCGGCCATGATCCGGCAGGTCAAATCGCGGGTGGACGACCCGGCGGCGACCGAGTACATGGTCGGCTCGACCGACCTCGACTGCGTGGCCGACCTCATCAAGGCCTGCAAAAAGGAGTTTGGGCACCCGCCGGTGATGGTCTTCAAGCTGGGGGCCGCGGTGGCCAGCAACACCGGCCCGGACGCGCTGGCGATCGTCTACCTGGGCCGCCCGGCGGGGTGAGCCTGTCCACCCGCGGTTCTTCCTGCCGCACAGCGCAGCGAACGACATGGGGACGGTTCTTCTGTCCGCACAGCGCAGCGAACGACATGGGGAC
>DKVN01000036.1:0-260 GCA_002491225.1 Faecalibacterium sp. UBA7177
CCGCCGCTCGAGCTGTTTGCCCCGGCGGCCTCGAACGAGGACCCGGGCGCGGAGGAGGAGCTCAAGAAGAACGCCGACCTGCTGGTGAAGACCCTCGAGAGCTTCGGGGTGCGCACCCGCATCCTGGATATCTGCCGCGGCCCCTCGGTGACCCGGTACGAGCTGCAGCCGCTGGCGGGGGTCAAGATCAGCCGGATCACCAGCCTCGCGGACGACATCGCCCTCAACCTCGCCAGCGGCGGGGTGCGGATCGAGGCCCC
>DKVN01000036.1:601-1185 GCA_002491225.1 Faecalibacterium sp. UBA7177
ATCTTTGAGTCGGCCGCCTACACCCGCTCGACCTCGCCGCTCACCCTCGCGCTCGGCAAGGACATCGCGGGCGCGGCCCAGGTGGCCGACCTCTGCCGGATGCCCCACCTCTTGATCGCGGGCAGCACCGGCAGCGGCAAATCGGTCTGCGTCAACAGCATCATCATCAGCTTTTTGTACAACGCCAGCCCGGAGGAGGTCAAGCTGATCCTGATCGACCCCAAGGTGGTCGAGCTGGCCGAGTACAACGGCATCCCGCACCTGCTGATGCCGGTGGTCACCGAGCCGCGCAAGGCGGCCGGGGCGCTGGGCAGTGCGGTGGCCGAGATGGAGCGCCGCTACCACCTGTTTGCCGAGAACAATGTCCGGGACATCAAGACCTTCAACCGCTTGGCCGAGGCCACCGAGGAGCTGGAAAAGCTGCCCTACATCGCCATTATTGTGGACGAGCTGGCCGATTTGATGATGACCGCGGGCAAGGAGGTGGAGGATTACATCTGCCGCCTGGCCCAAAAGGCCCGCGCCGCCGGGATGCACCTGATCGTAGCCACCCAGCGGCCGAGCGTGGATGTCATCACCGGCCT
>DKVN01000036.1:1495-2470 GCA_002491225.1 Faecalibacterium sp. UBA7177
AAACCCGTGCGGGTGCAGGGCACCTATGTGCGGGATGAGGAGATCAGCGCGGTGCTCGACTTTATCAAAAAGGGCAGCACCGCCCAGTACAACGAGGAGATGATCGCCGAGATGGAGAAGCGCGCCTCGGCGGAGAAGTCGGTCGAGGCCGAGGAGGGCGGCGGCGAGGGCCACGACCCGATGCTCGGCCAGGCCGCCGAGGTGGTCATCGATGCCGGGCTGGCCTCCACCAGCCTCTTGCAGCGGCGCTGCAAGCTGGGCTATGCTCGCGCCGCCCGCATCATGGACGAGATGGAGCAGCTGGGCATCATCGGCCCCTACCAGGGGGCCAAGCCCCGCGAGGTGCTGATCACCCGCCAGCAGTGGATCGAGATGAGCCTGAACAGCGAGGCGGGGGACGGCCAGCAGGAGTTTTGAGCCGAGAAGCAATACAAATTGTAGAAATGCGCAATAAAATGTCAGATCGGAAACGGGATGCCGCTGCGCCGCGCCGCCAAACGGCCGCCGCGCGGCCCCGCCCCGCGATTTGGAGAGGAGCCGCCCGATGACAAACCCGCAAACCCCGCCAAGGCCGCTGAACCCGGCGTTTTTGCCCATCAACCGCGCCGAGATGCGCAGCCGCGGCTGGGACGCGGTGGATTTTGTGCTGGTGACCGGGGACGCCTATGTCGACCATCCCAGCTTTGGGGCGGCGATCATCGGGAGGGTGCTCGAGGCCGAGGGCTGGCGGGTCGGTCTGCTGAGCCAGCCGGATTTTCACAGCTGCGAGAGCTTTCGGGAGTTTGGCCGCCCGCGGTACGGGTTTTTTATCGGGGGCGGCAATGTGGACAGCATGGTGGCCCACTACACGGTAGCCAGGCGCCGCCGCGCCGAGGACGCCTACAGCCCCGGCGGCGCGCTGGGGCGGCGGCCCGACCGCTGCGCTGTTGTGTACACCCGGCTGGCCAAGGAGGCCTACCCCGACCTGCCGGTGAT
>DKVN01000036.1:2821-13998 GCA_002491225.1 Faecalibacterium sp. UBA7177
AAGGTGCTGCCCAGCATCGCGGAGGCCTCGGGCGCGGATCTCATCTCCTACGGCATGGGCGAGCGGCAGACCCGGGCCATCGCGGCCCGCCTCGCGGCGGGGGAGCCGGCGGGCAGCATCACCGACCTGCCCGGCACCTGCTATTTAACCGACTTTGCCGGCCTGCCGCCGCGCTACCTCGAGTGCGCGGGGTTTGCCAAGGTGGCGGCGGATAAAACCGCCTACGCGCGGGCCTGCCGGATCCAGATGGACAACCAGGATCCGGTGACCGGCGCGGTGCTGGTACAAAAGCAAACCGAGCGGTACCTCGTGCAAAATCCGCCCGCAAAGCCGCTGACAAGGCCGGAGCTGGACGAGGTGTACGCCCTGCCCTACACCCGGCGGCCCCACCCCCGCTACGATGCGATGGGCGGGGTACCGGCAATCAAGGAGGTCGAGTTCTCGATCACCCACAACCGCGGCTGCTTTGGGGGGTGCAATTTCTGTGCCATCACCCTGCACCAGGGGCGGCGGGTGACCAGCCGCAGCCCCGAGAGCGTGGTGGCCGAGGGCGAGCGGATCGCGGCCAGCCCCGGCTTTAAGGGGTACATCCACGACGTGGGCGGCCCCACCGCCAACTTCCGGCGGCCCAGCTGCGGGCGGCAGATGAAGGAGGGGGTCTGCGCCGGGGGCAAAAAGTGCCTCGCGCCCTCCCCCTGCCCGCACCTGATCGTTGACCACCGGGAGTATCTGGATATTTTGCAGCGGTTGCGGGCGATCCCCGGGGTGAAAAAGGTCTTCATCCGCAGCGGCATCCGGTACGATTACCTCGTCTGGGACAAGGACGAGCGGTTTTTCAAGGAGCTGGTGCGGCACCATGTCTCGGGGCATCTCAAGGTCGCGCCCGAGCATGTCTCGCCGCAGGTGCTGCGCTGCATGGGCAAGCCGCCGGTGGAGGTGTACGAGAGGTTCTCCCGGCGGTTTTACGAGCTCTCCGAGCAGGCGGGCAGGCAGCAGTATCTGGTGCCCTACCTGATGAGCAGCCACCCCGGCAGCACCCTTAAGGACGCGGTGCTGCTGGCCGAGTACCTCTGCAGGCACCATCTGCGGCCCGAGCAGGTGCAGGATTTTTACCCCACCCCCGGCACCGTCTCGACCTGCATGTACTACACCGGGCTCGACCCCTACACCATGCAGCCGGTGTTTGTGGAAAAAAGCCCGCAGGGCAAGGCCCTGCAGCGGGCGATGCTGCAATACTACGAGCCCCAAAACGCCGCCCGTGTGGCCAAGGCCCTGCGGCTGACCCACCGGGAGGACCTGCTGCCCCTGCTGCTGCCCGCGGCGGCGAGGCCGCGGGCGGCGCGGGCGGCGGATGGGCCGCGGCAGGGGAGAGGGCCCGCCCGGCCCGGCCAGGGCGGCAGAGGGGCGCAGGGCGGCAGGGCCAGGAACGGCAGGGCCAGGAACGGCAGTCCGAAGGGCGGCAAGCCCGCCAAACCGACCCCGAAAAGGAGTAAAAACCGATGAAAAACCGACCCACACAGCCCCCGCAGGGGGCGCAAGACCGCCCGGCCAGGCCCCAGGCGGCCGCAGGCACCAAAATGCGCCGCCGGGTGCTGACCGGGTTGGGGGCGCTGCTGGTCTTTATCCTGGCGCTCAGCCTGCTGCAAAAGGTCACCGGTGAGCCGGTGTGGGATGAGTTTTACCAGATGTTCGGGCTGCAGAGCCCCGGCGTGCCTGCCGCCCCCGCCAGCGCCCCCGAAGAGGAGACGGCGGTGCACTTCATCGACATCGGCCAGGGGGATGCGGTGCTGATCGAGCAGGGGGGCGAATATTGCCTGATCGACGCCGGGGTGCGCGAAAATCAGGACAGCCTCATCGCCTACCTCGAGGAGGCGGGGGCCACCCATCTCACCCTGCTGGTGATGACCCACCCCCACTTTGACCACACCGGCGGCATGCGGGAGGTGCTGCGCCGCTGCACGGTGGACCGGGTGCTGCTGCCGGATCTTGACAAGGCGCCCCCCTCCACCGCCTACAGCCTCGAAAAGATCCTGCGGGAGATCGACCAGCAAAAGATCCCGGCCGACACGGTGCGGGTGGGCGAGAGCTACGCCATCGGCAGCGGAACCCTGCAGGTGCTGGGCGAGGGGGTCGAGACCGAAAACTACAACGACCTCTCGCCGGTGCTGCGGTATGTCGGCCCGCATCTCACCTTTGTGGACAGCGGCGACGGCGAGCGGCCGGTGGAAGCGGACGCGCTGGCCCGCGGGGAGGATCTGTCTGCCGACCTCTTCAAGGCGGCGCACCACAGCTCGAACAGCTCGAACACCGAGGCATTTTTGCAGGCGATCCACCCCAGCATCGTGGTGGCCTGCTGCGGTAAGGACAACGAGTACGGCCACCCCCACCGGGAGCCGCGCCAGCGGTTTGCCGAACTCGGGGCCGAGCTCTACCGCACCGACCTGGACGGCTCGGTGGTGGTGCGCGGCACCGCCGAGGGCATCACGGTGACCACATCGCGGGGCCAGCACCGCGCGCAGGCGCTGGACGAGGCCGGGTGACCGCGCCGGAAATGAGAGGCCGGAAGGAAAGAAATGATCGCGAAGGCGACCGCGAAGGGGGACAGCCGGGATGGAGTATTACAGCGTCGATCAGCTCAGCGGCGGCAGGGCCGTGCTGCTGAGCGAGGAGGAGCAGCCGCTCACTGTGCCGCTTGAGGCACTGGCCCGGACCGACCCGCCGATCCGCGAGGGGGAGACGGTGGTGCTGGCAGGCGGGGTGTGGGTGCGGGATGACGCCGAGACCGCCCGCCGCCGCGCCCTGAACGCCGCACTGCTGGCACGGGTGCTGCACCGTGGCCCGGCGGCCCACCCTGCCGAATGCGGAACCACGCGAACCCACGAAACCGAAAAACCTGAGCAAAGGAGAGATGCCCCGATGCCATTGAGCGAGCTGTATGCCCAAAAGCCCTGTGTCTTTTCGATCGAGGTCTTCCCGCCCAAAAAGGAGTCGAGCCTTGCCGGGATGCAGGCGGCCCTCACCGAGATGGCCACCCTGCGGCCGGATTTTATCAGCGTCACCTGCTCGGCGGGGGGCAGCGGGCGGGGCGGCATCTCCACCTGCCAGATCGCCCGGTTCATCAAGAATGACCTCGGGCTCGAGCCGCTGGCCCACATCACCTGCATGGGGGCCAGCGAGGCCCAGCTGCGCGCCTCGCTCACAGAATTGCGGGCCGCGGGCATCCAGAACCTGCTGGCTCTGCGGGGGGATCGGTTTGCCGACGCGCCCCCCTCGGCCTTTGCCCACGCGGATGAATTGATGCGGTTTGTCCGGGCCGAGTACAGCGGGTTTGGCCTCGGGGGGGCCTGCTACCCCGAGGGCCATCCCGAGAGCGAGAGCCTCGCCGCCGACATGGACGCGCTGCGCAAAAAGCAGGAGGCCGGGGCGGGGCACCTGGTCACCCAGCTGTTCTTCGAGAACCTGCAGTACTACCGCTTCCTCAACCGGGCCCGCAAGGCGGGGATCCGGCTGCCGGTCTCGGCCGGGGTGATGCCGATCGTCAGCACCCGGCAGATCGAGCGGACGGTCAAGCTCTCGAGCGCCAGCCTGCCCCCCGCCTTTACCAAGATGATCAGCCGCTGGCAGGACGATGAGCAGGGCCTCTTTGAGGCCGGCATCGAGTACGCCGTCGCCCAGCTGCGGGACCTCATCGAGGGCGGCGCGGACGGGGTGCACCTCTACGCCATGAACAACCCCCTGGTGGCCCGGCGGGTCTACGAGGGCATCGCCGACCTGCTGCCGGGGCGCGGGGGCGCTGCGGCCCCGACGGAAAAGGAGGGACGCGCATGAGCCTTTCCGCTGCACAAAACGCCGCCCAAAATCTCGCCCCAAACGGGCCGGTGACCCTGCGGGATCTCTTTGCCCGGGAGCGGATGATCATTCTGGACGGCGGCATGGGCACCATGCTGCAGGCCGCCGGGATGCCCGTGGGCACCAACCCCGCCCTGCTCGCCCTCACCGACCCTGATCTGCCCACCTCCATCCACGCCCAGTACGCAGCGGCGGGGGCGCGGCTGCTCTGCGCCAACACCTTCGGGGCCTCGCCGCATAAACTGGCGGACAGCGGCCACACGATCGCCGAGGTCATCCCGGCGGCGCTCGCCTGCGCCCGCAAAGCCGCCGCCCCCTATGGGGCGCTGGTGGCGCTGGATGTCGGCCCCTTGGGCGAGCTGCTGGCCCCGGCGGGCAGCCTCTCGTTTGAGGACGCCTACGCCGAGTACGCCGCCATCATCGAGGCGGGCAAGCGGGACGCCGACCTCGTCTTTTTTGAGACGATGACCGATCTCTACGAGCTCAAAGCCGCCATTTTGGCGGCCAAGGAACACAGCACCCTGCCGGTGCTGGCCTCGATGACCTTTGAGGCGAACGGCCGCAGCTTTACCGGCTGCTGTGTCGAGAGCTTCGCCGCCGTGGCGGTGGGGCTGGGGGCGGACGCGGTGGGCATCAACTGCTCGCTCGGGCCCAAAGAGATCTGCCCGCTGGCCGAGCGGCTCTGCGCCGCGGTGCCGGGGGAAGTACCGGTCTTTATGAAGCCCAACGCCGGGCTGCCCCACGCCGACGGCAGCGGGTATGACCTGACCGCCGAGGGCTTCTGCGAGGCGATGGAGCCGTACATGGCGCTCGGCGTCTCGATGGTGGGCGGCTGCTGCGGCTCTACGCCCGCGTTCATCCGGCTGCTGGCCGGGCGGTTTGCGGGCGCGGCCCTGGCCCCAAAGCGGGGCGGCGGGCGCTCGATGCTCTGCACCCCGGTGCGGGCGGTCGAGGTGCGGGGCATCACGGTGGTGGGCGAGCGGCTCAACCCCACCGGCAAAAAGCGGTTCCAGCAGGCGCTGCGCACCGGCGATCTGGACTATCTCGCGGCCCAGGCGGTCGAGCAGGCCGAGGCCGGGGCCCAGCTGCTCGACCTCAATGTCGGCATGCCCGGCGTCGACGAGCCCGCCCTGATGGAGGCCGCCGTGCGGGCGGTGCAGGCGGTCACCGACCTGCCCCTCCAGCTCGATTCCGCCGACCCCGAGGCCCTTGCGCGGGGGCTGCGGGCCTACAACGGCAAGCCGATTGTCAACTCGGTCAACGGCGAGGCGGCGGTGCTCGGGCGCATCCTGCCCCTCTGCAAGCGGTACGGCGCGGCGGTGATCGGGCTCACCCTCGACGAACACGGCATCCCGCCCACCGCCGCCGGGCGGCTCGCCATCGCAAGGCGCATCCGGGACGCGGCCCTTGCCGCGGGCATCCCCAAAGAGGACATCTACATCGACTGCCTCACCCTCACGGCCAGCGCCGAGCAGGCCGGGGCGGCCGAGACCCTTAAAGCGGTGGCCGCCTGCAAAAAAGAACTGGGCCTGCGCACCGTGCTGGGGGTCTCGAACATCAGCTTCGGGCTGCCCTGCCGGGAGTATCTCAACACCAGCTTCCTCACCCTCGCCATGGCCGCCGGGCTGGATCTCGCCATCCTCAACCCGGCCAGCGCGGGGATGATGGCGGCGGTGGCCGCCTTCCGGGTGCTCACCGCGCAGGACGCGGGCAGCGCCGAGTATGTGGCAAAGTACGCCGGGGCACAGGTGCAGACCCAGCCGCGGCCGATCTCCGGCCCGGCGGGGGCTGCCGCGGGCGGCACAGCCGCGCCCGGCGGGGAGCGAAAACCCCTCGCCCAGGCGGTGGAGCAGGGCCTGCGGGCCGAGGCCGCCGCCGCGGCCCGGGCGCTGCTCGAGACCACCGAGCCGCTCGCCATCGTCAACACCGAGCTCATCCCGGCGCTCGACGCGGTGGGGGCGGGCTTTGAGGCGGGGCGGCTCTTTTTACCCCAGCTGCTGCAGGCGGCGGGGGCGGCCCAGGCCGCCTTTGAGGAGGTGCGCGGGGCGATGGCCGCCAGCGGCACGGCCGGGGCCAGCCGCGGGCATATCATCCTCGCCACCGTCAAGGGGGACGTGCACGACATCGGCAAGAATATCGTGCACGTCGTGCTCGAAAACTATGGCTACGAGGTCGAGGATCTCGGCCGGGACGTGTCGCCCGAGGCGGTGGTCGAGGCGGTGCGCCGCAGCGGCGCGCCGCTGGTGGGGCTCTCGGCCCTGATGACCACCACCCTGCCCGCCATGCAGGCGACCATAGAGGCCCTGCGCGCGGCGGGCCTCGACTGTAAGGTGATGGTGGGCGGCGCGGTGCTCACGCCGGACTATGCCCGCCGCATCGGGGCGGACTACTACGCCAAAGACGCCAAGGCCAGCGCCGACATCGCCCGGCAGGTGCTGGGGCAATGACCCGGCCAACTACCCGCCCGAAAAGCCAATCCTGTATCCCGCGCCTGCGCGCCGCGCGGCCCATCGCCGCCCCGCAGCCGCGACCCACCGCAATAGAGGGAGGGCGCCATGCTCTTTAACTCGCTCAAATTTGTGCTGTTTTTTCCGCTGGCGGCAGCCGGCAGCTTTCTGCTGCCCCACCGGCTGCGCAACCTCTTTTTGCTCGCGGCCAGCTACTTCTTTTATATGTGCTGGAACCCCAAATACGCCCTCCTGATGCTCTTTTCCACACTCGTCACCTGGGGCGCGGGGCTGCTGCTGCCCCGCGCCAAAACGCTGCGGGGCAAAAAAGGGGTGGTGGCGGCCTGCCTCGCGGCCAATTTGGGTGTGCTGGCGGTGTTCAAGTACGGCGGCTTTTTGCTGCAAAACTGTAACGCGGTGCTGGCCGCGCTCGGCCTTAACGCGGTGGGGCAGGGGTTTTCGGTGCTGCTGCCGGTGGGCATCAGCTTTTACACCTTCCAGGCCATCGGCTACACCATCGACGTCTACCGCGGGCGGCTGGAGCCGGAAAAAAACCTTTGCACCTACGCGCTCTTTGTCAGCTTTTTCCCCCAGCTGGTGGCCGGGCCGATCGAGCGCAGCACCAACATGCTGCCGCAATTTAAGGCTCCCCGCCGGTTTGATTATGACGCCGCCAAATCCGGCCTCATCCAGATGCTCTGGGGCTACATCCAAAAGTTAGTGATCGCCGACCGGCTGGCCCTGCTGGTCGACGCCGTCTATGCCGACCCCGCCGCCCACGGCACGGTGGCCACCGGCATGGCGGTGGTGTTTTTCGCGCTGCAGCTCTACTGCGATTTTTCCTCCTACAGCGACATCGCCATCGGCGCGGCCCGGGTCATGGGCTTCACCCTCACCCGCAACTTTAATGCCCCCTACCTCGCCGCCTCGATCGGCGAGTTCTGGGCAAACTGGCACGTCACCCTCACCAGCTGGTTCCGCGATTACCTCTATATCCCCCTGGGAGGCAACCGCCGCGGCCTCGCGCGCACCTGCTGCAACCTGATGATCGTCTTCCTCGTCAGCGGGCTCTGGCACGGGGCGGCCTGGACCTTTGTGGTCTGGGGGGCGCTGCACGGGGCGTACAGCGTGGCCTCCCGGCTCAGCGGCCCCCTGCGTGCGCGGCTCTGCGGCGCGCTGCACATCCGGCGCGAGGGGGCGCTGCACCGCGCGGGGTGCGTGGCGCTCACCTTCTGCTTCGCGGCGCTGGCCTTTGTCTTTTTCCGGGCCGGGAGCCTCGGCGAGGCGGTGCAGGTGTTGAAAGGTCTCTTCCGCTGGGATCCCGCCCCCTTCGGCGGCGCGGGGTACGAGGGGCTCGGCCTCGACGCGGCGGATCTCGCGGTGGGGTGGCTGGCCATCCTCGCGCTGTTTGCCACCGACGTGCTGCGCAAAAAGCACGGCCCGCTCACCCCGCGGCTGATGGCGCTGCCGCTGGCCGCCCAGTGGGCGGTGCTGCTGGCCGGCATCGCGCTGATCGTCGTGTTCGGCATGTACGGCGCGGGGTACCAGGAGGTGCCGTTTATCTACTTCCAGTTTTAGACAAAATATTTTATCCTATCCGTAAATTCGCGCGGGGCGTTTTGGGCAAAAAACGCCCCCACAGGGAGGGCTTATGCAGCAAGCGCAACGTTCGGAACACCGCCTCTGGCTGCGCCGCGCGGCGCGGCTGGCCGTTTTTTGCCTGCTGGTGCTGCTGATGGTGGCCCTGCTGGACCAGCTGCTCTGCGACAAGGGCGGCACCATCCGCGGCTTTTATGAGGAGCCCAAAAACAGCATCGATGTGCTCTTCATCGGGGGCAGCCACGCCAACGCGGCCTTCGCCCCCACCCGCATCTTCGAGCAGGAGGGCTTTACCAGCTATGTGCTCTACAGCTGGAGCCAGCCGGTCTGGACCAGCTACCACTACCTCAAGGAGGGGCTCAAAACGCAAACCCCCAAGGTGGTGGTGCTGGACGCCTTCGGCCTCACCTACGGCCACACCTACATGACCGATATCCAGATCAACGCCACCAGCGACCAGTACTCGATGCTCATCCGGCCCGGCTACAACCGGCTGCGACTGGCCCTGGCCATGAGCGCCTGCCAGACCAACCACCGGCCCTTCACCGATTATTTTTCCCTCTTCCAGTTCCACAACCGGTGGAAGGCGCTGAGCGAAAAGGACTGGCTCTGGTTTTTGCAAAACGATGCCACCACCGGCAAGGGCTACGGGCCCTTATATACCACCGAGGCCTTTCCCCCGCAGCAGATGCCGCCCGACACGGCGGAAAACGAGCTCATGGAGGAGCCCTGCGAACGATACCTCCGCCGCTTTTTTGCGCTGGCCGAGCAGGAGGGCTTTTCGCTGGTGGTGACGGCCCTGCCCTACGAGTGCACCGCCGAGGAGTACGGCATCTACGCCAAGGCCGCGCGGCTCTGTGCCGAAAATGGGGTGCCCTTCCTCAACTACTTCGACCCCGCCACCGCCGCCGAGGCCGGGTTTGACTGGGCCAGCCAGATGGCCGAGCACGCCCATGTCAATTACAAGGGGGCCGAGGCGATCTCGGCCCACATCGCGGCCTGGCTGGCCGGGCGGTACGCCCTGCCCGACCACCGGGCCGACCCCGCCTATGCCGATTGGCAGAGATCGGCCCAGATCGAAAACGCCGACCGCGCCCGGATGGACCTGCGGATGACCGCCGACCTCGCCGGGATCCTGCAAAAGGCGGAGGAGAATGGATACCTCGTGGCCCTCACCGCCCGGGGAGACCTCGCCCAAAGCGGCGCGCAGACTACCGAGGGCTTTGCCGCGGTGCGCGGCGCGTTTGCCGCCGCGGGGCTGGACACCGCCGTGCTGGACACCCCCGGCGGCTGCGGGCTCTGTTTGTACGGGCCGGGCACAGGATGGCGGCAGCAGACCGCCCCGCCGGGGGCCGAAGCGCCGCTCACCGCCGAGGCCCGGCTGGCCGATCTCCTGCCCGCCGAGCCCTCGCCGGTGGGCAGCGGCCCGGACGAGGCGCACGCGCTGCTCACTGCTTCGGTCAGCAGCGCCGCGGCCGAGGTCTGGTTTGGCGGCGAGCAGGTCGCCCTTGCGCACGACGGGGTCTCGGTGGTGGTGGTGGACCCGGTCACCGGGCGGCTGGTGCAGAGCATCTGCTTTAGCGCGGCGGACGGCTACGCGCCCTATACCGACTGAGCGGGCGAAGGGCCCGCACAACACAGCAATACAAGATAGAGAGGACGATGGGAACAATGTGGTACGATCAGGCAGTGGTCTATCAGATCTATCCGCTGGGGCTCTGCGGGGCCCCGGCCGAAAACGACGGGGTGCTGGCGCAGCCGGGGCGCATCCTGCGCCTCAAGCCTTGGGCAGAGCAGATCAGGGCCGCCGGGGCGGACACCGTGCTGCTCAACCCGGTCTGCGAGAGCGACCGGCACGGCTACGACACCCGGGACTTTTTCAAGGTGGATGTCCGGCTCGGCACCGAAGAGGAGCTGGCCGGGGTCTGCGAGGCCTTCCACGCCGCGGGGCTGCGGGTGCTGTTTGACGGGGTATTCAACCACGTGGGCCGCGGGTTCTGGGCCTTCCAGGACGTGTTGCAAAAGCGGTGGGAGAGCCCCTATAAGGATTGGTTCTCGGTGAGCTTTGACGGCAACAACGGCTATGGCGACGGCCTCTGGTACCAGAGCTGGGAGGGCCATGAGGAGCTGGTCAAGCTCAACCTGCAAAACCCGGCGGTCACCGGGCATCTGTTTGACGCGGTGCGCCACTGGGTGGATACCTTTGGCATCGACGGGCTGCGGCTGGACGTCGCCTACTGCCTGCCGCCCGAGTTTCTGGGCCAGCTGCGCCGGTTTACCGACACCCTCAAGCCCGACTTTGTGCTGGTGGGCGAGACCTTACACGGCGATTACAACCGCTGGATGGGGGACGGCCTCTGCCACTCGGTGACCAACTACGAGTGCTACAAGGGCCTTTATTCCAGCTTCAACAGCATGAACATGTTCGAGATCGGCCACAGCCTGGCCCGGCAGTTCGGCCCCGAGCCCTGGACCCTCTATAAGGGCCGCCACCTGCTCAACTTTGCGGACAACCACGACGTGCCCCGCATTGCCAGCATCCTCAGCGACCCGCGCCATCTGCGCCCGCTCTACGGCATCCTCTTCGGCATGCCGGGCACTCCGTGTATCTACTACGGCAGCGAGTGGGGCATCGAGGGCCAAAAGGGCCAGGGGGCCGGGGCGGACGCGCCGCTGCGCCCGGCCATCGAGACCCCGCAGCAAAACGAGCTCACTGAGTGGATCGCCGCCCTCGCCAAGGCCCACCGGGAGAGTGAAGCGCTTTGTTACGGCAGCTACCGCAATGTCCTGCTCACCAACCGGCAGATCATCTTTGAGCGGGAGACCCCCGGCGAGCGGGTGCTGGTGGCCGTCAACGCCGAGGATGCGCCCTACACCGCCCACTTTGACGCCCGGGCGGGCCGCGCGGTCGACCTCATCACCGGCCGGCCGCACGATTTTGGCGGCGGCAGCGAGCTGCCCCCCCACTCGGCGGTCTACTGGAAGGTCGAGTGAGGCAAAAAGGAAGAGTTTTCCCGCATAGGCCGGGGCGCTGGCCGGGGCCTCCCGCGCCGCGCGGGTCGGCCCGTTTCCAGCCATTTCCAGCCATTTCCAGCCATTTCCAGCCGAATTTTCACAGTTTGTTCATTGACATTCCGCGCCGGATGGCGTAGCGTAGATGGGGCGGGGTGCGGCCAGCGGCCGCGCCCCGCCCCTTGCCTCTTTTCAGACCGCACAGACCCAGCGAACGACATGGGGACGGTGCTTCTGTCCGCAGCGAAGCGAAAGACAGAAGAACCGTCC
>DKVN01000036.1:14320-17741 GCA_002491225.1 Faecalibacterium sp. UBA7177
CCCCTGTGTCGGCAGCGGACGGCGGGCGCAGGCTTTCCCCCGCTCCAGATCCCCAGGCGGGTGGGGGAGTGCGGGCCGATTTGCAACCCGCGGCCGTTTGTGCTATAATACAAGATAGTATAAGGGGGAGTGGGGCGTGCAGCTGCAGTTTGAGGTGCCCGCCCGCTGCGACGGCTGGCGGCTGCGGGATGTGCTGCGCGCGCTCGGGCTCAGCACCCAGCTGGCCCGGTCGGTCAAGTGGGGGCTCGGCTTTTGGCTGGACGGCCAGCCGGTACACACCAATGTCCGGGCCGCCGCGGGCCAGCGCCTCTCGTTCTGCCTGCCGCCCGAAGCCCCCACCACCGTAACGCCCGAGCCGCTCCCGCTCGAAATTATCTACGAGGACGAACACCTGCTGCTGCTCAATAAACCCGCCGGCATGGCGGTGCACCCCACCAGGGGGCACGAGCGCGGCACCCTCGCCAACGCCTGGCTGGGGGAGCTGCAGCGCCGCGGGCAGGCCGGGGTGTTCCGGCCGATCGGGCGGCTGGATGTGAACACCAGCGGCCTGGTGCTGGCCGCCCAAAATGCCTTTGCCGCGCCGCTGCTAACCCAAACCGCCCACAAGCAGTACCTCGCCCTCTGCGAGGGGGAACTGCCGCCTGGCCCCGGCTGCGTCGATGCGCCCATCGGGCTTGCCGCGGGCAGCACGGTGCAGCGGGCGGTGCGCCCGGACGGCAAGCCCAGCCGCACCCCCTACCGGGTGCTGGCGGCGGGCGGCGGCCTCAGTTTGGTGCAGGTCGAGCCCTGCACCGGCCGCACCCACCAGATCCGGGTGCATTTCGCCTCGCTCGGCCACCCCCTCGCGGGGGATACCCTCTACGGCGGACGCCGCGGGTCCATCGCCCGCCACGCCCTGCACTGCGCCAGGGTGGGATTTACCCACCCGCTCACCGGCGCGCCGTGTGCCTTTTGCTGCCCGCTGCCGCCCGACATGGCGGCGCTGGCCCGCACCATCCCCGGCGCGGCGGATGCGCTGCGCACCTGGGCCGAAGCAGGGGAGGGCTGAGGCCCCGCGGCTCATCAGCCAAACATCAACCAAAGCCAACCAACAGCCGCTCCGCGCGGCTGCCGAAAAATGCAGAGCAGGCCTGCCCCGGCCGCCCTGCCGAAAGGAGAGACCCCGTCATGCCAAACAAGCAAACGCCCCGCCGCCCGCGCCCGGCCGAGCCGGCCCGCAGGCTCGATTGGGCGCTGGCCGGTTGGTACTGCCGGTCCACCGGCGCCGTCTGGTGCCTGATCGTGCATCTGCGCGTATGGTGCAGCCGCCGGTTCGCCCGCTTCTGGCGCTGGGCCAAGCGCCGCCCCGAGGCCGGGCGGCTGGGCGAATTTTTGTACTCGGTCGGCTTTGGCACCGAGTATTTCGTGCTGCGGGCCGCCCGCATCCTCAAGGCCGGGCTGCAGCTGGCCGCCCGGCGGGCCTGGCACATCCTCTTTGCCATCGGCCGCTTTTTCGGCGGCATCCTCCATACTTTTTGGACCGATCTCACCCAGCCCTTTGTGCGCATCGGCATCGGCCTGCACAACCTGCGCACCTTTGTGCGCGAGCAGCGCAAGCTGGTGGGCGGGGCCCGCGCGGCGGGCGGCGGCATCGCCTACTTCTTCCGCGGCATCCGGCGGTACTTCCCGCTGGTGGGCCGGGCGGTCATCTATGTGCTGCCGGTGCTGGCGCTGGGGGTGTTTGTCTACACGGTCAAAACCGTGCTGGCCTACAACTATGTGCTGGCCGTCTCGGTGGACGGCAGCCTCGTGGGCTATGTCGAGAGCGAGACGGTGTTTGACAGCGCCCGCAATGCGGTGGCCGAGCGGGTGGAGACCGCGGGCAGCAACGGGCAGGAATGGTCGGTGACCCCCAGCTATACCCTCGCCATCTCGGATCAGACGATGGACCAGAACACCATGGCCGACGCGATCCTGCGCTCCTCGAGCGACCAGATCCTCGAGGCCACCGCCCTCTATGTCAACGGCGAGCTCGAGGCCATCACCACCGAGGGCGACAAGCTGCGCGGCGAGCTGGACGGCATCCTCGAACCCTACCGCGACCACGGCAACCCCGACCAGCGGGTCGAGTTTGTCCAGACGGTCGACCTGGTGGACGGGGTCTTCTTCACCGATTCGATCACCCCCTACAATGCCATCTCGACCCAGCTGCACGGCCAGGTGCAGGGCGAGGTGTACGACACGGTGCAGCAGGGGGATTCTCCCTCGGTCATGGCCGCCCGCAACGACCTCACCCTCGATCAGTTCTACGCCATGAACGGCGGCGAGGCCGAGGCCAACAGCCGGATGTACCCCGGCGAGCAGTTCCTCATCCGTCAGTCGGTGGATTTCCTCAATGTCAAAACCATCGAGCGGCGTACTTACCAGCAGGAGATCCCCTTCCAGACCAACACCACCGAGTCGGGCGAGTACGCCTGGGGCACCACCCGCACGGTGCAGGAGGGCGTCAACGGCGTCGACGAGGTCACCTCGGACTTTGTCACCATCAACGGGGTCACCAGCGAGCAGGAGATCAGCCGGGTCACCCTCTCGGCCCCGGTCACCAAGGAGATCGTCAAGGGCACCAAACTTCCCAGCGGCGCGATCGTCGAGACGGCCACCGGCGCCTGGATGTGGCCGGTGCCGCAGTACAAGTACGTCAGTCGCTGGATGAGCAGCTACCACAAGGGCGCGGATATCTGCGCCTCCTACGGCGCGGCCATCCTCGCGGCGGACAGCGGCCTGGTGATGCAGGCGGGCTGGCATTACAGCTACGGCAACTATGTAGTGATCAACCACGGCAACGGCTGGTCCACCCTCTACGCCCACGCCTCGGCGCTGCACGTGCGCGCCGGCCAGTACGTCACCCGCGGCGATATCATCGCCTCGGTGGGCTCCACCGGCAACTCCACCGGCAACCACTGCCACTTTGAGGTCCGGGTCAACGGCCAGCGGCAGAACCCCCGCAACTATTTGCCCTGACGCCAATAAAAAGACAGCATAAAAAACACCGCCTCATGGAGGGCGGTGTTTTTTTATGCAAATACGAATATTTATTCACGCACAACGAATACGGAAAAATGAAGTGTTGATTTTGTGGAAAATGCCATTGCATTTTACCTGTATCTCATGTATAATCCAGATAATTCCCGTTCTATCAGGAACGGCAAAAGGAGATCGAATGAAAATGAAGAAATATCTTGCATTGCTGTTGGCCCTTTGCATGGTCTTCGCCCTGGCTGCCTGCTCCGGCGGCGATACCACCCCCGCCACCGACGCGCCCGCCAGCGACGCCCCTGCTACCGACGCGCCGGCCACGGACGCCCCCGCTACCGATGCCCCCGCCGGTGAGCTGGTCACGGTGGAGCCCGGTAAGCTCCACATGTCCACCAACGCCGCCTTC
>DKVN01000091.1:0-22180 GCA_002491225.1 Faecalibacterium sp. UBA7177
CGCCTACCGCCGCTTCGCCTGCGCCCGCACAAATGCCCGGGCCGCCCGGTCGCACTCGTAGACCTCGGCAAGGCTGTAGCTGCCGCCAAACGCCTCGCTCTCCACCACCGCCTCGACCAGCCGCCCGATCTCCAAAAAGCCGATCTCGTCCCGCAAAAACAGGCCCACCGCCTCCTCGTTGGCGCCGTTGGCCGCGCAGGGGGCAAGCCCGCCCTTGGCGATCGCCTTTTTGCAGGCGGCAAGGCAGCGGAAGGTCTCCTCATCCGCCACATCAAAGGTCAGCGGGCCAAGCCTGGTAAAATCCAGCTCCGGGGCTGGGCCGGGGATGCGGTCGGGCCAGGTGAGGGCGTACTGGATGGGGATGCGCATGTCCGGCACCCCCAGCTGGGCGATCACCGAGTGGTCGGCGTACTGCACCATCGAGTGGATGATGCTCTGCCGCTGCACCACGATCTGGATTTTTTCGGGCGGCAGGCCGAACAGCCAGACCGCCTCGATCAGCTCGAGCCCCTTGTTCATCAGGGTGGCCGAGTCGATGGTGATCTTGGCCCCCATCGACCAGTTGGGGTGCTTGAGCGCGTCGGCGCGGGTCTTGCCCGCAAGCTGCTCCCGATTCATCCCGAAAAACGGCCCGCCCGAGGCGGTGAGCAGGATCTTTTCCAGCCGTTTGGCCGAGGCGGCGTCCTGCAAACACTGGAAGATGGCCGAGTGCTCGCTGTCCACCGGCAGCAGCCTTGCGCCGGTGCGCCGGGCCGCCTCCAGCACCAGCGCCCCGCCGGTGACCAGGCTCTCTTTATTCGCCAGCGCGAGGTCGTGCCCGCTCTCGAGCGCGGCGAGGGTGGCCCCCAGCCCCGCGATGCCCACCACTGCGTTGAGCACGATGTCCGCGCCCGGCATCCGGGCCAGCTCCTCGATGCCCTGCGCCCCGCAGAGCAGCCGGGGCGCGTCGGCCCGGCCGGCCAGCGCGGCGCGCAGCCGCTCGCAGGCCGCCTCATCGGCCAGGGCCGCCGCCGCGGGGTGAAACTCCTCGATCTGCTCGAGCAGCACCGCGTCGTTCGACCCGGCCGCGAGGCCCAATACCTCATATCCCTGCGCGCGGATGACCTCAAGGCTCTGGGTGCCGATCGAGCCGGTCGAGCCCAGCAGCACAATGCGTTTTTTCATGGCGGGTTCCTCCCTGCCCCCGCGCACACCGCGCGGGCCTTGCGGCAGCCCCGCGCGCTTCCCGGCGCGGCGCGGCCCTGCTATCACCTATATTACCCTTACTGGAAATGGTAGAACACAAAGGTGACCACGATGGTCACAAAGGGGGCGATGAACATCACGCTGTCGAACCGATCCAGCACGCCGCCGTGCCCGGGGAAGATGGTGCCGTAGTCCTTAATACCATATTGCCGCTTGACCGCCGAGGCGAACAGATCCCCCAGAATGCCCAGCACCGAGGCCACCGCCGCCAGCAGCGCAACCGTGAGGTAGAGCAAAACGCTCGCCTCGGTGCTGGTAAACAGCTCCACCCGCTGCGAAATGGCGGCGTAGATGGCGGTGGCGGCGACGCCCAGCACCACGCTGCCCAGCACCCCGCCCACGGCCCCTTCGACCGTCTTGTTGGGGCTGACCTTGGGGGCCAGCTTGTGCTTGCCCAAAAAGCGCCCGGCAAAGTAGGCCGCCGAGTCGCCCCCCCAGGCAAAGCAGAGGATCAGCAGGATAAAGAAGATCGCATCCCCGTGATAGATTTCGGGCGGCAGCAGCCGCTTGAGGTAGACCAGCGAGTAAAAGCAGAGCAGGATCACCCCGCTGAAAAACACCAGCCCGCCCAGCCTGCCAAACTCGACCGTCTCGTGCCGCCGGATGACATACACGCAGAGATACAGCGCAAACACAAAGGCCAGCGGCAGCACCAGCGGCAGCACATACCGCGAGTTGGAGAGCATGATCAAAAGGGTAAAGGGCACAAAGGGCAGGTAGGCCCCCCAGTGCCCCTGTAAACCCACCGCACTGTACACCTCGTGGATGGCCAGCATGCAGATACCGGCCACCACCAGATCAAAGACGATGGTGTCGAACAGGCAGAGCAGCCCCGCCAGAAACGCGAGGCCGACAACGGATGTGATGATACGGGTTTTCATGGAACCTTTCCTCCCCTTTGCCGGGTCATGTGCCAGGTGAAACTGCCGGGCCAAGTGCCAGGTTGAGCTGCCGGGTCGAGCCGGGGTCAAACGCCGCCGAACCGGCGGCTGCGGTGATGGAACTCCTCAATGGCGGCGTCGAGGTCCTGCCGGGTAAAGTCCGGCCAGAGGATGTCCGACTCGATAAACTCGGCATAGGCACTCTGCCAGAGCAGAAAGTTCGACAGCCGCTTTTCCCCGCTCGGCCGCAGAATAAAATCGGGGTCCTTCTGGCCGCGGGTGTAGAGCTCGTCGGCAATTTTCTGCTCGGTGATCTCCTCGGGGGCCAGCGTCCCCTGCTGCACCTGCCGGGCCAGCCGCCGGGCCGCCCGCACAAGCTCCTGCCTGCCGCCGTAGTTGACCGCGATGTTCAGGGTCATGCCGGTGTTGCGGGCGGTCTTCTCCTCGATCTCGTTCATCAGCTTCTGGTGTTCGGGGGCCAGGGCGGTGCGATCCCCCAAAAAGACCACCCGGTTGTTCTCCTTCTGGTAGTCAAACGCCTTGACGAGGTAATCGCCAAACAGCCGCATGATCGCGCCGACCTCCTCGGCCGGCCGCCGCCAGTTCTCGGTGGAAAAGGCGTAAAAGGTCACCGACTGCACCCCGATCTCGTTGCAGTAGCGGGTGATGTCCTGAAACACCTCAGCCCCGCGCTTGTGGCCCGCGGTGCGGGGCAGCCCCCGCCGTTTGGCCCAGCGGCCGTTGCCGTCCATGATGATGCCGATGCTCAGCCCCTCGGCAGGGTTTGCCGGATGCTCCATACACTGTTCCTCCAAAGGGTGTTTTCCAAAAGCTGTGCCGCGCACAACATCATGCGCGGCACGGGTTCGGCCAGCCTGCCGCCAGCCGGAAAACTCGAAAAGGTCGCGGGCGGCACCGGTCTGCATCGCAAAAAGGCGCCGCCGCCCCGCTCAGATCTCCATAATCTCGCGGTTCTTCTCCTCACACACCTTGTCGATCTGCTTGGTCATCTTGTCGGTGATCTTCTGCAGCTCTTCCTCAAACTTTTTCTGGTCGTCCTCGGTGATCTCGCTGGTCTTTTTCTGGGCCTTCAGCTTATCCATCGCGTCGCGGCGCACATTGCGCACCGCCACCTTGCCCTCCTCGCCCAGCTTCTGCACCTCTTTGGTCAGCTGCTTGCGGCGCTCCTCGGTCGGCGCGGGGAAGACCAGCCGCAGCACCCGCCCGTCGTTGGTGGGGTTGATGCCGAGGTCGCTGGTCAAAATTGCCTTCTCGATCGCCCGCACCAGCGAGGCGTCCCAGGGGCTGATGGTCAAAATGCGGGCCTCGGCCACCGCCACGGCGGCCACCTGGTTGATGGGGGTGGGGGTGCCGTAATAGTCCACCGTGATCTTGTCCAGCACGGCGGGGTTGGCGCGGCCGGCGCGAATCGAGGCCAGCTCCCGCTCCAGATGGCGGATGCAGCCGCCCATTTTCTCCTCATAAGGCTTGGTAAACTCGCTCATAGCTTGGCTCTCCTTTTCTTGGGATCCCTCAGCGCGGGGGGCCGCCGGGCGGCGCTGCGCGCAGGGTTCCCGGGCTGTCGGGTGATGGGCGGATGCCGCGGCACGGCCGCTGCGGTGGCTTATGGGTCGTTTGCTGATCCCCTCATTGGGGAGTATCATACACTTTTGGGGCCTCTTGCGGGCCTGGGGCCGCTTTCATCTTTTGGGTCTCTTGCGGGCCCTGCGGGCCCCGGACGCCGGCCCGGTGCCGAGCCAGATCGCCGCAAAAAAATCTGTAAAGCGGTTTTGCTTTACTCCTCTTGAACCAGCGTCCCCACCGGCTCGCCTGCCGCCGCGCGGGCGATGTTGCCCGGCTCGTGCAGGTCAAACACCAGAATGGGCAGCCCGTTCTCCCGGCAGAGGGTGGCGGCGGTGCCGTCCATCACCGCGAGGCGTTTTTCCAGCACCTCACTAAAGGTCAGCCGCTCGTACCGCACCGCGTCGGGGTACTTTTTGGGATCCTTGTCATACACGCCGTCCACCATGGTGGCCTTGAGCATCACGTCGGCGCTGATCTCGAGCGCGCGCAGGGCGCTGGCGGTGTCGGTGGAGAAGAAGGGGTTGCCGGTGCCGCCGCCAAACAGCACCACCCGGCCCGCCTCCAGCTGCTCCAGCGCCGCGGTGCGGGTAAAGGGCTGGGCCACCTGGGGCATCACCGCCGCGCTCATCACGCAGGTGCGCACCCCCTGCTGCTCAAGCGCGTCCGCCACGGCGAGGCAGTTCATCACGGTGGCCAGCATGCCAATTTTATCCGCGCAGGTGCGCTCCATCCTGCCGCTGGTGCGGCCGCGCCAGAAGTTGCCGCCGCCCACCACGATGCCGATCTGCACCCCCTGCTCGTGGGCCGCGCGGATGCCCGCGCAGATGTTTTGCAGGGTGGCTTCATCAAAGCCGGTCCCCTTTTCGCCCGCCAGGGCCTCGCCGCTCAGCTTGAGCAGAACCCGCCGATAGGCCATACACGGTCACCGTCCCTCTCTGTGCAGACTGTCGCGTTTGCCGCAGCCCTTGGCGGATGCAGTTTCGGGACAGCCTGTTCGTTATAGGTTTGCCCTTATTTTACCAGAAATGCCGCCGGATGTAAAGCCGACCGTAAGGAGAAAACGGCACAGCCGTCCCCGCGCCCCGCTGCGGCCGTCCTTGCGCCGCAAACGGCCGCAAACAGCAAAAGGCGGGCCCCGCGGCCCGCCCATCCGGTCTTTTTATCCTGTGCTCCTGCCGCGTCTGCCGCGCCGCGCTGCCATATCCTGCCGCGCCGCACTCACTCGCTGCCGGCCCGGCCAAACAGCGCCTCCATCTCGGTGCGCACCCGCGCCGCCTGCTCCTGCCGGAAGATCTCCTCCGCCAGCACGCCCGAGCTGAGGGTCACCGCCCCGGCATCCTCCTGCGGGCCGCCGCTCAGCTCGATGACCGCGAGCGCGCCGCCCTCGGGGGCGTTCTCCACCCGCAGGGCCCAGCCCATCGAGCAGCAGAGCTCGTGGGCGAGGTACAGCCCCATCCCCGCGCTGGACTCAGCCCGCGCCGGGGTTCCGGCGGTTTCAGCGGCCCCGGCGCCATCCGCCTCTTTGGCCCCCTCCGGCATGCGGAACAGCGCAAACAGCTGCGTCAAAACCGCATCCGGGATGCCGGGCCCGCTGTCCCGCACCGTGATCCGCGGCGCGTCCCCCTCCACTGTCAGCGCAACCCGCACCGTCCCGCCCGGGCGGCTGTAGCGGAGCGCGTTGGAGAGCAGGTTCAGCAGGATGCGGTCGAGCATGACCGCATCGCAGAGCGGGTAAACCTCCGGCATGGCCTCCGGCTCCCACACAAGGCTCAGCTGTTGGCGGGCCGCGAAGGGGGCGGTCTCTTCCAGCAAATGGCAGAGCTGCCGCCTGAGGTTGACCCGCGCAAGGCAGGGCAGGTTGCTGCCGCTCAAACAGGCGGCCAGCTCAACCAGGTTGGTGCCCAGCCGGGAGAGATGGCGGCAGCTGTCGTCGATGGCATGCACCATCTCGAGCAGGTCCTCCTGGCCCGCGCAGCGGCGCTCGAGCAGCTCGGCCGCGTTCAAAATGACATTGATCGGCCGCTGGATCTCGTTGGACATCCCGCCGTAGAGCATCTCTTTCTGCCGCACCTTCCGGCGCAGGGCCGCATCCTGTGCACTATCCACCGTCTTCTCTCCCCTCTTCACCGCCGCCTGTTTTGTCCGGCCCGCCCGCGGCGGCAAACAGCGCCTGCTCCTGCTGGATCTGCTGGCCGAGGATGTTCAAAAAGGCCCCGACCGTCATCTTTTTGTGGGTGGCGCGGGCCAGCCCTGCCAGCCTGCGGTATTCCGGCGTGTCGATTTGCTCGATCTCCCTGAGGGTGCGCCGCAGCCCCGCATCCACCGCGCCCAGCGAGACACCGGCCTCCCGCGCCACCGCGCTGTACACGTCCTCCACCATCCGCAGCGGCCGCCGGACGGTGACCATCCGGCAGAGCGCCCTGCGCAGATAGCCCTGATCGTCCCCCGGCCAGATGCCGAACTGCCGCAGCCGCAGGTCGATCGCGTCCTCCAGCCGCAGCGAGGCGTCGAGGCTGCCCTGACAGAGCAGGCGCAGCCGGTCGAACAGCTGCTCCATGCGGTATGGCTTTATCATATAATAATCCGCGCCCAAAGACAAGAGCCTTTCGTGCACGGCCTGATTGCGTCCGCCCGAGGTGACCAGCACCTTGAGCCAGCAGGCGGCGGGCAGGGCCTGCAGACGGTTCAGCAGCTCGAGCGCGTCCATGTCCAGCAGGCAGAGGTTGAGGATCAGCGCATCCGGCCTGGCGCCCTCCTCCAGCGCCCGCAGCACCGCCTCCCCCTCCTGAAAGGTGCCGGTGATCTCAAAATCCGGCAGCCGCCGGGCAAACTGCCCAAGCACCCGGATCTGGTCATACGACTCCTCGGCCACAAACACCTCCCAGCAGCCGGCCGGTTTTTGTGTCTCCGCTTGCATCTTCCGCATTCCTCCCGCTTTGTGCAGCGCCGCGCAAAAGCCCCAAAGCCCGCCCCGCGGCGCGGGCCGGGCCTCGCCTTTTCAGGCGCCTGCGGCGCTGCCTTTGACATCCTCTGCCCGCTGAACCTTTTGCCTTTCCCCGTTTTTGCCCGCGTTTTGGGGGCGGCCGCCGCCGGGCAGACAGCGGCGGCCGCACAGCGCGTCACTCAAAGGCGCCGCTGCGCCTCGCGCAAAACGTCCTTCCAGTTCTCGATCGGCACGGCGTTCTCATACAAAAACTGCACCAGCCGCCCGCCGTCCTCCTCGCCGACGCCGCGCAGCACTGCGTGTTCCTCCCGCCGGGTGCCGTCTTCTTCCCGGCACAGGCACACCTCAAAGCCGTCCGGCCCCGCCTCGCCGTCGTAGCGCAGGGTCATCGGCCTTTGCAGAGGGCCCAGATCAGAAAACTGGCGCACCCGTTCTGACCGCATTGCTGCCCCTCCTTTCATTCTTTACGGAGTGTTTGGTACCGGCATCTAACCGGCATCTATAAATCAAAGTTTACCCCCTTTGCCGGGCAGATGCAATCGTGAAATTTCGTAATTTTTCGGCAGGACGCTGTCAGCGCACTGTCAGAGCGCGCCGAAAGGGCCGCGCCGCGGGCGGAGCGCGGGTGGTTGAGGGGCGGAAAAGGCGCGGAAAAAGGCGCTCGGAACGCGGTGGTTCGATGAGCTCTCCCGCCGCATTCGCCTCAGCCCCGCGGGTCGCCGGTATAGGCGGCAAAGGTGCCCTGCGGGTACCGGCAGACCGGGCAAACCGGCGGCGCGCTCTCGCTCTCGACGAGGTAGCCGCAGTTCTGGCAGATCCAGAGGGTCTTTTCCGCCCTGCGGAACACCCTGCCCTCCTCGACCTCGCCCAGCAGGCGGCGGTAGCGCTCCTCGTGCCGCTTTTCGATCGAGCCCACCATGGCAAAGAGGCTGGCCAGCTCGGCAAAGCCCTCGGCGCGGGCCTCCTCGGCAAAGGCGGCGTACATCTCGGTCCACTCGTAGTGCTCGCCGGTGGCGGCGTCAAGCAGGTTCTCGGCGGTGGGGCGGATGCCGCCGTTCAGCTCCTTGAACCAGAGTTTGGCGTGCTCCCGCTCGTTCTGGGCCGTCTCGCGGAAGACGGCGGCGATCTGCCGGTAGCCCTCCTGCTCGGCCTGCGCGGCGTAATAGGCGTACTTGTTCGCGGCCTGGCTCTCGCCCGAAAAGGCCGAGATCAGGTTCGCCTGGGTTTTGGTTCCCTCCAACTTCATGGTCAACACTCCTTGTTTTGTGGATTCGGGCAGGCCCCGCCGGGGCGGCAGCTGCGGGCCCGGGCATAGCCGGACATGCCCGCCTGCCGCCGTTTTGGCGCACCTTTCCCGCCAAGAGCATGCGCCCATGGGCTTATTTTTATGCGCTTTTGCCCGGCCAGCAAAAATAGGGCTTGACTTTTTTGGGGTTATGACGTATTCTAATAAGGCAGTCGTCCCCCGGCAATACCGGGCGGGCGGCCCCACATCCCATGGGCCTGTAGCGCAGTTGGGAGCGCGTTCGGTTCGCATCCGAGAGGTCGAGGGTTCGAATCCCTTCAGGTCCACCAATCCCCACAAAATCCGAACTCAGAAATGAGTTCGGATTTTTTTGTAATGTTGTACGAGCAGTTCGGAGAACTGATGCCCAGCACCCCCAGCGCCCGGGGCAGGGTCAGGATAAAGGGCACATAGAACAGCCCCTGCCGGATCATCGAGAGGAACAGCCCGTACCGGGACGCGCCGATGGTCTGGTAGGTGATGGTCATCATATAGCACAGGCCAAAGGCGGGATACAAAAGCAGCTGAGAGATGAGCAGCCGCCTGCCGTAGTCCACAATGACCGGGTTTTGATTGAACAGGAAGATCAGCTCTCCAGACAAAAGGATATAAATGATCTCCACCAGGATCGTCAGCATCAGCGAACCCTTGAGCGCAAACCGCACCGACTGGTGGAACCGCTCCTCGTTCTTCGCGCCGAAGGCGAAGGATGCCACCGGCTGGTAGCCCTGCATAAAGCCCATGACGACATAGCAGTCGATGAGCACCAGCCGCTGGACAATGCCGTAGGCGGCGATGATCTCGTCCGACTGGGGCAGGCCCTTGGCGGCAATGTTGGTCAGGGACGCGGCCACCGCGAGACAGATCTGGATGACCGCGGTGGGGATGCCGATGACCGCCACGTTCTTGATAAACTTCCAGCTGGGCCGGAAAGCCCTGGGCCGGATCTTGATGACCGAGCGCCCGCTGGCGTAGAACCAGACGAGGATCAAGAAGGTGACGAACTGGGAGACGGTGGTAGCCTGCGAGGCCCCCGCCACCCCCTGATCGAGCCCCCAGCTGAACATAAAGACGGGATCGAGGATGACATTGAGCGCCGCGCCGGTGATGACCGCGATGGAGGAGATCTTGACCGAGGACTCCGCGCGGGCGGCGCAGTTCATGCTCTGGGCGGGCAGGTTGGCCAGCGCGGCGATAAACATCCAGAAGACGTAGTCCTTGGCGTAAGGCAGCGAGGCATCGGTGGCGCCGAAGGCCCGCATCAGCGGCTCCAGAAAGGCGATGCCGCCCACGCAGAGCGCCGCGCCGATGAGCACCGACACCCCCACGATGGTGGTGACCGTGCGGCTCGCGCCCTCCTCGTCCTTCGCGCCCAGCTGGCGGCCCGCCAGGACGGCCGCGCCCGCCGTGAAGATGTTCTCGAGCGACACCATGATCAGCAGCAGCGGCACCGTGACCCCCACCCCCGCCATGGCGAGGTCGTCGTTCAGCATGCCGATATAGGCGGTGTCCACCAGATTGTAGATCGCCTTGGCCAGCAGGGCAAGGGTGGCGGGGATGGCCAGCTTGACGATGGCCTTGTTGGGGGGCAGCTGGCCCAGCACCGATTGTTTTTGGGTTTCTTTTTCGGATGGTTCAGACATTGCTTTCTCGTTCCCTTCTGCAAAAATTCAGCAAAAAATTATCGTTCGTCGCTGCGCGCGATCACGCCATAGAGCAGGATGTCCAGCGCGGCGCGGCAGCGCTGCTCGTAGGCGTCGAAGGCCTGGCCCTCGCGGCCCGCCATCTGATCGTTGAGGCTGATAAAATCCTGAAACTGGCGGAACGCGTTCATCACCTCATCCTTGGAAAAGCCCGGCCGCAGCGAGAGCGGGGTCAGCAGCCGGTCAAGGATCTGGATGTTGAGGGCGTCAAAGTCCTGCCTGCAGCGGTGGATCTCCCCGCGCAGATGGGCGGGCGGCGAGAGCACCGCCTCGCAGAAGATGCGCTGGTAGACCGGCCAGGTGTAGAAAAACCGGCTGCGGATCGAGAAATAGGCCTCGAGGGCGCTTTTGGGGTCGGCCGGGGCGGGCTCCCCCTCCGGCGGGTGCGGCAGCTTCTCCTGGATGTAGCCGGTCAGCCGTTCGAAGCACTCGGCCACGCAGGCGAGAAAGAGGCCGTCCTTGGTCTCAAAATAGTGGTAGACGATGCCCTTGGAGAGGTCCTGCCCGGCGCAGATCGTGTTGATCGAGCTGGCCCCGTACCCCCTGGCCGAAAACTCGGCCAGCGCGCTGTCCAGAATGCGGCGTCTGGTCTGCTGGTTTTTTTCTTCCCGCTTCATGTATTCGCCCCTTCAAAAAATATTGACCACCTGGTCTGTTTTGCAAGTATAGCACAAATAGACCAGATGGTCAATCTTTTGATTGTTAATTTTTTGTATCGGGCGCAGGAGGCGGCGGCAGGCCGCAGCCCCACCCGCAGGCAGACTGCAAGCGGGTCAAAAGCAGGCCGCAGCTCTACCCGCAAGCAGACTGCAAGCGGGCCAAAAGCAGACCGCAGGCTAACCCAACCCAGCCCGCAAACCGGCCAACCACAAACAAAAACACGCAGCCCCGTCCCCCCGCAAAAGGGTTCGGTTCTGCGTGCTTTTTCTGTTTCTTCAGGCAGTCCCCTGCCCCCGGCTCAGAGATCCAGCAGGTAGGCCAAAATCAGGTTGGTGGTGGCCGCCAGCCCATCGATGTGGGTGCGCTCCATGCCGTGGCTGCAGTAGACCGCCATGCCAAAGGCGGCGGCCTTCAGGTTGTTGCCCGCCTTCCAGGCGACGTTCGCGTCGGTGCCGTAGCGGAAGAAGGTGTCCACCGCGTAATCCAGCCCCGCCTTTTCGGCCTTGGCGATCAGCCGGTTGGTCAGCTCGTAGTCGTAGGGGGTCGAGTTGTCCTTGGCGCAGATGCTCACCGCGCGCTCGCTGCCGTCCAGGTCCGGCCCGATCAGCCCGATGTCCACCGCCACATACTCCGAGACCTCGGGCGGCACATACGCCCCGCCGTGGCTGATCTCCTCGTAATACGGGAAGGCGAAGATGGTGCGGTACTTCGGCTTCAGCCCCTGCTCGGTGAGGTACTTGAGCGCGGTAAACACGCAGGCCACCGCCCCCTTATCGTCGATGAAACGCGATTTCAGGTACCCGTTGGGGGTGACCTGGCAGTTCGGCTCCACCGAGATGACATCCCCGTGCCGGATGCCGAGGGCGCGAACGTCCTCCCGCTTTTTCACCGGCTCGTCCAGCAGAACGATCATGGTGTTCTCGTCCCGCGGCAGGGTGCGGGCGTCCTCAAACACATGGGTCGAGTGGGACTGGCAGGCCAGCAGCCCGGTATATTCCCGGCCGTCCCGGGTGTGCACGGTCACCGAGCAGCCCTCGGCGCTGCAAAAGTTCATACCGCCGATCTGCCGCACCCGGATCATGCCGTTCTCGTCGATCCGGCGCACAACCATGCCGATGGTGTCCATATGCGCGCCGAGCAGGACGGTTTTGCTGTTGTCCTCCCCTTCGAGGGTGATGTAGGCGGTACTCTTGTTGTCGTAGGTCACCGCGCAGCCAAATTTCGCGGCGCAGCGCTCAAGCAGCGGGTTGGCCTTGACATAGTACCCCACTGGGCTGGGCACCGCCACTAACTCCCGGAACTGCTCGATCAAAAAGTTTGTGTCGACCTCGTAATGCAAAATCTTCTCCTCCTGATCCCTGGATCACCCGGAACCCGGGCTGCGCCGGGTGGGCTCTGCAGCCTTTTCCGGGCGGTGAGATACGAAAAACCAAACCGCGCATTCTGCCCTGTGCGCGGCGGTTCTGCCAGCCGGCAAAGCCGCAGCTTCCGCCTGCGCGGCCGGATTCGCTGCGCCCTTCAGGTGCTGGCCCGCTCCACGATGTTGGTCAGCAGCAGGGTGCGCTGGTTTGTGGAGTAGCCGTGCAGCCGGTCGATCAGCTTGTGGGCAATGGTCACGCTCGAATCAAAGATCATGTTGTCCAGGCTGGTCAGGGCCGGGGTGCAGATCTCGGCATACTCCGAGTTGTCCGTGCCGATCACGGCCACGTCCTGCGGCACCTGTTTGCCGCGCGCCTGCAGCGCGCGCATGGCCCCGCAGGCGATGATGTCCTGGCTGCAGATCAGCCCGTCCAGATCGGGATGATCCCGCAGCAGCCGCTGGGCGGCCTGATACCCGCCCTCGCTGCTGGCCGGAACCCGGCGGTAGACCCACAGATCCTTTTCCGGCACCCCCAGCCGGGACATGCCAAGGCTGAACCCCTCGGTCTTGAGCTGGCTGCTGGGGGTCGGCTTGTCCACAAAAAAGGCGATGTGCCGCCGGCCCTTGGCGGCCAGCAGCTGCACACAGTCGGCAATGCCGCTGCGCTCGTCGGTGAGCACGCCGTAGACGTTGGGCAGGTCCAGAAAGCCGTTCATCATGAAGATGGGGGTCTTGGGCAGATGCTCGCGGATCGCCTCGCAGACCGCCGGGGTCTGATAGGTCGAGCCCATCAGCACCACCGCTTCCACCCGGCGCTGGGCCAGCATCTGGATGCCCCTGGCCCGCTGCTCGTCGCTGTCGCCGGTGTTGAGGATCATGCTGTAATAGTCGTGGCGGCTGAGCTCGTTGGCAATGTGGTAGGCCCCCCGGATGTGGTGCTGGGCCCGGATATCCGCCACCAGCACCCCCACCAACCGGCTTTTTCCCTCGGCCTCGGGGGTGATCTTGCCGGGGAGGTAGTGGTGCTGCTCCAGCAAACGCTGGATCTTCTGGCGCATCTCCCGGTTGACCCCAGGCCGGTTGTTGATCACACGGGACACCGAGCTGGCCGATACCCCCGCCTCACGGGCGATGTCGTAGATGGTCATTGCCTTAGCCCAGGCAGATGCCCATCCGGCGGGCCACCGAGAGCATGGCGTGGTCGGGCGGGACCAGGCGGCTCTTGCCCGCGATCTCGCTCAGCACGTTCTCGGTGGTGCGGCGGTTCTTCATCGCGACGGTCACCCCGTACTGCTCGGCCTCCACCAGCTTGGCCGCGTGCACCCCGAACTGGGTGGCCAGCACCCGGTCATACGCCGAGGGGCTGCCGCCGCGCTGCATATGGCCCGGCACGCAGACACGGGTCTCAAGGCCGGTCTTTTCCTCGATCTGGCGGGCGATGCGGCTGGTGGCAGTGATCTCCCCCGCCTCGGTGCGTTTGGCTGCCCGCTCCTTCTTCTTCATGCGGGCCTCCACGGTGTCGTAGACCCCCTCGGCCACCGCGACGATCGAGAAGTTCTTGCCCTCCTTGCCGCGGGCCTCCACCGCGCGGCAGACATTGTCGATGGAGTAGGGCAACTCAGGGATGAGGATGATGTCCGCGCCGCCCGCGATGCCGGCGTAAAGGGTGAGCCAGCCGGCCTTGTTGCCCATGATCTCGACCACCATCACCCGGCTGTGGCTGCCAGCGGTGGTGTGGATGCGGTCGATGACGTCGGTGGCGATGTCCACCGCGGTGTGGAAGCCGAAGGTGACGTCGGTGCCGTAGATGTCGTTGTCGATGGTTTTGGGCAGGCCGATGATGTTGAGCCCCTCCTCGCTGAGCAGGTTGGCCGTTTTGTGGGTGCCGTTGCCGCCCAGGGTGAGCAGGCAATCCAGCTTCATCTCGGCGTAGTTCTTTTTCATGGCGGCCACCTTGTCCACCTTGTCCTCGCCGATCACCCGCATCAGCTTAAAGGGGGTGCGCTTGGTGCCCAGGATGGTGCCGCCCACCGTGAGGATGCCGGAAAACTCGTGCGGCTGCATCACCCGCCACTCGCCGTTGATCAGGCCGGAGTATCCGTTTGCGATGCCGATGATCTCGACACTGTCGCCCATGCGCTGGTACAGCGCCTTGGCCACCCCGCGGATGGTGGCGTTCAGGCCCGGGCAGTCGCCCCCGGAGGTAAGGATCCCGATCCGTTTTTTCATCTTGACACGCTCCTTTTTCTGGCTGGCGAAGCAGCCGATGGCTTGTCCGCCGCACCTGTGGCTCTGCGAGGGGGCGGGGGTAGTTTCTTACTTTATAAGAGTATCCCTCAGGGCCCGATTTGTCAATCGTTCGCCCCGCAGCCGCGCAAATTTTTGCCGTTTTTGCAAAAATATCGGCCCTCTGCCCTTGATTTCGCCCCCGCGGGCGGGTATGATTAATGGTATCTATTGTTTTATTCTGGGCGCGGGGGCCGCGCCGACACTGGAGATTGAGGGGGATACATATGCAAGGCTTTCAACAGTTCATCCAGGCCGTGGAAAATTTCGTCTGGGGCCTGCCGATGATCGTGCTGCTGTTTGGCACCCACCTGTTTTTGACCGTGCGCACCGGCTTTATCCAGCGCAAGACCCTGACCGGCATCAAACTGTCGGTCACCCGCGACCCGGACTCGCCCGGCGAGGTGAGCCAGTTCCAGGCCCTGACCACCGCGCTGGCCTCGACCATCGGCACCGGCAACATCGTGGGGGTGGGCACCGCCGTCTTCATCGGCGGGCCGGGCGCGGTGTTCTGGTGCTGGCTGACCGGCGTGTTCGGCATCGCCACCAAGTACGCCGAGTCGCTCATCGCGGTCAAGTACCGGGTGATGACCCGGGACGGCCGGATGCAGGGCGGCGCGATGTACGCGCTCGAGCGCGGGCTGGGCATGAAGTGGCTGGGCATACTCTTCGCCGCCTTTGCCGCCATCGCCTCGTTCGGCATCGGCTGCGGCACCCAGATCAACGCCATCGCCGAGATCATCGAGAACAACGTCACGGTCCTGCACATCCCGCGCATCGTCATCGGGCTGGTGTTCGGGGTGATCACGGCGGTGGTCATCATCGGGGGCATCCGCTCGATCGCCCGGCTGTGCGAAAAGTTAGTGCCCTTTATGTCGGTGTTCTATGTGCTGGGCTGCATCATCATCCTGGTGCTCAACCGCGATTTCCTGCTCCCGGCGCTCGGGGCCATCGTGAAGCTGGCCTTCACCCCCGGCGCGGTGGCGGGCGGCCTGGTGGGCCGCGGCATCATGGCGGCGGCCAGCGCGGGGGTGGCGCGGGGGCTCTTCTCCAACGAGTCCGGCCTCGGCTCGGCCCCGCTGGTGGCCAGCGCGGCCCAGACCCGCAACCCGGTGCGGCAGGCCCTTGTCTCGGCCACCGGCACCTTCTGGGATACGGTCGTGGTCTGCCTGATGACCGGCCTCGTGCTGGTGACCACCGTGATGAAGAACCCCTCGATCAACATCGAGACCCTCGAAAACGGCGGCCAGATGACCTCGGCGGCCTTTGCGCAGATCCCGGTGCTGGGGCCGGTGATTCTGGTGATCGGCATCATCACCTTCGCCTACTCCACCATCCTCGGCTGGTCCTACTACGGCGAGCGGTGCGCCGAATATCTGCTGGGGCACAAGGCCATCCTGCCCTACAAGATCCTCTTCACCGCCATCGTGGTGATCGGCCCGGTGCTTGCACTCGACCTTGTCTGGAGCATCTCGAACATCCTCAACGCCCTGATGGCGGTGCCGAACCTGGTGGCCGTGCTGCTGCTGTCGGGCGTGATCGCGGCCGACACCAAACACTATCTGGCCAACCTCGACGAAAAGGACACCACCGAGATCCCGGTGATCGACGACTGACCGGCGGGCAGCGGGCAAAAAGGCAAACCCCGCCGCCATCACGCCACAACGCCGCAAAAGCAAGCAGGCAGGGCCCGCAAAAGGCTCTGCCTGCTGTTTTGTGGTCGTTTTTGGGGCCGTTTGGCCCGTTTTTGGCCGGGGTCAGCCGGGCTCAGCCCGGCCAGGCCCGGTTTGGGGCAACGCCCCAACGCGCCGCTTACGGGCGCAGGCCCATGCCGCCCTCGAGGGTGAGGGTCTCGCCGGTGAGGTACTTGAAATCGGGGTTGGCCAGCTGCACGCAGACACGGCCGATCTCGGTCTCGGGGTCGCCATAATGGCCCATCGGGGGCATCTTGACGTTGGCCTTGAAGGCGTCGGGATAGGCGTTCTGGAAGTTCTCGAGCTGGGCGGTCCAGGCGATGGGGCAGATCACGTTGACATTGATGCCGTCGGGGCCCCACTCGGTGGCGGCCACGCGGGAGAGGCCGCGGATGCCCTCCTTGGCGGCGGCGTAGGCGCACTGGCCGTAGTTGCCAAACAGGCCCGCGCCGGAGGCGAAGTTGATGACCGTGCCCTTGCTCTCCTTGAGGTGCGGATAGCAGGCCTGCATATAGTAGAAGGCCGCGTACAGCCCGGAGTAGATGGCAAGGTCGAACTGCTCGGTGGTGTGGTCGGCCAGGGTGACGCCGGAGGCCGAGGCCTGGGCGTTGTTGATGAGCACGTCGATGTGGCCGAAGGCCTTGATGGTCTCGTCCACGACCTTCTGGGTCACGGCCTTGTTGTCGGCCCCGGCGTTGACATCGGCCTGCAGGATCAGCACCTTGATGCCGTACAGCCGCTCCAGCTCCTCCTTGGCGTCCTCCAGCTTCTTGACATTGCGCCCGGTGATGACGATGTTCGCGCCCTCCTTGGCGTAGGCGGTGGCAATGCCGTAGCCGATCGAGCCGCAGCTCTTGCCGTCGCTGAGCACGGCGCGGCCCGCGCCGGTGATGATGGCGGTTTTACCAGTTAAAAAGCCCATGATTTCCACGTTCCTTTCTTGCTTTAGCCGCCGCGGGCGCAAACCGCCGCGCCAGCCTCTCATTTGCAGACAGCTGCCGGCTGCCGCCGGTGCCGTCTATGCTGACTGCTTCTATTATAAAACAGATGCCCCGCAAAGCACAAGCCCCAACCCCAAAATAACCGCCCAAAGTTGCCCGGGGCCGCCCGGGAAAGCGGCCGATTTTGGCCCTTTCAAATTTTTTCGCCCCAAACCGGCAAAGCCGCCGTTTCCCACTTGACTTTTTCGCCTGGCGTATGGTAGAATACACCATGCAGCGTGTCCGTGCGGACAAAAAGCCTTATGTGCGCCCATAGCTCAGGTGGATAGAGCAACTGCCTTCTAAGCAGTGGGCCGGGGGTTCGAGTCCCTTTGGGCGCACCATTTTTTCAGGCGGCTGCAAAACCGGGCGCTGGCCTGGGCGGGGGTTCCCCTTGTTCGGGCGGCGCGGTTCTTTGCGGCGGCTTGATGGGGTCGTGGTGGCTATGGCGCAGTTGGCTAGCGCGCCAGATTGTGGCTCTGGAGGCCGTGGGTTCGAGCCCCACTAGCCACCCCACATTGAAAAAAGCGGATCTGTCGTTGCAATGGTTTCCTTGCAAACGGGGTTCGCTTTTTTCATTATAATGGGTTGTCGCCAAGCGGTAAGGCACGGGACTTTGACTCCCGCATGCGTGGGTTCGAATCCCGCCAACCCAACCAGGCAGGGACAGAGATTTTGATATAATACGTATCAAAATCTCTGTCCCTGCTCTTCGCTTATCTCGGCATCGGCTGAAATCCATTTATTTTCTAAACATCAAAAAGTAAAATTTCCAATCCCGGAAAGGATGAAAGATGATTTTCATCGCGCAATCAATTGTACCAGCGCACAATTGATTGCAGAGGTGCAGTAGATATGATTATCAGTGCAAGCAGACGGACAGACATCCCGACGTACTATTCAAATTGGTTTCTCAATCGTATCAAGGCGGGATATGTATATGTCCGCAATCCGATGAACACTCATCAAATCAGTCAAATCAGCCTTTCTCCGGACGTAGTAGATGGGATTGTCTTTTGGACCAAAAATCCGATTCCCATGTTGGATAAGCTGGATGCACTAAAGGATTATATGTACTACTTTCAGTTTACGCTCAACAGCTACGGTACAGATGTAGAAAGAAATATCCCCAGCAAAAATGCCATTATTGTCCCAGCTTTTCAACGACTGTCTGATTTCATTGGGCCTGACCGCGTGATATGGCGATATGATCCAATATTTCTCAGTGAAACTTATACAATGGACTATCATATCCATTACTTCGAGGAATTGGCAAAGCGACTTTCTCCATATACAAAAAAATGTACCATCAGTTTTTTGGACTTCTACCGCAACACGGAACAAAATATATCCGCTTTATCCCCCAGTGGATTTTCTGCAGCACAGCAAGAGCAGTTGGCAAAAAGTATAGCCGAAATTGCCCACAGTTACGGTTTGCGAGTGGATACCTGTGCCGAAGGAATTGAATTGCAGCAATATGGGATTGAACACGCAAGATGTGTTGATGACCGGCTTTTAGGACAACTGATACAGTGTCCCTTGAATGTAAAAAAGGACAAAAATCAGCGGTTAGAATGTGGCTGCATCGAAAGCCTGGATATCGGGGCCTACAATACTTGCCGCAACGGGTGTCGGTATTGCTACGCAAATCATAGTGAAAAGACAGTTGGGGCAAACAGTGGAAAACACGATCCAGACTCTCCGCTTTTAATCGGAGAAGTTGGGCCTGAAGATAAAGTCAGTGAACGGAAGATGTTCTCATGTAAAGCAAATCAGCTTCGACTTGATTTGTAAATGCTCGGTAAATTGCACATCTTCCAAAGTTTTTGCACTTCATCGTGCAGTTTGCATCCCCTATCTTCATAAATGGACCCCCTATGCGGCAAGGGTGTACAGTTGTATCTGAATCACCCGTTCTTTTCATCTGCCGCAGGCCCCGTGGGCTTGCGGCCTTTTTTGTGTAAAGCGCCGTTACCGCTTTGCGTATAAACCCGGAAGTCCCCCGCGCTGCCGTGGGCCGGGGGCCCTCCGCACACATCAAAAGGAGAAACCATGCAAACAGAACATTCCCAACCAAAGCCCCGCGGCTTCCGGCGAAGGCTGCTGGGCGAGATTTTGCGCGGGGTCAAGCGGTATCTGGCGCTTGGCGTCGCGGCAACCCTGGGCGCAACCGCCCTCGCCTACCTCACCCCGCTGATCGTCTCCTTCACGGTGGACAGCGTCATCGGGGACAAGGCCCCGAGCCTGCCCGGCCCGCTGGCCGCCCTCTTTACGCAGCTGGGCGGGCGGGATTGGTTTGCCCACAACCTCTGGGCGCTCGGGCTGCTGCTCATCGCGGTCACCGCTGTCAATGGCGTCTGCGCCTATCTGCGGGGGTACGCCTCTTCCACCGCCGGTGAGGGCATGGCCAAGACCATGCGCGACAAGCTGCACGCCCAGTTAGAGGCGGTGCCTTACCGCTACCATGTCGGGGTGCAGACCGGCGACCTCGTCCAGCGCTGCACCAGCGACGTACAGACGGTGCGCCGCTTTTTGCAGATGCAGTCGATGGAGGTCGTGCGCACCGTCTCGATGGCGGTGGTCGCCTTTTCGATCATGCTGCCCATCAGCCCCAAAATGACCCTCATCTCGACCTGCCTTTTGCCGGTGATCATCGTTTTCAGCTTTGTCTACCTGCGCAGCGTGCAGCAGGAGTTCGCCAGGGCCGACGAGGCCGAGGGCGCGCTCTCGACCGCTTTGCAGGAGAACCTGACCGGCGTGCGGGTGGTGCGCGCCTTTGCGCAGGAAAAAGCCGAGATGGACAAGTTCACCCAGCGCAACAAGGCCAACCACGACCTCTGGCTGCGGCTCAACACCCTGATGGGGGCCTACTGGTCCCTCTCGGACGCGATCGGCTATTTGCAGATCGGCCTCTCGGCGGTGTTCGGGGTGTGGTACGCGGTGCAGGGCAGCCTCTCCTTAGGCAACATGATGCTGTTTACCACCTACACCTCGATGCTCACCTTCCCCATGCGGCAGCTGGGCCGCATCCTCGCTGACCTCGGCAAGGCCAGCATCGCGCTGGGCCGGCTGGAGGAGATCTTGACCGCCGAGCCCGAGACCGAGCCCGGAAAGGCCCTCTCCCCCGCCATCGACGGCAGCATCGTCTTTGAGGACGTCTCCTTTGACTATGGGGACGGGGTGCCGGTGCTCTCGCACGTCTCGTTCACTGCGCAGCCCGGCCAGACCATCGGCATTTTGGGCAGCACCGGCGCGGGCAAATCCAGCCTGGTGCAGCTGCTGCAGCGGCTCTACCCTGTCACCGGCGGGCGGATTCTGCTCTCGGGCGTCGATGTGCGGGACATCGAGCGGCACCACCTGCGCCGCAATGTCGGCATCGTCTTACAGGAGCCCTTCCTCTACAGCCGCACCATCGGCGAGAACATCGCCATCGCGCGGCCAAACGCCAGCCGCGCCGAGGTGACCGCCGCGGCCCGCACCGCCAGCGTCCATGAGGTGATCGAGAGCTTTGCCGACGGCTACGACACGGTGGTGGGCGAGCGCGGGGTGACCCTCTCGGGCGGGCAGAAGCAGCGGGTGGCCATCGCCCGGATGCTGCTGCAAAATACCCCGATTTTGATCTTTGACGACTCCCTCTCGGCGGTGGACGCCGAGACCGACGCGGCCATCCGGGACGCCTTACACGCGCGGCAGCACGGCACCATGTTCCTCATCAGCCACCGCATCGCCACCATCCGCCAGGCCGATCTGATCCTCGTGATGGACAAGGGCCGGGTGGTGCAGATGGGGCGGCATGAAGACCTTTGCGCCGAAGAGGGCCTCTACCGCCGGGTCTGCGCCATCCAGAATGAGCTGGATGTGGAGGACGACGGCGGCGGCAGCGCCCCGGCCGGGAAAGGGGGTGCTGCCTGATGGCACAACAGCCAAACCTTGAAACCATGCGGGACGAGGCCGACCAGAAGATCGAACTGCGGCTCTGGAAGCGGCTGATCGAGTACGCCTGGCGGCACAAGCGCAGCGTCATCGGGCTGATCCTCACCCTGCTGGTGGTGGCGGGCATCGACCTCGCCTACCCGCAGCTCTCCCGGTACGCCATCGACCACTTCATCGGCGGCTCCACCACCAATGGGCTGGGCTGGTACGCGGCGCTCTACGCCGTCTGCGTGGCGGTGCAGAGCTTCGGGGTCTTCCTCTTTGTGCGGGGGGCCGGGCGGCTTGAGATGGACATGAGCTATGACATCCGGCAGGACGTCTTTGCCAAGCTGCAGCAGCTCTCCTTCAGCTTTTACGACACCACCTCGGTGGGCTGGCTGATGGCGCGGGTCATCAGCGACATCGCGGGCCTCTCCGAGATGATCGCCTGGAGTTTGGTGGACCTCGCCTGGTCGGGGCTCTTTGTGCTCGGCATCGTGGCGGTGCTGCTCGCGATGAACTGGAAGCTCGGCCTGCTGGTGCTCTGCGTCATCCCGCCGCTGGCGGCGCTCTGCGTCTTTTTCCAAAAGCGCATCCTCAAAAGCCAGCGCATTGTGCGCAAGATGAACAGCCAGATCACCGGCGCCTTCAACGAGGACATCATGGGTGCGATGACCACCAAGACCCTGGTGCGGGAGGAGGCCAGCGACGCCGAATTCCGCCAAAAGACGAGCGAGATGCGCACGGCCAGCATCCGGGCGGCGCTGCTCAGCGCCCTGTTCATGCCGCTGGTGCTGGGGCTGGGCAGCATCGCCACCGCCTGCGCGCTGGCCTACGGCGGCAGCCTGGTGTTTGCCGGGGCGATGGGCTTTGGCACCCTCTCGGCCTTCATCAGCTACACCACCCAGCTGTTTGACCCCATCCAGCAGCTGGCCCGCATCCTGGCCGAGATGCAGTCCGCCCAGGCCAGCGCCGAGCGGGTGATCGACCTTTTGGATACCGAGCCGGAGATCGTGGACAGACCCGAGGTGGTGGCCGAGTACGGCACCGCCTTTGCCCCCAAACGCGAAAACTGGCCCCCCATCACCGGCAAGGTCGAGTTTGAGCATGTCACCTTCGCCTACAAGACCGGCGAAACGGTGCTGCGCGATTTCAGCCTTACGGTGCAGCCGGGCCAGACCATCGCGCTAGTGGGCGAGACCGGCGCGGGCAAGAGCACCATCGTCAACCTGGTCTGCCGCTTTTACGAGCCCACCGAGGGCCGGGTACTGATCGACGGGGCGGACTACCGCACCCGCAGCCAACTTTGGCTGCACTCGGCGCTGGGGTATGTGCTGCAAACGCCGCACCTCTTCAGCGGCAGCATCGCGGACAACATCCGCTACGGCCGCAAGGACGCCACCCTCGAAGAGGTGCGCCGGGCCGCGGCAATGGTGCGCGCGGACGAGTTCATCGAGGCGATGCCGGACGGCTACGACACCGAGGTGGGTGAGGGCGGCGGCCGGCTTTCGACCGGGCAGAAGCAGCTGGTCTGCTTTGCGCGGGTGATCCTGGCCGACCCGCGCATCTTTGTGCTGGACGAGGCCACCAGCAGCATCGACACCGAGACCGAGCAGCTGATCCAGAACGCCATCCAGACGGTGCTG
>DKVN01000091.1:22521-22935 GCA_002491225.1 Faecalibacterium sp. UBA7177
AGGAGCTGCTGAAAAAGGGCGGCTATTATTACAGCCTCTACACCCACCAATACCGCGCCGAAGCCACCCGCGGCGCGCTGAACGCATAGGGCAAATTCCACGCTGTAAAGCCAAACGACTTCACCTGGTAAAAGGCACCGAGCATCTTGCCTTTTGCCGGGTGAAGCTTTACAATAGAATCATTGATTCATTGCAAAAAGGAGGAAGTACCGATGCAATGCCGCACACTTGGCGCTACCGGCCTTTCGGTAAGCGAGATCGGCCTGGGGTGCGAGGGCTTTATCGGCAAGGACGAGGCCTATACAAAAGAGGTATTTGACCTTGCCTTCGCGCATGGGGTCAACTGCATGGACCTTTACAGCCCCAACCCCGAGATGCAGCGCAATGTGGGGCGGGCCATCGGGCCGCGGCGGG
>DKVN01000087.1:0-226 GCA_002491225.1 Faecalibacterium sp. UBA7177
GGGGCGTGCTGCGCCCGCCGCTTTCTGGGGCGCGCCGGGACGCGCTGCGCCCTGCACCGGCCGGGGCGCGCCGGGGCGGGCCGTGTTCTGCACCGGCCGGGCCGCGCCCGACCTTGCGCGGGGCAGCGCGGTGGGGCCTTCCAGCAGGGTCTCCTCGTCGTTGTCAACGCTTGCGTCGTTCAGCTTAAAGCGGATCTCGCCAAAGTAGGGGTTGTTGACATGGATC
>DKVN01000087.1:529-701 GCA_002491225.1 Faecalibacterium sp. UBA7177
GTAGGGGTTGTTGACATGGATCACAATGTAAAAATCGTAGGAGTAGGCGTACCGCTTGGGGTTAAAGCTCTGGCGCTTGCCCTCAGCGTCCTTATACTGGATCTCGGTGCGGTTTTCGTCGATGTCGAGGTTGCAGCCGGTCACGTCCGAAAAGGCCAGCACGTCGGGGTTG
>DKVN01000087.1:989-6948 GCA_002491225.1 Faecalibacterium sp. UBA7177
GAAAAGGCCAGCACGTCGGGGTTGGCGCTCTGCCAGTCGCGCGCCGAGGTGACCATAAAGAGGCCCGCGTCCTCGTCCAAAATTACCTTGGTGCCCTCGCCCAAGGTGCGGGTGGCGTGGAAGGACGCCACCTTTTGCTGGTTGGCCGCGCGGTAATCCAGCTGGGCTTTGATCTCCTCCACCGTGCTCTGCCGCCGGTCGCTGAACCAGGGTGAGAGCTTGGCCGCGCACTCCTTACAGCAGTTGCCGTCCTCGAGCTTGCGGTTGCCCATCAGGCCGATGTCGCCGCCGCAGATTGAGCATTGCTTTTTTTCAAACAGGTTTCCAAACAGTGCCATGATTATTGCCTCCTTATCGGTCTGTCAAGTTGTATTGTCTGCGTTTTGGCCGTTTATCCGGCCGCGCCGGGCAAAAGCTCGGTCACATCCCCGGCTCTGGCCCCCAAAAGGGGGCTGCCGCCCAGCTCGGTCACCCGCAGGACGCTGCCCTGCGGGGTCTCCTGCCGCAAAAGGGCTGCCACGCCCGAGAGGGGCGCGCCGTCCTTTGGCCAGAACTGGTAGCCGTAGGCCATGCCCTGCTCGGCCATGCCGAGATACCGGAAGATGCCGTACAGCTCGGAGGGCGGGTTCTCGAATTCGTGGGCAAGGCGGACGTTTTCGGCATTGCCGCCCTGCCAGAGCTGGAGGTTTGTCTGCCCTTTGGGGCTGCCGGCCAAAGGGGTGTCCCAGCCGCCCCGGAAACAAGAGGGCATGAGATGCTGCGCGGTCTCAACGAGCGGCAGCAGATCGACCGGCCGCTCCCTTTGGTCGTACCCGCACACCGTAGCCACTCCGTCCCCGCCCTGTCTGGTGGTAAAAAGGTCCAGAATCCGGCCGGTTTCGAGCAGCGGCCCGCCGGCACAGAAGTACCCGCCTGCCATCCCCGCGCCGAGGTCGATGTATTCCACCCGGCCCTCGCTGGTCAGCAAAAAGAGCCAGGGCGTTTCGGCAGGGCCCACAAGAGCGGCGTATGCCCTGGTGTAGCTGCTGTAAAGCCCCTGCACCGGGTAGTCCTTGCCGGGGGTGACGGCGGCGTTTTCCAAAAAGCGGGCGCCCTGCGCCGTTGTTTCAAAGCGGAGGGTCATCTCCCGGCCCTGAAAGTCCACCGTCAGAAAATCGAGCTCATTTTCCAGGGCGGGCGCGCTGCCGGGGCCGGTGTCCAGCACAAGGGGCTGGTCGTTCAAACCGCCGTCCCCCGAAGCGCCGATGGGCGCGATGGCGCAGAGCGCGCCGCCGTCGTCCAGATAGAGGGACGTGTCCGGCTGCAGCTGCGCGAGCATCGCGCTGCGCAGGGCCTCGAAGCCGCCTGAGTTTATATCCTCCGTCTCGCCCCAGTTATCGCAACAGAGCTCGTCGAAACACCGGGCCGCCGCGCGGCGCAGGGCGGCAAGGCAGTCGGCCTCGGTGAGGTGCTGCTGCCGGAGGAGGTCGGCGTTTTGCAGCCGTTCACCGCCGGTCTGGTCGTAGAGATAGACGCTGTACTCGTAAGGGCCGTAGGCATAGGCGGCCTTGAGCAGCAGGCTGAGGACGCCGCCGCTGCGAAAAGCCTCATAGTCGATGCCGGTGCAATAGGGCAATTCTCCGCGGCCAGCCTCCTCCAGACAGGCGTCCATCATACTGCCATAGAAATCGCCGATCTCCTCGTTGATGGCGTGCGCGCCGGGGGTGTCCGCGTCAATTCTGGGCAGGCGGTACGAGTAGGGCAGCTCGTAGCCCTCGCCCGCGACAGTGCCCTCCCACACCTCCTCCAGAACGGCGGTTTCCGCCGTCTGCGCGGGCGGCTGCTCCGGCGGCTGCCCAGACAGAGAGCCGCCCGGCTTTGGCGGCGTGGAGGATGCGCCGTCCATCTCCAGCAGTCCCGACAGGGCCGGCAGCTGCCCGCAGCCGCACACCACCGCCAGCAGCAACGCGGCCAACAGCATTGCGCATCGTTTGAATGGATTGCTCAAAGCGGTCAGCTCCTCTCAGCTTTGTCCCGTCAGGCCCAGGGGTCCTCGGCCGCGGGCAGGCGGATGCCCACCAGGATGCTGGAATACTCCCAGAGATACCAGTTGCCGTCCTTTGCTTTGCGCAGGCTGATGGGGCGGGGGCTGTCCGCCCCGCCGGAGCGGACGAAGAGCCGCGCCATGTTCTCCTGGTCATACGAGCGGGCGTCGGCCGTGACGGTGAGGGTGTAAGGCTGGGTGGGGGTGTAGCCGGTTTCCGGCGTGGCCCCGGCAAAATGGGAGAAGATGATATAGCTGCGCGCCCCGCCCCGGAAACGGTCCTTGACAAAGGAAACATCCTGCCCGTTCATCGGCCGGGGGCCGCGCAGAACATTGAGCATCTCGGTGCCGATGGCCGCATCGGCGGCAAAGGCGCAGAGGGCGCAGACGGCGAGGGCCGCCGTCTTAAAGGGGGTGTCCATCGCCGCCTCGGGCAGGGCCTGAAGCTGGGCGGCGCTCTCGGGCAGGGCGGTGAAGGTGAAGGTCTCCTGTTTGCTGCCGACGGCTGTCGCGGCCGTGCGCACGGCCGATTGCACGGTGGCGCGGGCGGCTGTGCGGGTCTGGTTTTTCAGCTGATCAAAAATACTCATAGCGGTTCCTCCTTGCTTTTGTGTGGTGGGTGGGCGGTCAGTCCAGCAGCACCAGGCGGTCCTCGATGGCCTGATCCAGATGCTGGTGGGCCGAGAGGTACTCGTCCAGCACCTCGCGGCAGGAGGTGGACAGCACCCGCGGCTTTCGGTTTTGGGCGGCCTCCTTTTGGCTGAGTGCCAGGTTCTTTTCCATATTGCTGTAATGGAAGGCCTGCAAGCCGACCGTGTAGAGAGTTTCGTCCTCCACCGGCTCGCCCTCAAACGAGAACTCCGAAAACTCGTGGGTTTTGCGGCTGTAGACCACCCGCATCCCGCGGGAGAGCTGGTAAAACTCGCAGTGCATCCCCTGCCAGACCTCGTCCCGCAGCATAAATTTGATCATCCGGCGCAGCTGCGCGCCGGTGACCGTGATCATGGTAACCGAATCGTCATAGGGGAAGCACTCGGCAAGGTCCGAAAAGAGCACCAGCGGCCCGAGCTGCTCGTTGCGGATCGAGCCGGAGCCCAGCAGCATGATGTCCAGCCCGAGGCTGCCCTGCAGGATGTCGGCAAAAAGGTCGCCGAGCTCGGTCTCCTGCTCGCGTGCGGGGTGGGTAAGCTCGCGGCGCAGACGGGTTACCATGCGGCTGTACTTGGTGTCGGTGCGCTGCTTATACTCGCCGATCAGCTTGTCGATCACCGGGTCGCGCGGGCAGTGGCTGTCGTCGATGGGGATGGTGCGCCAGGTGTAGTCGTGCACGCAGTTGTTGTCGGTGTCCACCGTGATGTCAAACCGGCCGATCTGGTCGGTGCCGGTGCCGGCCTGCACAATGAGGATGTCGTTGACCCTGGCGGGCTCGGCCAAAAAGGTATGGGAGTGCCCGCCGATGATGACGTCTACCCCCCAGGCCGGGTCAAGCCGGGCGGCCAGGCGCTTGTCCTCCTCGTGGCCGATGTGGGTGAGCAGGACGGTAAAGTCGATGTCGATGGCGTTGTAGGCGTTGCAGATGCGCCCCACCTCCTCGGCCGCCTCGTTGATGCCCACGAAGGAGCCGATCAGCTTTTCGGTGCTGGTCTGGGATAGCACCTCCTCGGTGAGCACCCCGATGAAGAGGATCTTCATGCCGTCCACCTCGAGGATGATGTGCGGCTGGAAGAGCCTTGCCCCGTTGGTGCGGATAAAGAGGTTGGCATTGATGATGGGGAACTTGGCGCATTTTTCCAGAAAGAGCAGATGGGCGACGCCGTAGTCGGTCTCGTGGTTGCCGATGGTGACGACGTCCGGGGCGAGGGCGTTCATGATCTCGATGGTGCTCAGGCCCTGATATTCCGAGTCGATGACCGAGCCGCGGAACATATCCCCCGCGATGCAGTAGAGGGTGTTGGGCTCTTCCCGGCGCACCTGGTCCACATATCCCGAGAGCATGCTCACCCCGCCCACCAATTTATCGTCGATCTGCTCGGTGAGAAAGTCTCCGTGCATGTCGTTGGAGTGCAGCAGCACCAGTTTTTTATAACGACTCATCCAGAACTCCTCCCTTCACGCTGACCGGTATTTTTTGTTTGTGCGGGCTGCGGCCTGTTTAGTTATAGACCAGCACCATGTGCACAATGTCCCTTACGCCGTCCTCCAAAAAGGCCGGAAGCTTGCCAGTGTTCATGTCGCACCAGAAATAGAGCTCCTCGCCGGAGAGAGAGACCTCGAGGGGGTAATTCCCCTCGGTGAGGTTTCCCCACTCGTCGGTCATCTTCAAATGAAGGCCGCCGTCCTCGATCTTCCAGACGCCATTCCAGTCGGTGCTGCCGTCCATAAAATGGATCGCCTCGGCGGTGCCGGCGTAGCCCGGGGCGCTGCCGTCCGCCGTTAAAAAGAGATACCAGCCGTCATCGCTGACCCAGGTGGTGTTTGCCATCCCCATCTCGGTGGGGGGCAGCCCGCTTTCCTCCTGGCCTTCCGTCCCAAACCATACGCCGATGTCCCAGACGAGGGAGGCGTAGTCCTCATCGACGGGGCAGTCGATCACAAAGGTATCAGGGTAAATCGCCGGGTACCACTCGACCTCGGCGCCGTTGCCAGCCACGGCATGGATCTGGATGTCCGCAAGGCCGGTTGCCGGGTCGAGGTCTGCAAACACAAGGAGGGGCTCGGCGTATTCGCTGCGGTAGAGGATCTCCTCCGCCACCGGGCGGTATCCGGCCCCCTCGCCGCCCGTCGGCTTCCAGCGGACCTGGTTGACCGACACCGAGGTCATCCCGTCCCGCGGGATGACGCAGAAGAGGGTTTCCCCCTCGCCAAGGATGCGTTCCTCCGGGATCTCCAAAAGGAACGGGGCCGCCTGCACAATGTTCGGGAAATGCTCCTTGAGGTACTCGGCCAGCGATGCGGGGTCGTGCCAGGTGGGCGCCCCGAGCCAGGCGGCGGCCAGCGGCACATGGGGCATGTACTCCATCTCGGCTTGCAGCTGGCTGAGCGCGGCCTGCCCCTCGGCCGAGAGGGTTCCACTACCGGAAGGGTCGGACGATTCGGACGCCGCGGGCCGCGGGGGGCGGCGGGTGCCGGGCGTCCGGCTTTCCGGGGCGGCCGGGGCCGATTGGCTGGCGGGCTGGCCGAGCGGTTCGCTCGCTGCCTCGCTGGATGCGCTCATCCCGTCCATCGCCTTTTGGAGGGCGGAAAGGTTGGCGCAGCCACAAAGCGCGAGGGCCAGACAGGCCGCGAGGCACAGGGCCAAAAATCTCTTGTTCATGCGGGGGTCCTCCCTTCTCTTTTATGCAGTTTTGCGCGGTGCTGCAGGCGCGCCGCTCACCCCGCAAACATCATGCCGTCAAAGCAGTCCTCAATCGGCACGCCCCCGACCGTGACCGGCCAGTCGGCCGCGTCCACCAGGATCCGGCACTCCCGCCCGTCCTCAAGCTGCGCGTCCACATAGCTCTCGTCGTCGGTGCGCAGCAGCTCGAGACTGACGCCCGCGGGCAGCCGCCCGGGTTTTCCGGCGGGCAGCAGCTGCACCTCGATGGGGCGTTTTGTGAGCAGAATCACCCCGCCGGACGAGAGGTCGTAGCCCTCCCCCTGCAGCACCGGCAGGCCGGTGGCCGCATCGGCCGCGTAATTGTCCTGCGCCGTGATGGTGCTGAGCAACTCGGTGCGGCGGCCGAGCCGGAAGGCGGCGGGGTTGGTGATGGTCTCGGTGGCCAGCCCGCCGGTGGTGTCCTCCCAATCCCAGCAAAAGCCGGCATTGGGATACCGCCCGGCCAGCCGCAGGCCGGCCAGGTCATAGACCGAGAGGACGTGATACCCGCCACCGAGCTCCGCGTCGATGTAGAGCAGGTTGCGGCCCTCGCCAAGGTGGAGCAGGGCCGCCGCAAAATC
>DKVN01000087.1:7291-11263 GCA_002491225.1 Faecalibacterium sp. UBA7177
GGGCAGCACCTCGCCCATATCCTCAAACGCGGGGCCGGGCTCCCGGAGGAGCTCGAGCGTATCGGTCTGCCCGTCCCGGCTGTCAAGGTCAAAGGGGAGTTTCTGGTCAACGCTGAGCGGGATGGCGTACTGGTCGTAAGCGGGCAGCATCTCCTCGCAGAACAGCTCGGGCTGCTCGGCAAACCAGACGCTGACCGAAGGTTCGCCCGCGGAAAAGGGGAGCAGCTCGTAGGGCGCAAACCAGAAGGTGACCCCTTGGTACCCGATGACCCAGTGCAGGGTGCCATCCTTGATGCAGCCCGCAAGATACTGCTGCAGATCCAGATTGGGGGGCAGCATCTCATCCTCCCCGCCATACTGCTCGGTGAGCAGCCCCGCCACGAGGGCGGGCAGGGCGTCCGGGTCGCGGAAGACCTGTCCAAGGGTCAGCTCGCGGCCGGTTTTGGGGTCGAGATTGAGCCCCCAGCTGGCCATGTAGGGGTGGATGCCCCCCTCGTAGCTCATCATGTGGCACAAAAGCCCCAGTGCCGCCGGGTCCGCCCGCTGCACCGTAACCCGCTCGGTCCAGTTATAATCGGGGCTTTTCCCCTCCTCGATGGCGTCCTCCAGCGCATAAAGGGCCAGCTCGGCCATCTCGTCGGCGGTGTTTTTAAATTCCTCGGCGGTCTCCTCATAGATCCGGCGCAGGGCGGCGTCGAGGGCGGGGTAGGCCCGGGCGCTCTCTTCCCCCAGGCGCACGCCATCCCACTCGGCGGTGCACAGGCGGATGTCATAGTTGTCCGGCGCGTACCGCCAGTCGCTGCACCGCTCGAGCGTGACCGAGAGGAACTCCCCGCCGGACGCAGGTGCGCCGGGGCCCTCGCCGCCGGGGTTTTCGTCCGGCCCGCCGCCGGGAACAGGCGTCTCTGCGGGGGCAGTGCCGGAGGAAGCCCCCGGCTGCCCACCGCCCTGGATCTGGCTGAGCGCTTTTTGCGCGGCCGAGAGTCCGCAGCCGCTCAGACAAAGGCAAAGCGCAAGGGCCGCCGCAAGCAGGGCCGCGGCTCCCCTTTTATGGATGTTGCGCAGCATCGGCTACCGCTCCTTTCCTGTGTGTTTGTCAAACTGTCTAAAAAGTCGCGTCTGCCAAGAGCTTCGGCAAATTTCGCCCCCACATACTGCCGTGGGGGTGTGTCGGCCGCAAGTCCCTTATGCGGCCGACTCCGCCAGATTTTGCAAAAATGCTCGGCAGTCCACCAAGGATTGCCTGCGCTTTTTGCTTCATCTGACAAAAAATTTGCTCTCGTCTTGCGCATCCGCTTTGTTTTTAGACAGTTTGTTGTTCATGGCTCGGGGTAGTACAGGTCCCGCCCGTACCCAATGGCGATGATCTGCCAGCTGTCCTCGGCGTAGTAGACGTCCACCGAGGCCTCGCCGTATGCGCTGGTAAAGGCGATTTGATGGGCATAATCGAACCACCAGACCCCCTCATCGAAATCGTCCTCATCGGTGCCATAGTTCCAATAATAGGTACCGTCCTCATAAAAGGTGAAATCCCAAGTTTCGCCGCCCTCGGTGTTATAGAATGTGGCGGCGGTGAGGGAGGCAAAGGCCTCGTTATAGTCGGCGCTCAGATACCACTGGTCGTTGACGAGGTCATAGCAGGTGAGGTTATCAACAAACACAAAGTCCAGTTCCGGGCCGTCCGGCGAGGAGTTTACGATGTGGTTGCCCTCCAGCCTTGTGGAGTAATACTCCTCGCCATTGGCGTCCCGCACCGTCAGATAATTGTCGTCCTCAAAGATCAGATAGAACTCGGCAAACTTGTCGCCGTCCGGGTACCAGTGCGTATAGTCGTTGGAGCCGTCCTTCTCATAGCGGTCGATGATCTGTTCGACCTCATCGGCGCTCAGCAGATTGTCAAGACTCGGCATGACCGGCTCCGGCACCGCCGGCGCGGCCGACTGTGGAGCCGCACTGGCCGCCGCGGACGCGCCGCCCGTGCTCTGCGCCGGGTTCTGGGGCTTCTTTTTGCAGGCCGTCAGCGTCAGAGCCATGCCAAGGGCCAAAATCAGGCTCAAAACCCGCCTTGTTGTGTTTTTCATAAACATATCCTCCTGATTGTTCGGTGAAGACAGGGCGCGCCCGGACCGTGCGGGCGAAACCCAAGCCCCGGCCACCCCCTAAAATTTTCCGCTTTTGCTCGAAAATCCCCTGCTGTCAATCGTGGTGCCGCCGGAGGAGCCGCCGGAGGAGCCGCCGGACGACTCCCGCTCGATCTTTCTCCGGCTCTCGGTGGTGTGGGTAAACCGATCCTCCCGCACCGTGATGGCGAGGCTGCCGGCAACGAGATAGCTGCCCGCCTCGGTTTTTGCCTTGACCGATTTCATGCTCGCTTTCATCGCCAAACAGATGAGAAACGCCGTGCCAAGGCCCAGCGCCAGCGAGAAGGCGATGCCCCCAAACACCACCTTGGGGTCGCTGTCAATATCCAGCGGGCGGCCGTCGCGGGCGGCGGCCAGCATCGAATCGCATTTATTGAGGTAGTCGGTCAGGCCGCCGACCCAGTCGTCATCGCCAAAATCGTCTAAAAAGACGTCGGCCAGCCGATCCTTGCCGTAATCGGTGAAGGCGGTGTTGCCGTAGCCGTAGGCGATGAGGGCATAGTCCCGCTCGGCCATCGAGAGCAGCAGCAAAACGCCGCTTTTTTGCGGGCCGTAGCCAAGGGCGTAATCGGTATAAAGGCTCTTGGCCGCCTCATCAACGCTGCTGTCGTAGGTATACCGGGTAAAATCGTCCAGCAGGATGATGTACACGCCGCACCGCTGCCGCTGCGAGATCTCCTCGGCCCGCCCTTCGAGCGCGGCCCATTCATTGTTTGTAAGCAGCCCGGCCTCGTCGGTGACAAAGTTGAGCCGCGCGTCCTCAAAGCCGGAGGCCGCCAGAGCCGTGGCCGGGAGCAGGATCGCCAGCAGGAGGGTGGTACAGAGAAGGCCGATTCGTTTTTTCATGTGTGCTCTCCTCCTTTAACCCCAAATCGTCCCGGCGATCCCCTGGCCCAGGCCGAGCCAGAGGTTGAGGATGCAAAAAATGGCGGACAAAACGCCGAACAGCCCCCAGAACCGCCCCTTGGAGACGGGCAGATCACCCACCATCTTTCCGGTCTGGCCGTTCATCATAAAGAGATAGTCCTTGTCGTTCCATTTGGTGTGCAGGGTCCAGACCGGCAAAAGGGCGTAACGCACCTTGCCGCGTGCAAGGCGCATCTTGCTGCCCGCGCTGGTCACCGTCTCGTAGCCAAAGACGTCCCGGCGCATCTCGGCGAGGGCCGAGCTCTCGCAGCGCCGGTCGGCACGGGCGGCGCTCTCCTTTGCGGAGATGTCGTATTTGTCGGCCAGATAGCCCGGCAGATAGGCGGTGGAAAAGGGCTTCAGGCCGTTATAATCAAACGGCTCGATCGAATCCATATAGTCGTCCGGCATCTTTTTTGAGCCGTCCACCGGCACCCGCGCAAAGGCCATCGACCCGGCGCGCCGCACCGCGTAGTGCTCGGTAACCGTGACCTCATAGTCCCCCTCGGTGTGGCTGTGGGAGCGGGTGGCATGGTACCGGCAGTCGGCCTCGGCCCCGGCGTCGAACAGCCAAAAGGGCACATAGACGCCCTGAACCTCCTTGATGTGGTTGGCATCCCGAAAGGCCTTGGGCAGCAAAAACCGCTTGCCGTAGTGTTTTTTGAGCGCCGCCTCGGCGGCCGGGCGGTCCAGCTTAAAGGGGATGATCTCGTCCGGTTTTAGGGTGCCGCCAAACTGGCCGGGCAGGATGGTATTGTTGCCGCAGTAGGGGCAGCGGGTGGCGGCGGTGGAGGCGTCGCAGAGCAGCTGCGCGCCGCAGGAGGGGCAGTTGTAGGCCCGCATCCCGGCCGCGTCCGCGCCCCAGTCCTGCTGCATCTGCGAGAGATCCCACCCGTCCGGCCCGGCCCCGGCAGGGTCGGGCGGC
>DKVN01000087.1:11604-15667 GCA_002491225.1 Faecalibacterium sp. UBA7177
TTTTGGGCATAGAGCGCCTCGATCTCGGCAACCTCGTAGCTCTGGCCGCAGTAGTCGCACTCCAGCCTGCCGGACTGCCCCACAAAGTGGAGTGGGCCGGTGCAGGCGGGGCACTGGTAGTTGGTTGCTTGCTGGGCCATGGTTCAATCCTCCTCTATAAAAGGGCCCTATACAGTGCGCGCCCGCCCGCAGGGGGGCGGGCGCGCAGCGGCCGGTAGAATAAATTGGAAACAGGAAACGGCGCGCACCGGCAATGGCGTTTGGCGCGGCGCGCCGCCGCGTTCTTTGCCGTTTATCCGCCGATGGCGTAGGGCATATTCTCGCCCGCGTCGATGAGCGGCAGATACCAATCGTAATAGTAGTCCGGCAGATCCGCCGGGGAATCCTCCTCCACGTCATCCCAATAATAGCCCCAGGGCTTGAGATAGAAGGTGTAGTCAAACCCGCCGCCGTATTCGGGGTCGGTATAGGTTCCCTCGATGCAGATCATGTGGTCGTAGCTGCTGACGGTTTTGCCGGTGTTCATAAAGTAGGACTCGCTGGCGTCCACCAGCCAGTCGCCCTCACCGATCCTGTCATCTCCATAGAAATTGCCGTCCACACTGTACATGCAGCCGCCGAGGGTAAAGCCGGGGCCAAACTCGACCTCGCACTCCACCAGCAGGTTGCGGCCCTCGCCGCGCTCGTCCCAGATCTCGAGATAGCCGCTGCCGTCGCCGTAGGTTGTAATGGTGGCGCAGCAGTCGTTCCACTCGCCCTCGCGCTCGGTCCAGTAATTCCCCTCGGCGTTGCTGAGATACCACCAGCCGTACCAGTCGCCGTCCCACCAGCCGGTGTCATCCTCCCAGCCGCCGCCGGAGCTGTCCGGCACATACGAATCCTCGTACCACAGGTCGGCCGGGTCGATGGTGATCTCGCCCGAGTCATTACTATCCAGCGCTTCCACCGAGAAGACGATCGGCTCGCTCGGGTCGGCCAGCGCAAAGGCCGTGCGCACCTCGATGCTCCTGCCGGGGCGCACATCCTCGATCTGGCTGTCGGTCACCTGCTCGTAATCCTCGTTAAGCAGCACAACGGCGCTGTCCAGCCACTCGTCATCCTGGGTGGCCTGCTCCCAGACGCTGAAGGCGTAGCAGGCCGCCTCGCTGCTGTTGTTGGTAAAGTCCAGAGTGATGACCACGGCGTCCTCGCCGTCATAGTCCAGCATGAGGCAGGCGTCTACATAGCTCACCTCGTAATCGCCCAGGGTGATGACGCCGGTGTTGCCGTCTTGGCGGCCGGGCTCCTCCGGCTCTTCCGGCGGGGCGCTGGGCAGCGGGGGCGGGGTGCCGTCGCTGCGGGTGAACACCAGCTCCATGCCGTCGGCCTCCATGCTGAGCGTATCGCCCTCGAGGGTGTAGGAGACCTTGTCCAGCCATTTCTCGCCGGAAAACTGGGACGGGCCGAAGGTGGCGGTGCCCGGCTCCCAGGTAAAGGGCGTCACATCGTTGCACATAAACAGGACGCCGGTTTTGTCCTCCTTGAGCTGGATATACATCTCCCCGGTGGAACTGAAGATTTTTAAATCGTCCCCCTCGAAGGTGTAACCTTCCGCGCTCATGGAAGTGAGGATATAGTAGCCTGCGTCGCCGCTTTTCTGCACCTTTTGCAGCATACTTAAAGCGTTGCCGCAGCCGGTAAGGGCCAGCAGCATCGCCAGCGCCAGCAGGGCGGCAAAAAGCCGTTTTGCCTTTTTCATCTCGTTGTTCCTCCTTTCGTGTGTTGGCGGGCCCCGCCGCGCTCCGGGAGGCTTTTATGCCTCCCGGAGCGGGACGGACGGGATACAGACCTGCAGGGGGATGGCGTTCGCTTACCTCTGCGGGCTGTTTGGGGGTAGTTCTTATTTCAGGAGCGTGATGCCGCCAATGATCGGGACCGGCTTGGTCTCGCCCTTGGCCGCGTGGATGATGCCGATGATGGCAAACACCCAGATGACCAGGGAAACGAGCCCAAAGACCAGCGAGAGCACCAGCGCAAGCATCGGGATGGCCTCCGCGAGCAGATTGGTGAGGAGGTTGGACAGGACGCTGCAGACGATGGACAGGATGCACAGCACCAGACCCTGGTTTGCGTGGTAGCGGGCAAAGGGGTCGTTTTTGGCGGCAAAGATCGGGATCAATACCAAAAAGCCGAAATACGAGAGGATCGCCATGCCCTTTTTCATCTGCGGGCTGGCGGCGGCATACCCCTGCGCGGGCTGCTGATAGCCCTGCTGGGGTGCAGGCTGCTGATAGCCCGGCTGGGGCATCGGTTGCTGGTAGCCCGGCTGCGGCATCGGCTGCTGGGGCGCGGGCTGCTGATAGTAGGTACCCTGCGGGGCCGCGGGCTGCTGCGGCATTGGCTGCGGCGCGGGCGGCTGGTAATAGGTGCCCTGCTGCGGTGCGGGCTGCGGATAGCCCTGCTGGGGCGCGGGCGGATCCATCACCGCCGTGGCGGCAGGGGCAGCCGGGGCCTGCCCGGCGGGCGCGGGAGCCGGTTCAACAGGCGCAGGGGCCGGAGCCGGAGTCGGCTCAATGGGGGCCGGGGCGGGAGCCTGCTCCATAGGAGCCGGGGCCGGGGTCGGTTCGGCGGGGGCGGCGTTTGCAAGGGCAGCGCCGCAGTTGGGGCAGAACTTTGTCCCTTCGGTAAGCTGTGCTCCGCAGTTCTGGCAGAATGTCATGATCAAATCCTCCTGTCTGTGTTTTTGTTTTGGGTTTTTGTTCTGGCATCCCCGTATCAGTGCCGCCGGGCGGCTGGATGCGGGGATGCCTTTGTGTATCGCAGCCATGCCAAATGCCCTGGCGCGCCGGTTTTTGCGGTCGGAGGCCTCAGCCCTCCTCCGGCGTTTTGGGCGCTGGCTCGGTTTTGCTGAATACGACCGTCTCGCTTTCGCCCTGCCGCTCGATTGTCATCTTCAGGCTGCCGCTGTCCTCTCCGGCCTGATGCCATAGCCCGGTGATGGCAGCCGGGCCGTCTCCGGCGTCCCCGGAATCCTTAACCTCCACGGCCGGTGCGGTCATCCCGTACGCCTCCAGCAGATCGGTCTGCCGGTTGGGGTCAGAGTCGGGCAACAGATAGGTAAAGTGCAGGCTGCACCCGGCCGCCGGCTGCCCATCCAGCGAGAGGGCCATGCGCGGGTCGCTGGCGCTGCCGGTGACGGTCATCTCCCAGCGGCCGTCCCCGCTCTGCCAAACGCCCTCGAGCAGCGGGAAGAACTCCTCGTTGGCCACATAGGTGTGGTCGCCGTCGAGGGGGTAGATCGATTCAGGAAAGGGGTTTTCCATGTTGCCTCCATCCATGATCCGGTCAACAACAAAATGCTTCCAGGCCAGCATCCCGCCCACCATCAGCGCCGCGAGGGCCAGGAATATGACGATGCCCCCCTTTATCAGCCGATTCACTGGAGGTCTCCGTCGTCAAAGGGGTCGCCGCACTCCGGGCAGAACTTGGGCGGATGGGCCGGGTCCTCCGGTTCCCAGCCGCACTTGTCGCACTTGTACTGGGGCACCCCGGCGGGCTTGGGCTTGCCGCACTCGGCACAGAATTTGCCCTTGTTTACCGCGCCGCAGCTGCAGGTCCACCCGGCCGCGTCCGCGGGCTTGGGTTTGCCGCACTCGGGGCAGAATTTGCCGGTGGCGGTGGCTCCGCAGCTGCATTTCCAGCTTTCGGCGGGGGGCTCGGGGGCGGGCTGGGGCTTGCCGCAGCTCTGGCAGAACTTGCCGGTATTGCCGCCCTGGCCGCAGGCGCAGGTCCACCCGGCGGGGGCCGCAGGGGCAGGGGCGGGCGCGGGGGCCTGCTGCTGCATCTGCTGCTGGCCCATGGCGTACAGGTTCTGGGCGGCCCCGAAGCCTCCGCCGCCCATCATACCGCCGGCCATGCCCATGCCCATAAAGCCGGTCATGGCCCCGGCGGAGTTGCCCGCCGCGGTATTCATAACATCGATGGTGCCGGTGGTGATCCGGCCCGCCATCATCTGAGGGCTGGAGCCGTAGGACGCCGACTCCTCCATCTCCTGGACCTTCTTCATGTCCTCCGGCGACAGGGT
>DKVN01000039.1:0-4687 GCA_002491225.1 Faecalibacterium sp. UBA7177
TCAACCGGCTGGACGAGATCGTCTACTACAAGCCGCTGACCAAAGACGAGATCGGCAGCATCGTCGAGCTGCAGCTAACCGACCTGCGCCGCCGGATGGCGGCCCAGCAGCTGAACCTCGCGGTGACCGACGCGGCCAAGGCCCTGATCGTTGAGCAGGGCTACGACCCGGTGTACGGCGCGCGGCCGCTCAAGCGCTTTTTGCAGGGGCGGGTCGAGACCCTCATCGCCCGCGAGATCCTCGCGGGCACCCACCATGCGGGCGACACCCTCACGGTGGACGCCGAGGGGGGTACGCTCGTGGTGCGGTGAGGCGTTATGGGGGCGCTGCCCCCATACCCCCGCCAGGGAGACTCGTCTCCCTGGACCCTCATCTTGCCGGGCAAAATTCTTTGCCCGGCGGAAAAAACACCTTTTATAGAGTTCTTATAGCGCAAGGCCGCTGGGAGCAGGGTTGCTTCCAGCGGCCTTGTTCATTTTTGCCAAAAAATTCCTCTCGGACGCTTTTCGGCTTGGGATGGATGTGTTATACTAATAAAATACAACAACTGACAGCCGCGGCGCGGCGAAGCACCGGCCTGGGCCGGAGGACGGGAGGAAGCCTTTGATGACCTATTATGAATTTGTGATGCTCAAGCCGGACGCGGTGCGCCGCGGGCTGGTGGAGGAGATTGCGCGGCGGCTGCGCGCGGGCGGTTTTACCATCGAGCGGATGGCCTGCAAACAGGCCACCGCCGAGCTGATCCGCGCCCATTACGCCGACAATATCGTCAAGTACGGCCCCAATTTTGAGCGGCAGGCCGCCGTTTGCTTTGACGGCCAGCTGGTGCTGCCCATCCTGCTGGGCAGCGAGAGCCCCGATATTGTCGCTCAGGTGCGGGCGCTGGTGGGGGCCACCAACCCCGCCAATGCCGCCGCGGGCACCATCCGGGGCGACCTTGGCATCGACTCGTTTGAAAAGAGCAACGCCGAGGACCGCATGTGCGAAAACCTGATCCACGCCAGCGACAGTGACGCCGCCGTGCGCGCCGAGGCCGCCATCTGGTTTGAGCCAAAAACCCTCGAGGGGCTGTTCTGAGCCGCCCCCCCAAAAGCGTTTGAGCGGAAACTGTTCAGCAGCCAAAGGAGGGGCCCGGTTCGATGAGAGTTTCTTATGAGGAGATGACCGCCCAGTTTGCCCGGGTGCTGGCATCCCGCGGGTTTGACGGGGCCAGCGCCAAAGAGGCCGCCGCGATCTTTGCCCAGAACAGCCTTGCCGGGGTGCCCAGCCACGGGCTGAATCGGTTCCCCCGTGTGGTGGAGTATCTGGACAAGGGGCTGATCGACCCGGCCGTCAAAGCCGAATGCGTCCTCTCGCTCGGGGCGCTGGAGCGGTGGGACGGCCATCAGGGCTTTGGCCCCTTAAGCGCCCGCCGCGCGATGGACCGCGCCTGCGCCCTCGCCCGGCAGTACGGCATCGGGCTGGTGGCGCTGGGCAACAACAACCACTGGATGCGGGGCGGCACCTACGGCTGGCAGGCCGCCGAGCAGGGCTGCATCGGCATCTGCTGGTCCAACACCATGCCCAACATGCCCGCCTGGGGCGGCAAAGACTGCCGCCTCGGCAACAACCCGCTGGTGCTGGCCGTCCCCCGCGCGAACGGCCGGCATGTGGTGGCCGACCTCGCCCTCTCCCAGTTCAGCTATGGGAAATTGGAGGACTGCCGCCTCCATGGCCGGCCGCTGCCGGTGCCGGGCGGCTATGACGCCGAGGGCAGCCTGACCACCGACCCCGCCGCCATCGAGGCGACCCGGCGGATGCTGCCCGCGGGCTACTGGAAGGGCAGCGGCCTCTCCCTCTGCCTCGATCTCATCGTCACCCTGCTCAGCGGCGGGCCGGCGGTGCACACCATCGGCAGCTTCCCCGAGGAGGTGGGGCTCAGCCAGGTCTTTATTGCCATCGACCCCGCCAGGGCCAACACGCCCGAGGAGAGCGAGCGGATGGTCGAGGAGATTCTGGCCGACCTCAAGGCCAGCGTCCCGATCAAAGAGGGCGAGCCGGTGCGCTACCCCGCCGAGCGGGAGGCTGAGAACATCCGCGAAAACCGGCAGAACGGCATCCCGGTGGTGGAGGAAAAATGGGCGCAGGTTTTGGCGATGTGACGGCAGAAAAGCAGATTTGCGGCCGCGGCGGCCGTGTCCGTGTAACCAACAAAAAACGCGAGGTGCAAACATGAAGCTGCTCAAGGGCTATACCCAGCAGGAAACAAGCTGGATGATGTACGACTGGGCCAACAGTGCCCACTCGGTGATCGTGGTGACCATCCTGCCCATCTTTTACAACACGGTGGCCAGCTATATGGCGGACTCCGCCTCCGGCATGACCACCTGGGGCTACGCCACCAGCATCGCCATGGCGGTGGTGGCGCTGGCCGCGCCGGTGCTGGGCGTGTTTGGCGATTTTGAGGGCTGGCGCAAAAAGCTGTTTACCGTGTTTCTGCTGGTGGGGGTGGGCAGCTGCCTGGCCCTGGCCGCCACCCCGATGATGGACTTTATCACCCCCGGCGCCGCCGAGCGGGTGGGCCTCTTGGTGTTGGCCCTCTACATCCTCTCGACCATCGGGTTTGCGGGGGCGAACCTCTATTATGACAGCTTCCTCAACGATGTCACCACCGCCGACCGGATGGACAAGGTCTCGACCATGGGCTACGGGCTGGGGTACATCGGCGGCTCGACCATCCCGCTGCTGCTCTTTCTGGTGATGAACCTCATCGGCATCGACATGCTCTTCTGCCTCACCTTCATCTTCGGGTTTACCGGGGTGTGGTGGCTGGTGTTCAGCATTCCGATGTTCAAAAATGTGCAGCAAAAAAGCGGGGTCAAACGCGAAAAGGGCGCGGTGGCCTCGGCGCTGCAGGGCATCGGCAGCACCATGCGGGAGATCGCCCACCACAAGGCGATGTTCGTCTATCTGATCGCGTATTTCTTTTATATCGACGGGGTCAACACCATCATCCACATGTCCACCAGCTACGGCAGCACCCTGGGGCTCAATTCCACCAGCATGATGCTGGCGTTGCTGCTGGTGCAGGTGCTGGGGCTGCCCTTCTGTTTGCTCTACATCCGGCTGAGCGAAAGGTTCGGCGCGCGGGTGATGGTGGGCGTGGGCATCTGCGTCTACATGGGGGTGACCGTGTTCGGCTTTTTCCTGCGGGAGGTCTGGCAGTTCTGGGTGATGGCGGTGCTGGTGGCCACCAGCCAGGGCGGCATCCAGGCGCTGAGCCGCAGCATGTTCGGCAAGATGATCCCGGACGCCGGGCGCAGCGGCGAGTTCTTCGGCTTTTATGACATCTTCGGCAAGTTCAGCGCCATCATGGGCCCGGCCCTCGTCGGCCTGACCAGCGCCCTCGCCGGGGATGTGATGCTCCGCCGCGAGGGGCTCACCCGCGTCACCGCCAGCGCCGAGCAGCTGGCCGCCGTGGACGCCTCCGCCGCCCCCTGGGGCATCTTGAGCCTGCTGGTGATCTTTTTCATCGGCGGCGGGCTCTACTTCTTTGTGCTGCCGCGGTATCTGAAAAAGGACGAGAAGGGCTAAAGGGCGCACCGCTCCGGCCCCAAATCCGGCGCAAATATTGTAAAGTTTTCAAAAAGCGTGTAGAATAAAGGCGGCGCCTGCTGCAAACGGCAGGCGGCCGCCTTTGCTTTTTGATATAAAACGATATAAAACGCCGCGGCTCGTTTGGGGCCGCGGCGGCGAACGAAAAACCACCGGGAAGGAGCCCTTGCCATGCCCGAGGCTTATACACACCTGCGCACCGCCCGCGCCGCGGCCAAGATGGCCCGGCTGACCCCCGCCGACCCCGACGCCTTTGCCGCCGGGGCCAACGGGCCGGATATGCTGTTTTGCTACCGCGTTTGGCGCAAAGGCGCAAACCGCGGGGTTAACCTGCCCGCCCTCGGGGGGCGGATGCACGAGGAGTCCACCGGCGCGTTTTTGCACAGCCTGATCGAGCAGGCCAAAAGTCCGCTGGAGCGCAGCTATGTGCTGGGCTTTTTGTGCCACTACGCCACCGACTGTACCCTGCACCCCTATGTCGCGATGGTGGCCCAAAAGGGCCAGGTGTACGGCCGCAGGGGCGGGCACGGATACTTTGAGATCGCGCTGGACAGCACCCTCCACCAGCGGGACACCGGCGATGCCGCCGTGCCCGCCGCCGAGGGCTGCCCCCGCATCCTCGGCGCGCGGCTGGCGACGATCGGCGCGCTGCTGCAGCAGGGCATCCGGGACGCGTATGGCATCGAGGTCAGCCGGGAGGCGCTGGCCGACGCGTTCCACCACCTGTGGTATTTTCGCCGCCTCTTTGTCTCCCGCTGGAGGGTGAAGTACGCCTTTTTCTGGCTGATCGAGCCGCTGTTTGGGGGCCGGGGCTTTGTCACCGGCCACATCAGCCCCGCCCGGCTGCGGGGTACCTCCAAAAAGGATAAGAAAAAGCTGCCCGACACCTGGCAGGATCCCTTTACCGGCGAAGCGCACACCGACGGCCTCGCCGACCTGCTCGAGCAGGCGCAGCGCCGCTCGGCCGCCTACATGATGGCCGCCGAGGGCTACTGGCAGGGCCGGGTGCGGGCGGATCAGCTGTATGACCTGCTGGGCGACCGCAGCTACACCACCGGGCAGCCCTGCGGCGCGGTTCCGGCGGGGCGGCCCG
>DKVN01000039.1:5065-29201 GCA_002491225.1 Faecalibacterium sp. UBA7177
TGGCCGCGCTGCTGGCGGGCTGGATGCTGCTGGCCCGCCCGCTGGCCCATGCCTGGGACGGCGGCTGGTGGGGCCGGGCACATGGCCGCCGGGCGGCCGCACGGGCGCTGCAGCGGCCCGAACCGGCCGCCGGGCTCTTTGCGTGCGGCACCGGCTGGGCGCTGCTGGCGCGGCTGGCCGCCGGGGCGGGGCTCTTTTGGCTGGTCTGGCCCGCAAACGCCGCGGCGGGGTGCAGCGGCTGGGCCGCCCTCGGCTGGGTGCTGGGGGCCTGGATGCTGCTGGCAGCGGTGCGGGACTATGCGGTGCTGCACGCCGCCGCCCACGCCGCCCGCCCCGCCCCCGAGGGCCTCGCGGCGCTGTGGGGCGGCCGGGTGCTCTGGCGGCTGATCCTACTGCTGAGCTGGTGTTTTTGCGTGCTGCTGCTGGCCGCCTTGGGCGGCGGCATGGCGCGGCTTTTGGGGGTCGAAATCACCGGCGGCATCGGCGGTACGGGCGGGGCGCTGAGCGCCGCCCTCGCCCTGCCCGGTGCGCCGGATCTAAGCGGCAGCGCGGTGACCGCCGCGGTGCTATTGAGCGCCGAGGCCCTGACCCTTGGGGTGCTGGTACGCCACCGCCGGATGCGGCAGCCCCTGCGCGCGGCCCTGGCGCTGGGCATGCTCGCCGCGGCGGTCACCGTGGCGCTGGTCTGCCCCATCCCGCTTTCGGCGCGGCTGCTCTGCGTCCTGCTGCTCGGCGCAGCTTATTGCGCCGCGGCGGCCCCTGCCCCGGTGCTGGCCGCCCCCCGCGCGGTGCTGAGCGGCTGGTTGCTGCTTGTCTGCCTTGCGCTGCTCGGCCTCGCTGTGCTGCTGCCGGGCAAAGCGGCTGCCCTGCCCGCCGCGAGCGGGGCGGGCGGCGGGGCGCTCCCGCTTTTGTTTTTGAGCGGCGGCGGCGCGGCCATCGGGCTGCAGCTGCTGGCCGCGGGCAGCACCGCCCCGGCCCTGCTGCGGCCGGACGCCTCCGAGGAAACGATGCCCCGCCGGGCCCGCGCGGTTTGTGCGGTGGGGTTTGGCGGCGCGCTGCTGCTGGGGCTGCTGGCCGCGGTGGTGACTGCGCTTTTGAGCGGGAGCGGCGCGCCAATCGCGGCGGCATCCGCCCCGGCCGCCTCTGCCGCCGGGCTGGACGCCGCCGGGTGCCTCGCCCTGCTGGCCGAAACCCTCACCGCGCGCTTTGGCAGGTTTGGGCCCGCCGCGGCGGCGGTGGCGCTGCTGGCCGCGGTATTGGCGGGCCTCTCGGCGCTGGACGCGGCCGCCCTGGCCGGACGGCAGGCGCTGGAGGGGATCTTTGGCTCGCCCACCCTGCCCGCCGACAAGCTGGCCCCCTGGCGCAAGCTGCTGCGCAGCCGCCCGATGGCAAGCCTGCTGACCGTGCTGCCCGCCCTGCTGCTGGCCGGGCGGCCGGAAACCGAACTGTGGCCGCTGCTTGACGGCCTGGGCTTTTTGCTAACCGGGCTTTCGCTGCTTGCGGCGGCCCTTGCCCACCGGCGGGCCGGGCAGCTTGCCGGGCCGCTGCTGCCCCTGGCGGCGCTGCTGGGGTTTGCCGGGCTGGCAAACGCCGCCGCTGCCGCCGCGCAGGCGGCCGCAGCCGGCCAGCCGGGCCACGCGGCTGCCCCGGTTTTCGCTGCCCTCATTGCCCTTTTGGCCGCGGCGCAGGGGGTGCGGCGGTATCTGCAGTGCGCACAAACCGCGCCCCACCCGGCCAAACCCCGGGCCCCCGCGCCCTGAGCCGCTAAGCCGCCCGCACAGGCGGGAAAAGCCGGGGGTGCCGGGCATTGCCTCAAAAAAACGAACGCTTTGGAGGAGTTTTACGCATGGAGCTGCAAAAGGATCGAATCTGGTATCTGGACTGGCTGCGGGTGGCGGCCGCCGCGGCGGTGATGCTGCTTCATGTTGCCGCCGGAGGCTGGGGCGCCACCGATGTCAACGGGCGCTCCTGGCAGGTGTTCAATGGGTATGACAGTGTGGTCCGCTGGTGCGTGCCGGTTTTTGTCATGATCAGCGGGGCGCTGTTTTTAGGGCGGGACATCCCGGTAAAAAAGCTGCTGCGCGGCAATGTGCTGCGGCTGGTCTGCGCGTATCTCGTCTGGTCGCTGTTCTACGCCTGGCACTCGGGGGCGCGGGGGGTTGAGGCGCTGCTCTACAACACCATCGTGGGGCATTTTCACACCTGGTTTATCCCGATGCTGCTCGGGCTCTACCTCTGCGCGCCGCTGCTGCGCCGCATCGTGCAGGACCGCGCCGCCTGCCGGTACTTTCTGCTGCTGGCCTTCCTCTTCACCTTCTGCCTGCCGCAGTTAGGGGTGCTGTGCGGCTATCTGCCCGATGTGCAGCCGCTGCTGACCGTCAAAAACGCGGTGCACTATCTGCTCCAAACCCTGCCCAAGATGGATCTGGTGGGCGGGTATCTCGGCTACTTTGTGCTGGGGTACTGCCTGCACACCGAGCCGCTCTCCCGCAGGGGGCGGATCTGGGTCTATGCGCTCGGCGCGGCGGGCTTTGCCGCGACCATCCTGCTCACCTGGGCCGTCTCGGTGCAGGCGCAGGCGCCGGTCAACCGGTTTTACGATTATTTTACCCTGAATGTCCTGTTCGAGAGCCTTGCCGTCTTTGTCTTTTTCAGGCAGTGGATGGACCGCCCCTTCCGGGTGCCCCGGCTGCTCGTCCGGCTCTCGGGCTGCACCTTCGGGGCCTATCTTGTCCACCCGCTGATCATCGAGCTGTTCGAGCATTTTGGGCTGGGCGTGCTCTCCTTCCATGTGGTGTTCTCGGTGCCGGTGATCACCCTCTGCGTCTTTGCGCTCTCCTTCCTGATTGCGGCGCTGCTGCGCGCCATCCCGGTGGTGGGCCGGTATCTCGCCTGAACCGGTATCAATTTGCAAACCGTCTCATTGCGCTTTGCGCAGGCGGGATTTAGAATAAAGGCGTCACCTTGTGAGCGGTGGCGCCTTTTTTGCAATAACCTTTTCAGAAAGCGAGGTTTTTCCAATGGCAAACGAGCAGAACAAGGATTTTAACGCCATGCTGCGGGATAACAAGGATATGCCGCGTATCCAGCGCATCACCGACCCGGCCAGCATCCGCCGGTATGGCGGCGAGCGGATGTATTTTGCCCCGCCGCTCGCCTACGATGCGGCCATGCGCCGGGTGCCCCGCGGGCGGCTGGCCACGGTGGGGGCGATCCGGGCCTGGTTTGCCCGGCAGGCCGGGGCCGATTTTACCGACCCCATCACCGCCGGCATCTTTGTCTCGATCGCCGCCTGGGCCAGCGAGCAGCGGGCGGAGGACCCCACCCCCTACTGGCGCACCCTCAAGGCAAACGGCGAGCTCAACCCCAAGTACCCCGGCGGCGTCGAGGCCCAGCGGGCAAGGCTGGAGGCCGAGGGGCACACCGTGCTCTGCCGTGGGCGCACGAATCTGCGGTACTATGTGCAAAATTACGAGGCGGTCCTCTTTGATTTTGCGGGCGAATAGCCCCGCCCTGTGCGCGGGCGGGGCGCGGCGAGGGTGAGCAGCCGCCGGGCAAAGGGGGCCAGCAGCAGGGTGGCCGCGAGGTTAAAGAGGGTGTGGAAGTTGGCGATGCCGCCGGGGGTGGCGGGCCGGGCGAGGGGTTCGGAAAACCCCAGCGCACCCGCCGCGGCGAGCATGCCGAGGCACGCCCCGCCCCCGAGCAGGTTAAAGAGCAGGTGGAACCGGGCGCACTGCACCCCGGCCGGGCTGCCGCCCGCCCCGGCGGCCAGCAGCGGGGTGGCGCAGGCCCCGATGTTCTGCCCCAGCACCACCGGCACGGCCAGCCCCCAGCGCACCGCGCCGGTGGAGGCCAGCGCCTGCAAAAGCCCCACCGCCGCGCTGGAGGACTGCAGCAGCACGCTCGAGAGCGCCCCCGCCGCCAGCCCCGGCAGCGGACGGCGCAGCCCCGAGAGCAGCCGCAAAAAGGCGGGGCTCTGCCCCAAGGGCGCGGCGGCGCTGCGCACCCCGCCGAGGCCGCTGAATAAAAGGCCAAACCCGAACACCGCCTGCCCCGCCGCATGCAGCGGCCCCTTGGGGCAAAAGAGGGTGATGGCGGCCCCCAAGAGGCAGCAGCCCTGCGCCAGCAGCGCGGGCAGCGCCGCGCCGCCCGCACCGGAAAACCGCAGCAGCTGGGCGGTGACGGTGGTGCCGATGTTGGCCCCCATCACCACCCCGGCCGCCCCGGCCAGCGGGAGCAGCCCCGCCCCGGCGAGGCTGACGGTGAGCAGGGTGACCGCCGCGCTGCTCTGGATGAGGCCGGTGAGCACCGCGCCCGCCAGAATGCCCCGCGGCACGCTGCGCACCAGCCGGGCCAGCACCGCCCGCAGCGGCCCGGCCGCGGCGGCGGACAGCCCCTCGGCCATCAGCTGCAGGCCGTACAAAAACAGGCCGACCCCCCCGGCCAGCGCGAACCATCCCGCGGTGTCCATACGGCGCTCCCCTCCCCCGGTTTTGGCGTTTGGGCGGCGGATGTATTCCCAAAACACAGAGAAACGCGGCCCTGGGGCCCCGGCGAACCGGGGCGGTCAGGGCCGCGCTGTTTTTTATTGATCGTTCCGCCCCTGCCAACAGGGTATGCGCCGCCGGGCGGAAAAAGACGGTCGCGGAGGGCAGCGCGCAGCCCGCGCGGGCGGATGGCGTTGTGATAGCCTCACTCCCCCGCCTCCACCCGCAGCGCGGCGCGGGCGGGCAGGCAGGCGGCCCAGTCCCCCTCCTCGGAGAGCCAGCCGAAGCCCTCGCAGGTGTGGTCCGGGCAGGGGGAATCCACAAAGCGGATTCGCCTGTCCTTCACCTCAAGGTGAATCGTATACCCCACCGCCTCAATGTTGAACCGGGCGTCCTCATTTAGCGGCAGCACCCGCTCGGTCTGGGCCTCGCCCTCGCCGATGGTCAGCACCGCCGCCGCGCCGGGCTCTGCCAGCGCCGCCCGCAGCGCCAGCAGCGCCAGCGCCAGCGCCAGCACCGCCGCGGCAAACAGCAGGTTTTTGCGCCCCGCGCCCTTTGCCCCGGCCCTCTTCTCCCCGTTCATTTCCTCTTTTCCCTCCCCCGTTTGGCCATCGCCGCTTTTAGTATAGCAAAAAAGCGGCCGTGGTGCTATAATATGCACATCAACTTTTACGAGCGGGCGGCCCTGCCGCCCGGAAAGGCGGAGTACTATGCAGCAGTGGGAAAACGCGGTCGACGCGTTTATCGAGCAGAACAAACAAAATATCCTGCGGGACATCGGCCGCCTGGTGGCGGTGCCGAGCGTTGAGGGCGCCCCCGAGCCCGGCGCGCCCTTTGGCCCGGGGCCGAAGGCGGCGCTGGAGGAGGCGCTCAAGATCGCGGGCGAGCTGGGCCTTGCCACCCGCAACTGTGAGGGCAGGATCGGCTGGGCCGAGCTGCCGGGGGCCGAGCCGGACAAATACATCGCCACCATCACCCATCTGGACGTGGTGCCCACCGGCAATGGCTGGGACGGCGACCCCTTTGTGATGCGCGAGAAGGACGGCTGGATCCTCGGCCGCGGGGTGGCGGACGACAAGGGCCCGAGCGTTTTGTGCCTCTACGCCCTGCGCTTTTTGAAGGAGCAGAAGATCCCGCTGCGCTACGGGGTGCGGGCGCTGCTGGGGGCCAACGAGGAGACCGGCATGGCGGATGTCGACTACTACCTCAAAAACTACCCGGCCCCGGCCTTCTGTTTTTCGCCGGACGCCGAGTTCCCGGTTTGCAACGGGGAAAAAGGCCATTATACCGCAAAACTGGTCAGCCCGGCCTGCGGCGGGGCGATCCTCGATTTCACCGGCGGCATCGCCCCCAACGCGGTGCCGGACGAGGCCAGCGCCCTGGTGCGCGCTGACCTCGCTGCCCTGCCCGCGGCCCCCGGCATCACCCTCGCCGCCGAGAACGGCGCGGTGCGGGTATCCGGCCACGGCAAGGCGGGCCACGCGGCCATGCCCGAGGGCACGGTCAACGCCATCGGGCTGGTGGCCGATTACCTGCTGGCCAACGGCATCGGCAACGAGGCCGAGCGGGCCTACCTCACCCTGCTGCACAAGCTGCACGCGGCCACCGACGGCAGCGCCCTCGGCATCGCGGCGGACGACGGGCGCTTTTCGCCCCTGACCGTCATCGGCGGCACCATGCGGATGGAGGGCGGGCGGATGTTCCAGTCGGTGGACAGCCGCTACCCCACCAGCACAAACGGCGAGGCGATCACCGCCGCCCTCACCGCCGCCGCAGCGGGGGCCGCCAGCATCGAGCAGGTGGCGGCCGCGGTGCCCTTTTATATCGAGCCGGACGCCGCCCCCATCCGCACCCTGATCGACACCTACAACGAGGTGACCGGCGAGCAGGCCCAGCCCTTTACGATGGGCGGCGGCACCTACGCGCGGCACTTCCCGCTGGCGGTGAGCTTTGGCCCCGAGCGGCAGGGCACGGTGCTGCCGGAGTTTGCCGGCCCGATGCACGGGGCCAACGAGGGGGCCGAGATTGGCCCGCTGTTCGAGGCGCTCAAAATTTATATCCTCGCGTTGGGGCGGCTGCAGCAGCTGGAGCTGTAACCGCATCCGATTCCCTGCAAAGGCGCTGCCCGGGGCTGGCCCGGACAGCGCCTTTTTCTTATCGCAATTTGCGGCGGTTTCAGCGGCGGTTTCAGCGGCGATTTTAGCGGCGGGCGGATCCTGCCGCTTTTTGGAAACCGGCCGGACGGCGCGGCCGGGGCCGGGTGGTATGATAAGGACATCCGAACTGCGGCCCACGCCGCTTTTTCAAAGGACGGCCCGCGCACCCCCTGTGCGGCGCTGCCCAAACCATGCAGCGGCCCGCCCAAACCCGCCGCGGCGGATGCCGGGCTCCAGGGGGGCGCTGCACAAGGAGGCCCATTGTATGGAGATCAAGACAAGCATGGCGACCTGCCCCAACGGGCACCATTACGACGCCGCAAAGCACACAAGCTGCCCCTACTGCGGCGCGGCCGGGGGGTACAACGCGACTGAGCGGCCCGGCAGCGGCCCGGCGGCCTTTTCCCCCACCGAGCTCCCCGGCGGCCCGTCCTCCCCCTCCTTTTCGCCCACCGTGCCCCCAAGCCCCGCCAGCGGCAGGATCGACCCGTTCAGCGTCGAGACGACGATCGGCGGGCAGACGCCCGGCGGGGCCGACCCGGTGGTGGGCTGGCTGGTCTGCGTGGAGGGCACAAACCGCGGCACCGACTACCGCATTCACGCCGGGTACAACTACATCGGCCGGGAAACCGGCGACATCTGCATCCGGGGGGATGACCAGATCTCCCGCCAGAGCCACGCGATGGTCGCCTTTGACAGCGGCGAGCGGACCTATTTTGTCGGCCCCGCCAGCGGGCGCAACCTCATCAAGGTCAACGGCAAAACCGTGCTCAACGCGGTGGAGATCAAGAACTACGACCGCATCTCGATCGGCGCGACCCAGCTGATCTTTGTGGCGCTGTGCGGGCCGCAGTTCAGCTGGGAGGAAGGGCAGGCGGCCCATGAATAGGCCGTCGCTCTTTTCGCAGGGCCCCAGCGCACCGCCGCCGGACGCGCTGCCCACCGCGCCGTCCGCCGCCCTGCCCACCGCGGCACCCTCCCCGGCCCCGGACGCGCTGCCCTCCACAGCTCCCACCGCGCCGCAGCCGGACGCCCTGCCCTCCGCCGGCCCCGGCACTCTTCAGCCGGACCCGCCGCCCGCCGGCCCCGGCACCCGGCCCGCCTGGGGCTGGCTGGGCATCGGGGTGCTGGCCGGGCTGGCCCTCTCGGCGCTGGCGGCCGCGGCGGCCCTGGGCATCCGCCGCGCCCGGCGCAAAAGGCAGGAGAAGCAGGCGCAAACACCCCGGCCCGGCGCTGTCACGGTGCAAAAGCTGCACGAGCAGGGCGCGCGCGCCAGCCAGCAGGACAGCTTTTCGGTCTCGCCCGAGGAGCTGCTGCCCACCCACGGGCTGCTCGCGGTGGTGGCGGACGGGATGGGCGGCCTTGCGGACGGGGACCGGGTGAGCCAGGCGGCGGTGTCCGCCTTTATGGAGGGGCTGTACGCCGCCGCGCAGCCCGCGCCGGAGCAGCTGCTGCCCACCCTGCTTGCCGCGGCCAACCGCGCGGTGAACGCGCTGCTCGGCCCCGAGGGGCTGCGCCGCAGCGGCTGCACCCTTGCGGCCGGGCTGCTGCGGGACGGGATGTTTTATTACCTCTCGGTGGGGGACAGCCGCATCTGCCTCTTGCGGGACGGCGCGCTGCTGCAGCTGAACCGGGAGCATCTCTACCGCAACGAGCTGATTTTGCGGGCGGTCAACGGTGAGGGCGGGCTGGCCGAGGCCGAAGCGCTGCCGGGCGGCGGCGGGTTGACCAGCTTTTTGGGCATGGGCAGGCTGCCGCTTCTGGACCTGCCCGCCCAGCCGCTGACGGTGCGCAGCGGCGACCGGCTGATTTTGATGAGCGACGGGGTGTACAACGCCCTGAGCGAGCCGGAGCTGACCGCGGCGCTCTCGGCCCCGGACGCCGCCGGGGCGCTGCGCGCGGCCATTGCGGCCAAGGCCTACGCAAACCAGGACAACTACACCGCCGTGATCCTGCACTGCGCCTGAAAACGGGGCGCGGTATGCCGGATGCGGCTGCACAGGCAACAGCTGCGGCGTTTGGTTTTTGGCCGAACCGCCGCGAAAAGGGGGCAACCGATGTTCAGGGTGGCAAGCTATACAGACCCCGGCGGGCGGGCCGAAAACGAGGACGCCGTGCGCTGGGCCGAGCGGCCGGACGGGCGGCTCTGCCTGCTGGTGGCGGACGGCCTGGGCGGGCACGGCGGCGGGCAGCTGGCCTCGGCCGCCGCGGCCGAGGCGGTCTGCGGCGGATGGGACGGCGGGATCGGGGCCGGGGCGCTGGCCGGGCTGATCCGCGCGGCCAACCTGCGGGTGCTGGCCCTGCAAACCCCGCAGTGCGCCATGAAAACCACCATCGTGGCCCTGCTGCTCGCGCCGGGCCGCGCGGTCTGGGCCCACGCGGGCGACTCCCGGCTCTACCACTTTGTGGATGGGAAGCTGATTTTTCAGACCCGCGACCACAGCGTGGCCCAGCTGGGGGTGATGCTGGGCGAGATCACCCCCGACCAGATCCGGATGCACGAGGACCGCAGCCGGGTGCTGCGGGCGCTGGGGCAGGATGAGGAGCTCCCGGTGGAGACCCTTGAGCAGCCGCTGGGCCCGGGGCGGCACGCCTTTTTGCTCTGCAGCGACGGCTTTTGGGAGTATGTGCTGGAGCCGGAGATGGAGGCCGACCTCGCGGCCGCCGAGAGCCCCGAGGCCTGGCTGACGGCCATGCGCGCCCGGCTGCAGGCGCGCGCGCCGCAGGGCAACGACAACAACACCGCCGCCGCCGTCTGGGCGGACGGCCGCCTCTGAGCACACGGCGCAGAGCGCGGGCGGCCGCATTGCGCATTGTATGAAACACGGCTTCTGGCACGGCTTTTGCTGCGATATCGCGATAGAAGGAGGACGATCATGAAAACGATCCGCGCATCCGCCCGGGTTGCCGCGCTGGCCCTTGTGCTGGCGGCGCTGGCGCTGCTTCTGGCCCTGCTGACCCCCGCCGCCCTGGCCAAGGGCGGCGCCATCGCGGCCGACAGCCGCAGCGGCGTGGTCCGGGTGGTGGTCATGGGCCCGTTTGAGGATTACTACCTCGGCAGCGCCTTTGGGGTGGGCGAGGCCGGCAAGCCCACCGACATCTTTGTGACCAACGACCATGTCGTGAGCATCACCTACCTGCTGGACGCCGAGGGCAACCTCACCAATTCCAGCGACGACGCGGTGCAGAGCCTCACGGTGCCGGCTGTCAATGTCTGGATTTTGAAAACCAGCAACGCCTGGAACGCCGCCACCCGCGAGTTCGACACCAGCCAGGCCATCCCCTGCGAGGTGCTCTACGCCCCGCAGGGCGAGTACCCGGACATGGCGATCATCCAGGCGGTGGAAAAGCCCGAGGGCCGGGTGGCCCTGCCGCTGCTGGCCGACGAGGACACCCTCAAGGTGGGGGACGAGGTCTACGCGCTGGGCTATCCCGGCAGCTCGGATGAATCCGAGGTCGGCTTCTGGGGCGAGCGCTGGGTGGCGGGGGTGGAGGACGTGACCCTCACCAGCGGCATCGTCTCCCGCTTTACCACCTCGGCCACCCTGGGCAGCACCCGGGTCATCCACCACAACGCCACCATCAACCACGGCAACTCGGGCGGGCCGCTGCTCGACGCAAAGGGGGCCGTGGTGGGCATCAACACCTACGGTTTGGGCCGCAACCTTGCCACCGGCGACGTGGAGAGTTATTATTCTGTCAGGGTCCAGTATGTGATCGACAAGCTGGACGAGCTCAAGCTGCCCTATACCCTCGCCAAACGCGGCGCGGCCTGGCCGGTGGTGCTGGCGCTTGTGCTGCTGGCCGCGGCCGGTGCGGCCGGGTTTGTGTGGGTGAAGAAAAACGGCCTGCCCGCCGCGCTGCGCGGCAAGGGCGCAGCGCCGGGCAAGGGCGCAAAGCCCGCCAAAAGCGCAGGGAAGGCCGCCGGGGCCGCGGCGGACGGCGGGCTGCGGCTGCAGGGGGTTTCGGGCGTCTTTGCGGGGCGGCGCTTTTCGGTCAGCGGCCCGCTGCGCATCGGGCGGGACCCCGCCCGCAGCGACCTTGTCTACCCGGACGGCACCGAGGGCATCAGCGGCGCACACTGCGTGCTGACCCCCGCGGGCGATGGCCTGAGCCTGACCGACCTCGGCTCGAGCTACGGCACCTTTTTGGCCGGCGGCCAGCGGCTGACCCCGCAGCAGCCGGTCCTCCTCAAGCCGGGCGACCGGTTCTGGCTGGGCTCGCAGCAGGAGCTGTTTGAGATCGCGGTGCGGGGAGGGAACTGAGATGGAATTTTGCCCGCACTGCATGCGGCCGGTCACCTCGGCCCGCTGCGGCCACTGCGGCGGCGAGGTGCAGTGGCAGAACCCCGCGCACCTGCTGCCGGTGGGCAGCGTGCTGCAGCGCGGCCCAAACGGGGGCAGCTACCAGATCGGTGCCTACCTCGGCCAGGGCGGCTTTGGGGTAACCTATATCGCGATGGAGCTGGAGACCGGGCGGCGCACCGCGGTCAAGGAGTATTTTCCCACCCGGTGCGCCCGGCGGGGCGAGGGCGGCCAGGTGCTGCCGCTGCCCGGGCAGGACGCGGTGTTTGAGGGCGGGCGGTTCACCTTTTTGCAGGAGGCCCGGATGCTGGCCAGCCTTGAGGGGATGCCCGCCGTGGTGCAGGGGCTGGACTATCTGGAGCTGAACAACACCGCCTACCTGGTGATGGAGTTTCTGGACGGCACCCCGCTCTACCGGCTGGTGGACAGCCGGGGCCGGATCCCGGCAGAGGAGCTGCTGCCCCGGCTGGAGCCGCTTTTGCGGGACATCGCCCGGCTGCACGCCGCGGGGGTGATCCACCGGGATATCAGCCCGGACAACCTGATGTGGCTCAAGAGCGGCGCGATCAAGCTGATGGATTTTGGCTGCGCCCGCTCGATCGAGGACGGCAAATCCATGACCGTGGCCCTCAAGCAGGGCTTTGCGCCGGTGGAGCAGTACCGCACCCGCGGCCAGGGCCCCTGGACCGATGTCTACGCGCTGTGCGCCACCCTCTACTACTGCCTGACCGGCAAGGTGCCCCCCTCCGCGCCCGACCGGCTGATGGGGGAGGACCTGACGCCCCCCAACGCGCTGGGCGCGGGGCTGACCAGCGGGCAGGAGCAGACCCTTTTGTGGGGGCTGACCGTCGACCCCAAGCAGCGCCCGGCCAACATGGAGCTGTTTGCCCGGCAGCTGTTTCCCGAGGCCTGGGCCGCCCCCCTGCCGGGCGGCGCGGGCACGGCACAGGCGGACACCGCAAGGACGGAAACCCTGCCCGGCCCCGCCGGGACCGGCAGCACAGCCGGCCCCGCCGACACCGGCAGAGCCTACCAGCCATATGAGACCTGTGCCCGGCGCGGGGCGCTGGCCCTCTGGCAGCAGGCGGTCGCCTGGCTGCGGGAGCAGATGGAGCGCTGAACCGGCGGCCGGGCCCGGCTGGGGAAAGCCCGCGCAGCGCGGCTGTACCCGGGCCCCAAAGCAACATCACCACCACACAAAGAGGTGAGCGCATGGCGCAGAAAGAGTATTGTCCCTATTGCATGAACCCGGTGCAGCCGGGCGAGGCCTGCCCGGCCTGCGGGCTGACCGCGGGCGCCTACACCCCCTCGCCCCACCACCTGCCGCCCGGCACGGTGCTGCGGGAGCGGTACCTCATCGGCCGGGTGCTGGGCGAGGGCGGGTTTGGCATCACCTACCTCGGGTGCGATCTGCGCCTTGAGCTCAAGGTGGCCATCAAGGAGTACTTCCCCACCGACCGCGCCAACCGGGTGAGCGCGGCCTCCTGCTCGGTGTCCAGCTACGCGGGCGCGGCGGGCAGCGGCTACGAGGCGGGCAAGGAGCGCTTTTTGCAGGAGGCCCGCCGGATGGCCCGGATGGACAAGCAGCCGGTGATCGTGAGCGTGCGGGACTTTTTTGAGGAGAACAACACCGCCTACATCGTGATGGAGTATGTGGAGGGCACCACCTTTAAGGATCTGGTGGCCCAAAAGGGCGGGCGGATCCCGGCGGGCGAGCTGCTGCATTGCATCGAGCCGCTGTTTTCGGCCCTGGGTGCGATGCACGCGCTGGGGCTGATCCACCGGGACATCAGCCCCGAAAACCTGATGCTCGAGCACGGCGAGGTGCGGCTGCTGGATTTTGGCTGCGCCCGGGAGGACGCGGGCGGCGAGGCCACCATGACCATCGCGCTCAAGCACGGCTACGCGCCGGTGGAGCAGTACCAGAACAAGGGCCAGGGCCCCTGGAGCGACGTCTACGCCCTCTCGGCCACCATCTACTACTGCCTGACCGGCCGCAAGCCGCCCCAGTCGATGGACCGGCTGGTGGAGGACGAGCTGGTGCTGCCCCGCAAGCTGGGGGTGGAGCTGACCGAGCGGCAGGAGCGCGCGCTGCTGCACGGCATGGAGGTGCGCCCCCGCCGCCGGTTTCAGACGGTGGAGGAGCTGCACGCCGCCCTCTATGAGGGGGAGGACTGGCCCGCTGACTCCGCCGCCTCCGCTTCCCCAAAAGGCGCGGAGCCTCCGGCCCCGGAGGCCGACGGCAGCCCGGAACCGGCCCGCACGGATGACCCGGAACCGGCCCGCACCGGCAGCCCAAAACCAAACCCGAAGCAGGAAACGAAAACGCAGGAACCCCCGGCCCGGCCCGCCGCGGCGCAATGGCTGCGCGGGCACCTGCCGCTGGCCATCGGCGGCGCGGCGGCGCTGGTACTGGCGGCCGGAGTGCTGGGCTATGCACTGAACCGGCAGCCCGCGGCCCCCGCGCCCTCCTCCGCAGCTCCCGTAAGCGCCTTTAGCGCCGCTGAGGGCGGCGATGATGCTGCGGATGAGGTGAATTGGAACAGCGCGGTGGCCCTGCAAACCCCCGACCCGGCGGTTCTGCTGGAGCTGCTGGCCGACGACAGCGTCCCGGCGGTGAGGATCCCGGGCGGCTTCGCCTTCTCGGTGGAGGAGCCGCTGACCCTGACAAAGCCGCTGCGGATCGAGGAGGGAGCCAGCCTCAACCTGGCGCGGGCAGTGACCCTGACCGGCGCGGGCGCGGTGCGCGTTGAGGGGCAGCTCTCGGCCGAGAGCCTTGTGCGCACGGTCAGCGGCGGCGGCATCGAGGTCGCGGCCGCGGGCCGGATGGACGGCGGCGGGATCCTCTGGCTGGCGCGGGAGGAGGACCTTGCCATCGAACAGGGCGGCAGGGTCGAGCTGCTGGGCGTGGACTGGGCCGAGGCCCACACCCGCAGCGCACAGTACCTCGTGCTGGACGAGGACGCCCTGTTTGCCGGCGCGCGGCAGGTGCGCACCATGGAAGAGTGGAACGAGGCCGTGGAGCAGGAGCAGCCGGTCGTGATCGCGGCCGATCTCACCCTGTCCGAGGGCAGCGGCCACCAGGTGCCGGTGCTGATCCCCGAAGGGGTCACCGTGACCATGGAAGGGCGGGCCAGCTGGTGTGTGGACGGGGCCATCCTGGTCAACCGCGGCACCCTGCGCGGCGGCGTGGTGGCCGATGTCTGGAGCAGGGGCGAAGGCTCCTCTCCCAGCCTCCTGCTCAACTACGGGCTGCTGGAGGGGGCCTTCCACCTCTCAAGCCAGGGGGCGCTGCTCAACTATGGGCAGTGGAACGTGCTGCAGTGCCAGGTGCTGCCCGGCTTTGTGCTGTACAACGCGGGCGAAATTCTGCACGGCAGCCCGGAGGGCACGGCCCTGCCGGCCTGGATCTTTGAGGGGGTGGATCACCTCTTTATGGACATCGCCTGCAACGCTTTTTTGAACGAGGGCGAGGTCACGGTGCAGGGCGGCGCGTCGGGCAGGGCCGAGATGCGGCTGGCCCACGGCATTTACTGCACCAACACCGGCAGCATCACGGTGGGGCGGGACGCCCTGCTGCAGAACGACAGCGGCGAACTGCGCAACTGCGGCGCGCTGCGCGCCGAGGGCGGGCAGCTGATCAACACGGGGCTGCTGCGCAGCGACCTGCCCGGCGCAAGCCTGATCGTGGAGGGCGCGGAGAGCCAGAACGTCGGGCTGCTGCTCTATGCGCGGCAGTCCAGCCTCGAGCTGCCCGAGGGCTTTACCCGGTACGGCGGGAGGCAGGTCTGCTTCAGCTGGACCGACGACCCCTCGCAGACCAATGCCCGGCACGCAGCCACCGCCGAGGAGCTTGCCGACGCCCTCGCCGACGAGGGCTGTGAGCGGGTGTATCTGCCCGACGGCGCGCAGATCACCTTCGACGGCCCGCTGACGGTGGAAAAGCCGCTGCTGATCCCCTACACGGCCGGCCTCACGGTGAACGGCGGGCTGACCCTCGCGGGCGAAAACGCGCTGCTCTATGCCGACTGCCCGCTTGCGGTATCCGGCGGCCTGGTGCTGGAGGGCGGCGTCGCCTATCTTGGCCAGCCGCTCGAGGCCGCGGGCCTGACCGTGGAGCCGCAGGGCTTTGCCTGCCTGCGGGCCGGTGTGCAGCGTGAGGGCATCTCGGTGCAGCTGAACGGCGGGCATCTGCTCTGGCTGGGCTGGGGCAGCCTGCGGCAGGGCAGCGTCTCGGCCGGGGACGGCGGCGTGCTGCGGGTGGGCGGCGAGCTTGTGCTGGAAAGCACCCGGCTGGAGCTTGCCCCGCAGGGTGAGTTTTTGGTTGGAAACAGCGATTTCATCCTGGACGCAGGCAGCAGCCTCATCAACCGGGGCGAGGTCCTCCTGACCGGCTGGAGCTGGCAGCGGCAGGTTCTGGAGGGGACGGTGGAAAACTACGGCCGGTTCGAGGCAAGCGACTGCGTGCAGTTTGCCGGGAGTTTTGCAAACGAGGGCCGGCTGACCCTTTACGGCAATGCGGGCACCGAGCCCAACCCGGTCTCGGGCCGGCTGGAAAACCGCGGCGAGGTTCTGGCCGAGGGCGGCCGGCTGCGCGCCGAAGAGGGCGGGCAGATCACCGGGGTGCCCGACGCGCTGCTGGGCTGAGGGCGGCCCGGCCGAAGCGCCGCCTGACCGTGCGCCGCCTGACCGTGCGCCGCCCGGCTGTGTGCGGTCCGGCCAAAGCCCGGCCCGGCAGAGCGCCGGGCCGCGGGCCTTTGCCGCTTTTGCGGCCAGACAGTACCAAAAGAGGGGCGCGCCGGTTTTGCGCGGCGCGCCCCTCTTTTTTGCTTTGCTCTTGTTTTGATTCCTGTTCCTTTTTGGGTGCCCGGTTCCGTTACCGCACCCCGGCGGGGGGCTCGGGCGGGGGCTGCGCACCGTCCGCAAACAGGTAGCCGATCACCTGCTCCATCCGGCCGCTCATCGGCTCATCCTCGGCCATCAGGGCGTAGAGCACCAGCCAGTCCGACGCGTTGCGCGGGTCGAGCGGGGGCATCCCGCAGTCGGCCAGGATGGCGTCGAGGGTCCACCAGTGGTCCTCCAGCCGCTGCCGGGGGGTGATATACTCCTCGTCCAGCTCGTTGTACTCGCCGTCCAGCACGTTCTCGGTTACCACATACAACAGCAGCAGCAGCTTGCGGGAGACATCCTCCTTGCGCAGCCGGATGTTCTTGAGGGTGGTGGCGTTGGGCCAGTCCCGCTTGATGAGCTTTTGGGTGACCGAATAGCCCTGCCGGCTGCGGCTGGACGGGATGAGCGAGAGGTAAAGCCGCATCACCGACTCCACCGAGTAATCCGGCTCCCCCGCCCCGCCCCAGGCCGGCGCGGGGTGGATCAGCTGGTCGAGATACTTTTGAAAGTAGACATAGGCGCGGGCGTGCATCGCGCCAAAATCGGCCTGATGGGCGATGCAGTAGCCGCGCAGCTCCTGCTCGGTCTGCACCCGGGCAAAGCCGGTCTGCAGCTCGCGGGTCATCGGGCCGTCCTGCCTTTCCGGGCCGTCCGGCGGGCCGGGCGGCAGGAGCAGCGCCTCGTAAAAGGCCCGCGCCTCGGCGTAGCTGCGCCCGGCCCGCAAAAACCAGGCATACACAAGGTCCCGGCACTCGCGGTAATGGATGCCGTACCCGGTGCAGAAGCCGAGCAGCCGGTCGGCCCCGGCCTCGCCCAGCCCCAGCCCAAAGGCGATGCAGAACAGCTCCTCCCGGCCCTGCGGGCAGCTGCGCCCGCCCAGCCAGTTGCGCACCCGCCGGTCCACCGAGCCGGGGTTCGCGTCCGGCTCGGCGGCCAGCAGGGCGCTGGCCAGCCGGGCGCGCAGGTCGGGGTGGGGGTAGAGGGCAGAGAGGGTCTCGGCAAAGCTGCGCAGGCGCAGCTCGCCGCTGTTCAGGTATTCGGCGGCCATCCGCGGGGTCATTTTGCCCAGGCACAGCTTGTCATACGCCTGCCCCGAGCCGATCGTCAGTTCCATCCGCGCTTACCCCTTATCCGCAGCTGCCCTGGCGGCGGCGCAGTGAGATCCCACAGGGTCCGAAAAGCCTGCGAAGCGGTGCGCCTCGCAGGCCGTGTGGGGCTCAGAACGGGGTCTCGTCCTCGTCCTGATCGTAGATCGAGATATATTCCGGGCGCTGCTCCTTTTCCAGCAGCAGCGCGATGGCGACGGCCGCCGCGGCCAGGGCGGCGATCACCGCCAAGAGCTTTACGAGCAGTTTCATACGATCACCCTTCCTTTCGGTTCTCAGCACAAGGCGGCTGCCGGAGGCGGTGCGCTTTCCCAGCGCGCCCCGGCGGCCTTTGTTACAGTATACCACACCTGCCCGCCCGGTGCAAACGGATCTGGCTGGTATCCTTCCATCCGCATCATCTGTCTCTTTGCGCCCTTCCCCTGTTCGCTCCCTATTTGTCAATAATTTCACAATTTCCCGGCCCGGAGCGCCTCTTTTTTTGTCAAAATGCAGGTTTTTCCGTCTTTGTAAGGTTGACTGTGTATAGGCAAATGTTATAGAATATAGTTTGTATTGGGCCGCGCCGTGCGCGTGGGTTTGTTTGTGCTGCCCTGATTTGCGTTTTTCGCTCAGCGCGCCGCGGCCCAAAGTTTATCGAAATGGGGGATCGTTCAATCCATGTTCAAGAAGCTGAAACGCTCGGCCCTTGGCGCCAGCGTACCCCATGAGAAGGCAACGGCGGGCATGGCTACGGTGACCATGCCGGTGCCGTCCAAGCTCGTCCTTCCCATGTCGCAGCACATTGGCGCACCCTGCCTTCCCGTGGTCAAAAAGGGCGACACGGTCTACGTGGGCACCCTGGTCGGGCAGGCCGGCGGGTTCGTCAGTGCCAACATCTATTCCGGCGTGTCCGGCACGGTGTCGGCCATCGACACGGTGACCTATCCCACCGGCATCCGGGTGCCGGCGGTGGTCATCACCCCGGACGGCGCCCAGACGCCCGACCCGGCCATCCAGCCGCCGGTGGTCACCGACAAGGCCAGCTTTATCAAGGCCGTGCAGGAGTGCGGCCTGGTCGGTCTGGGCGGCGCGGGCTTCCCCGCGGCGGTCAAACTGAGCCCGGCCACCAGGGTGGACACCCTTGTCATCAACGGGGCCGAGTGCGAGCCCTACCTCACCCCGGACACCCGCGAGTTTTTGGAGTGCAGCGACTCGGTGATGAGCGGTATCGAGGCGGTGATGAAGTACCTCGAAATCCCCACCTGCATCATCGGCATCGAGCGCAACAAGCCCGAGTGCATCGATCTGATGGCCAGCCTCTGCCAGGGGGTCAAGGGGGTCTCGGTCAAGCCGCTGCCCAGCCGCTACCCGCAGGGCGCGGAAAAGACCCTGATCGAGAGCACCACCGGCCGCGAGGTGCCCGAGATGGTCTACGGCGACAAGCCCCGCCCCGGCCTGCCCGCCGACGCGGGGGTCATTGTGATGAACGTGACCAGCGTCTCGACCATTGCCAAGTACCTCAAAACCGGCATGCCGCTGCTCTCCAAGCGGGTGACGGTGGACGGCGACGCCGCCGCCAAACCCCAGAACCTTGAGGTGCTGATCGGCACACCCTTAGAGGAGATCATCGCCTTTGCGGGCGGCATCAAGGAGGGGGTCACCCTCGGCAAGGTGCTGTGCGGCGGCCCAATGATGGGCACCGCGATGGCGGATCTCACCTTCCCGCTGCTCAAGCAGAACAACGGCCTGCTGCTCTTCAGCAAGGAAAAGGCGAACCTGCCCGAGCCCGGCCCCTGCATCCGCTGCGGGCGCTGCATCAACGGCTGCCCGATGGGCCTGGCCCCGGTGCAGATCGCGGCCGCCTTTAACCGGCGCGACATCGACGAGCTGAACAAGCTCAACCTCGGGCTGTGCGTTTTGTGCGGCACCTGCAGCTTTGTCTGCCCGGCCAAGCGCCCGGTGACCCAGACCATGAGCCTGGCCAAGGCATTCCAGAGAACGGGAGGGAAAAAGTAATGGAAAACCGTCTGATCGTTACTGCGTCTCCCCATATCACCGACACGGTCACCACCCGCAGGCTGATGGGCAACGTAGTGATCTCGCTGCTGCCCTGCATCATCGCCAGCGCCATCATCTTTGGCTGGCAGGCGCTGGTGCTGGTGGCGGTGACCACCGCCGCCTGTGTGGTGTTTGAGTACTTATACTGCACCCTGATGAAAAAGCCCAACCCGGTGGGGGATCTCTCCGCGGTGGTCACCGGCATCATCCTGGCGCTGAACCTGCCGGTGAGCATGGCCAAGCCCCAGACCATCTGGATCCCGCTGGTGGGCGCGTTCGTGGCCATCGTGCTGGTCAAGCAGCTGTTCGGCGGGCTGGGCGCCAACTTCGCCAACCCCGCGCTGGTGGGCCGCATCGTGCTCTTCCTCGGCTTCAGCGCCCGGATGACCGATTGGGTCTACCCCGCCGCGGCGGTGGACGCGCTGACCGGCGCGACCCCGCTGGGCACCGGCAACCTTGAGAACCTGCCCCTGAGCCAGCTCTTCCTCGGCATCCACGGGGGCGTTTTGGGCGAGACCTGCAGCGCCGCCATCCTGGCCGGGTTTGTCTGGCTGGTGGCCACCAAGACCATCAGCTGCGCCATCCCGGTGGCCTATGTGGGCACCGTGGCGGTGATGAGCCTGCTCTGCGGGCAGCCGGTGCTGGCCCAGATCCTCAGCGGCGGGCTTTTGTTCGGCGCGGTGTTCATGGCCACCGACTATGTCACCAGCCCCTTCACCCTCAAGGGCAGGCTCGTCTTCGGCATCGGGCTGGGCGTCATCACCTGCGCCATCCGGTTCTGGGGCAACATGGCCGAGGGCGTCTCGTTTGCCATCCTGCTGATGAACCTCTTTGTGCCCTATATCAACGACCTGACCCGTCAGGTCCCCTTGGGCTATACCAAGCCGCCGAAGGAGGGTGCCAAACAATGAACAAAGCTACCTGGGAGACCATTGCGAAGCCCATTGTGGTGCTTGTGGTGATCTGCCTGATCACCAGCACCCTGCTGGCCGTGACCAACAACGCCACCGCCCCCATCATCGCAGCGGCTGAGAAGGAGGCCACCAACGCGGCCTACAAGGCCGTGCTGCCCGAGGCGGACAGCTTTACCGACCTGACCGACAAGATCACCACCGAGGGCATCTCCTCGGCCGCGGCGGCCGACAACGGCGCGGGCTACGCGGTGCGCGCGGTGGGCCGCGGCTACGGCGGCGAGGTGCCGGTGGTTGTGGGCATCGACCCGGACGGCACCATCGTGAGCGTGCAGTTTATGCAGAACAGTGAGTCCGCCGGCTTCGGGATGAAGCTGTGGGACGGCAACCAGGCCGGCATCGACTTTGCGGCCAGCCTCGCCGGCCAGAGCGGCAGCGTCGCCAAGGGCGAAAACGGGGTGGACGGCATCTCGGGCGCGACCATCTCGACCAAGGCGGTGCTGAGCGCGGTAAACAGCGCGCTGGCCTGCTATGAAGAACTCAAGGAGGTGGCATAAATGGCGGAAAACAAGCAAAACCTTGGCGCGGTGCTGACCAACGGCATCATCAAGGAGAACCCGGTGCTGCGCCTGGTGCTGGGCACCTGCCCCACCCTGGCCGTGACCACCGCCGTCTCCAACGCGATCGGCATGGGGGTGGCCGCCACCGTGGTGCTGATCTGCTCCAACATCGTCATTTCGGCCCTGCGCAAGGTCATTCCCGATAAGGTGCATCTGCCCTGCTACATCACCATCATCGCCACCTTTGTGACGGTGGTGCAGATGGTGGTCAAGGCTTACGCCCCCGCGCTGGACACCGCGCTGGGCGTCTATCTGCCGCTGATCGTGGTCAACTGCATCATCCTCGGCCGCGCCGAGATGTTCGCCTGCAAAAACACCGTGCTGGCCTCGGCGCTGGACGGCGTGGGCATGGGCATCGGCTTTACCCTGGCGCTGATTTTGATGGCGTCGGTGCGCGAGCTGATCGGCAACGGCAGCTGGATGGGCATCACCATCATCCCCGAGAGCGTCGACCGCCTCACCATCATGACCAGCGCGCCCGGCGGCTTTTTCACCTTTGGCTGCCTGATGGCGCTGGTGGTCTGGTTTGAAACCAAACGTGCAAAGAAAGGAGCGCAGGCATAATGGCTGTCAAACTTGCATCCATCTTCTTCAGCATGATCTTGGTGAACAACTACGTGCTGGTGAAGTTTTTGGGCATCTGCCCCTTCCTCGGCGTCTCGAAAAAGCTGGACTCCGCCTTTGGCATGAGCTGCGCGGTGGTCTTTGTCATGGTGCTGGCCACCAGCGTCACCTGGCCGCTGCAGCAGCTGCTGGATGCCAACGGCCTGGGCTACCTGCAGACCATCGTGTTTATTCTGGTGATTGCGGTGCTGGTGCAGCTGGTCGAGATCATCCTCAAAAAGTATATGCCCCCGCTCTACAGCAGCCTGGGCGTCTACCTGCCCCTGATCACCACCAACTGCGCGGTGCTGGGCGTGACCATCCTCAACATCGACAACGGCTACAACTTCATCGAGAGCATCGTCTGCGCCGCGGGCGCGGGCTTCGGCTTCATGCTGGCCATGGTGCTGTTCAGCGGCGTGCGCAAGCGGGTGGAGGAGGCCAACCCCCCGAAGTGCTTTGAGGGGCTGCCCATCACCCTGGTGGCCGCCGCCATCACCAGCCTGTCCTTCATGGGCTTTGGCGGCATCATCGAAAACATCTTTGGGACCGTGTAAGGAGGCAAAAGGATGAGTATTGCGATTGCGATCATTCTGGTAACGGTCGTGGGCCTCGTGGGCGCGGTGATCCTGGTGCTGGCCGCCAAATTCATGAGCGTGTATGAGGACCCCCGGATCGGCCAGGTGACAGAGTGCCTGCCGGGCGCCAACTGCGGCGGCTGCGGCTACGCCGGCTGTGCCGACTATGCCAAGGCCGTGGTGGAAAACGGCGCGCCGGTGAACAAGTGCGCGGTGGGCGGCGCGGCCTGCGCCGCCGCCATCGCGGGCCTGATGGGCGTGGAGGCCGGCGACTCGGTGCCGGTGCGGGCCGTGGTCGGCTGCCTCGGGGCCGAGGGCGTCTGCAAGATCAAGTACGAGTATCAGGGCATCAGGAGCTGCGCCGCGGCCAAGACCCTGCACGGCGGCCCCAAGCTCTGCCCCTACGGCTGCCTCGGCTTTGGCGACTGTGTCAACGCCTGCAAGTTCGGCGCCATCCACATCGAGAACGGGGTGGCCAAGGTGGATCAGTCCAAGTGCACCGGCTGCGGCGCCTGCAAGGAGGCCTGCCCGCAGAAGGTGATCTGGCTGCACAACTCGGAGGTCAAGCCGGTGGTCATGTGCGCCAACCACGAGAAGGGCATGTTCACCAACAAGGAGTGCAACGTGGGCTGCATCGGCTGCATGAAGTGCGAGAAGAACTGCCCCGAAGGGGCCATCAAGGTGACCAACTTCGTGGCCCGCATCGACTACGACAAGTGCACCGGCTGCGGCACCTGCATGGAGGTCTGCCCGCGGCACGTCATCTTTAAGCCGAACGTGTAAGGAAACGCAATGATGTAGAAAATGAGACAGGCTGCTCCGGAACGGGTCGGTCTGTCTCATTTTTTATCGCGTTATCGCGGCCCGCAGGGGGGCGGGTCACAGCCGGGCAAAAAATTTTTTGGGCCGGTGCGATAAAACGGCCCCCTGCTGCATTCCTTTGTTGACAGGAGTGGAGCAGACCGCATCAAGCCCCGCCTGGGGGCAGCCCCACGAAGGAGACATGGCCATGTCGGAACGGATCATTAAAATCGAAGAGGGCCGCATCGGGGCGGGCAGCCCTGAGGCGGGCGCGCGGACGGGCATCACGGACCGCCCCGGCGCGGGCCCGCGGGCGGACCGCGAGGCGCTGGACCGGCTGCTGCTGGCGGCCGGGCAGGGCGACCGCGAGGCGTTTGCCGGGCTGTACGAGGCCGCCCGCGGGGCGGTGTACGCCGCCGCGCTGGGCATGCTGCGCGACCATCACGCCGCGCAGGACCTTTGCCAGGACGCCTTTGTGCGGATCTGGGAGAGCGCCCCGCGCTACCGCAGCACGGGCAGCCCGATGGCCTGGATGTTGACCATCACCCGCAACCTCGCCCGGATGTCCCTGCGCGGGGCCGGGCGGCAGCAGACCCTGACCGGGGAGGAATGGGCCGCGCTGCCCGGCGATGAGAGCGCCGGGGCTGCGGAGGATGCGCTGGTGCTGCGCGAGGCGCTGCACACCCTCGACGAGGAGGAGCGGCAGGTGATCCTGCTGCACGCGGTGTCCGGCCTCAGGCACCGGGAGATCGCGGCGCTGCTGGAACGGCCGCTCTCCACCATCCTGTCCAAATACCAACGAGGACTGCGAAAGTTAAAGAACCGGCTGAAAGGGGAGGAGCGCGCATGAACAATCGGCAATTGGAGGCCCGCCTGACCCGGGCTGTGGACCGGGCCGCGCCGCATGACCTTGACGAGGTCCTCTCCCGCTGCCGGGAACAGGACGGAAAGGGGATCCCTATGACGACGACCAACACCAACCGGCCCGCCCTCTGGCGGGCGCTGATCGCCGCCTGCCTCGCCCTTGTGCTGCTGGGCACCGGGGCCGGGCTCTTGTATCAACGCACCAACGCTGTGGCCAGCGTGGTCTCGATCGACGTAAACCCCAGCATCGAGCTGCGGGTCAACCGGCAGGAGGAGGTGCTCTCCTGCACCCCCATCAACGAGGAGGCCCGGCTGGTGCTGGAGGGGATGAACGAGGGCCGGGACCTTGAGGGCGCAAAGCTCACCGTGGCGGCCAACGCCATTGTGGGGGCGCTGATCCAGCACGGGTATCTGGACGGGCTGTCCAGCGCGATCCTGGTCTCGGTGGAGGACGGCAACGAGCAGCGGGCCCTGCGGATGGAGGAGGAGCTGCGCAGCGCGATCGGCGGGATGCTGGAGGCCCAGGCCCCGAGCGTCACCCTGCTCAGCCAGACCCTGACCGGGCAGGCCGGGAGCAGCCGTCACCATCACGGGTCGCAGCAGGCCGCCGGGGACCCCGGCGCACAGCAGGCGGCCGCCATCTCCTCGGGCAAGGCGGCGCTGGTGGAGCGGGTGCTCGCGCTGCGCACAGCCGATGCCAGCGCGCAAGACGCCGAAACCGAGCCCCTGTTCGCCCAGCTTTCGGCCCTGACGGTGGAGGAGCTGAACGACCTGCT
>DKVN01000141.1:0-1921 GCA_002491225.1 Faecalibacterium sp. UBA7177
ATCTACCACTTCCGCCAGCTGGGGCAGGACCGGCCCGAGTCCCTCGCCTATTTCGACACCGACTGCATCGAAAAGGCGCTGCTCGGGCAGGACTATGACGCTCTGCGCAGCGAGCTGGACCGGGTCTTCGCCACCTTCGGCGCGCCGGTGCGGGAGTATCTCTATGCCGACCGGCTCTGCCTCTCGCTGCTCTTCCACGTCTCGCTCTGGGGGCTGCGGTACGGGGTGTTCATGGCCGACGTGATGCGCAGCCTCGGGGCCAATTACACCGATATCTACCAGTGCGACACCCTGCCCAGCAAGCGCTGCTTCGTGCTGGCCATCCTGTTCGGCTATCAGCAGGCGCTGGCCGGGCGGCGCAGCCAGGGCCACGCGGCGGGCAGTGTGGCCCTGCGGGTGCGGGAGTATGTGGACGAGCGCTATTGCTCCAACACCATCTCGCTCGAGGAGGTGGCCTCCCACGTGCACAAAACCCCCGCCTATGTCTCGCGGGTCTTCAAAAACGAGCTGGAGTGCAATTTCAGCGATTATCTCACCGAAAAGCGGATGCGCCACGCCGCCGAGCTGCTCCTGGACCCGGACTGCCGGGTGTATGAGATCGCCGAACAGTGCGGCTATGCGGATGCCTCCGGGTTTATCCGGGTGTTCAAAAAATTCTACGGCGTCAGCCCGGCAGACTACCGCGCCGTGCGGGGGAGTGGAGAATGAAGCAAAAAGGGCTCAGCCTGCGCACCCGGATGCTGCTGGCGCTGGCGGGCTGTTTTGTGCCGATGCTGATTGCCATCACCCTCCTGTTCGGGGCCACCGTGCGCACCCAGCAGCAGGCCGAGGCCGAGGCCCTGCGCTACACCGCGCAGGATATCAGCACCAGCATCGACCGCTATGTCGAGGGGGTCTACAGCGTCTCGGACGCCTTCTCCACCGACGAGCGGCTGCTCGCGGTGCTGGAGCGGGACTATGGCGACGACCGGATCGCCCGGCAGTACGCCATCATCCACACCAACGGCGCGGTGTTCGAGAGCTACGCGCGGCTGGTGCAAAATAAGCAGATCGACGCCGTCTATGTGGTCAGGCGGCAGGACGTGCTGGATTTTCTGGACGTCAACCAGGACGTCGGCCTCTTGCTGGAGGAGCTGACGGCGCTCGGGGTGGACAGCCAGGACAAGCTGGGCCGGTTTTACTTTTACCCCCTGCGGGAAAATTTCCTCACCACCGGCAGCTACGGCGAGGTGCGCCGGGACCATGTGGTGCTGGGCAGCCGCCGGGTCTACTCGGCGCTCAAAAGCGGCTACCCCTATGTGCACCTCTTTGCCATCGAGGAGCAGATGCTCTACGAGCTCTACGCCCAGCAGGCCGAGCACCGGGGCGCGCAGGTGTACGTGCTGGACGCCGAGGGCGGGCTGATCTCCTCCACCGACGAGCAGGCGGTGGCCGCCTGCGCTGTGCCCGAAAACATCGCCCGGCTGAACGCCGAGCTCACCGGCGAGTACGCCCTGGTGCCGATGGACGGCAGGCAGTACGCCGCCGCGCGCCACACCTGCGGCTCGGTGGGCTGGACCGTCCTCATCCTCTCGCCCGGCGGGGCGCTGGGCATGGCCACCTCCTCGCTCTATCTGCAGACCCTCGCGGTCATCCTGATCTGCGTGGGCCTCTTTGCGGTGCTGGTGACCCTGATCTACCGCTGGTTCATGGCCCCGCTGGCCCAGCTGGAGGAGGCGATGCACCGGGCCGACCTCGGCGACCTGCGGGCCTATGTCAAGCCGCGCGGCACCGCCGAGATGGTGCGGATGATGGAGGGCTACAACGCCATGCTGGACGGCATCCGCATCGGCATGGAGCAGCGCATGCAGTTAGAGCAGCACAAGCAGGATCTCGAGATGCAGGTGCTGATGAGCCAGATCAACCCGCACTTCCTCTACAA
>DKVN01000141.1:2206-2893 GCA_002491225.1 Faecalibacterium sp. UBA7177
GATCAACCCGCACTTCCTCTACAACACCCTCGAGACCATCGTCTGGAAGGCCAGCGAGGCGGGCCGCTCGGACATCGCCAGGATGGCCTCCAGCCTGGGGCGGCTCTACCGGCTGAGCATCGCGGGCGGGCTGTTCGTGCCGCTGCAAAAGGAGCTGGAGCATGTGCGCATGTACATGAACATCCAGCAAAACCGCTACGGCAACAAGGTGGCCTATGATGTGCGGCTGCACGGCTGCGACGCGGCCAAGGTGCAGGTGCTCAAGCTGATCTTACAGCCGGTGGTGGAAAACTGCTTTTTGTACGGCATGGAGGGGCTGGACCGCACCCTCCGCATCCGGGTGTCGGCCCGCCGCCGGGGCGGCCGGCTCGCTCTGACCGTCACCGACAACGGGGTGGGCATGGACGAGGCGGCCCTCGCCGCCCTTGCCGAGCAGATCCGGCACGGCCGCAAACAGCCCGCAAAAAACAACCGCCGCAGCACCGGCATCGGGCTGCACAACATCTACGCCCGGCTGCAGCTGTACGCGGGCAGCACGTGCGAGGTGCAGGTCTGGAGCCTGCCCGGCATCGGCACCCAGGTCACCCTCCTGCTGCCCTGGCAGGACGCGGATCCGCCGGAGGAGCAGAAAAAAGAACAGAACAGGGTGTAAAGCAGAAACAGGGCCTGCCCCGCTGTCAGCGGGGC
>DKVN01000146.1:0-214 GCA_002491225.1 Faecalibacterium sp. UBA7177
GCCCGCCAGCGCCGCGCCGCCCAGCAGCAGGACGGCCAGCAGGGCGCAGAGCTTTTTGTGCCGCCGCAGCCCGCCAAAAGCCGCCGCAAGCCGGGCGGCCAGCGTGGCCGGGCCCCGCCGAGCCTTGAGGGCGTCGGACGTGTCGTTGATGCGGGCCTCGGGTTCGAGTTCGGGATGGTTGGTCGGATCCATGGGTCAATTCTCCTTTGCTTAT
>DKVN01000146.1:486-29254 GCA_002491225.1 Faecalibacterium sp. UBA7177
GAGGGCGGCCTCCTCGCTGTAGTTATGGGTCAATTCTCCTTTGCTTATAGGGTCAGGCCGGGCGAACAGTTCTCTCCCATGCCCGGTCGGTTGATTCGCGCTTCCATTATCCGGCGGGCGGGTGTTGATTTTGTGAAAGCCTGTTCAAAGATGTGTGAGAGCCGCCGCCTCACGGCTTGCCTCATGCCGCCCTGCGCCTTCTCGCCCCGCCCGTCCTGCGCCCTGCCCCAGTCCGTCCCCGCTTCGCTCCACCCCAGCTGCCCCCCCGACAGCACAAAAAACCGCCGCCCGGTCAAAAACGCCGGGCGGCGGAAAAGAAACCGTATGAGAGACCGCTCAGATCACAGGGTGATCGCGATCTTCTGCTCCTCGGTAAACAGAAGCTTGCAGGTGTCGTTGAGGTAGGTGCGCTCGGGCAGGCAGATCAGCACGGTGCCGTTGTGGTGCACCGGAAACGGCGCGCCGTGCCAGGCCCCGGCCCGAAAGACCACCATCGTCCCGGCCGGCACCAAAAAAGCCTCCTGCCGGTCAAGCTCCAGCTCCCCGCCGTTGGCCGGGGCGGCCGCCATGACCATGTCGTCGTCCAGCGGCATCATCACCTCCATAGCGTAGCTGTGGTACTCGGCGTCGGCGATCACCATCTCGCGCTTGTCCACCTTGAGGCTGCCAAAGGCGGTGATGGCGCTGCTGGCGTTGGGCACCAGCACCATGTCCCGATGGAACACCGAGGGTGCCTCGCCCATGCCGTAGGCCCCGCTCGGGTCGGTGATGTTGGCGATAAAGCCGTAGGGGGCAAAATTCTCGGCCGTGATCGGCTTTGCCTGGATCGTTTTCATCAGAGATCGGCTCCTTTCGCGCAATGCGTCCTTCGCCGCCCCGCTGCGCATGCCCGGCCCGGGGCTGGCCCCGGCCCGCCGCCGCGCGGCAGCAAAGCATCAACCATCATTCGTACACCGGGTTCTCCACGTTCACCTTGTCGACCTCCTGGTAGGGGGCCAGGGTGGACACCATCTTCACCGGCGCGTCGTAGGCGTTTTTCACATAGTGCACCTCGCCCGGCTCGATGTGGATCAGATCCCCGGCGGCCAGCACATGCTTCACCCCGTCCACCACGATGTCCACCTTGCCCTCGAGGATGAAGAAATCCTCCTCCATGATGTTGTGGTAGTGGGCCTGAAAATCCTCGCCGGGCCGAAAGCGCACCAGCGCAAAGTTCATGCGGGGGCCCTTCATCAGGTACTTGGGGCCGCTCTCTCCAAACCGGTACTCCCGCTCGTTTTCATTGACGATAAACATCTTTGTGCTTCCTCCTTTGATCGATCGGCCCATCTCACAGGCCGGGGGCGGCCCACATGCTGCGGGTCACGCCCGCCTCGCTCAGCGCCAGCTGGGCGGGGTAAAGCTGTTTCCAGTTTTCGTACAGCGCATCGTATACCGCGCGGTTCGCGGCATCGGGGGTAAAGGTGCGGTCCCACTGTACCGTCTGGGCCACCGCCTCCTCGAGGCTCGGGTAGAGCCCGACCCCCACCCCGGCCAGGATCGCCGCGCCCAGCGCCGTAGCCTCCTTGACCACCGGCACCTTGACCGGCTTGCCGGTCACGTCCGCCACAATCTGGCTCCAGAGCGGGCTCTTGGAGGCCCCGCCCGCAAAGATCAGCTCCTCCGGCTCGTGGCCGGTGGCCTCCTTGACCAGCTCGATGTGGCTGCGCAGGATCAGGGCGGTGTTCTCCAGAATCGCCCGGTAGAAGGTATAGCGGTTGTATTTCTCCGGCTCGAGCATAAAGTTGGTAAAGGTGGGGCTGGCGTGCTTCCAGTGGATAAAGTTCATCCGGTCGCTGAAGCAGCACTGCATGCCATAGCTGCCGGCCGGCACCTTACGGGCCTGCTCGTCCATCAGCACATAGGGGTCGGTGCCCTGGGCCTTGGCCTGCTCGATCTCCAGCTGGCAGAAGCCATCCCGGAACCAGCGCATCACCAGTCCCGGCTTAAAGGCCAGCGCCTCGTACTGCCAGAGGTTGGGCACCGCGTGGCAGTTCACCCGCACCCGGCAGCCGGGGTCGGTTTTGGCGCTGTCGGTGTTGAACTCGTACTGCCAGAAGCTGCCGCCAAACACCGCCGCCTGGTTGGCCTTGTAGGCCCCCACCCCAAGGGTGCCCAGCTGGCAGTCGCCGCCGCCCACCACCACCGGGGTGCCCTCGGCAAGGCCGGTGTCGGCCGCGCCCTCGGCGCTCACCTCGGCAAAGAGGCTGCCGCACTCGACCACCGGCGGGAAGATATCCGCCCGCAGCCCGCACCTGGCGGCGATCTCGGGCAGCCAGCTGCGGCTCTTGAGGTCCATGATGCCGGTGGTGCTGCCGTTGCTCGGCTCCACCGCCAGCTTGCCGGTCAGCTTATAGATCAGCCAGTCGTTGAACATGCCCACCGCGGCGGTCTTTTCATAAATTTCGGGCAGGTTGTCCCGCACCCAGAGGATCCGGGGCAGCGCGCCCAGCGCGTAGGTCTGGCCGGATTTCTGGTAGATCTCCTGCTCGAGGCCGGGGTACCGCCCGATCAGCTCGCCCACCTGGGCGTCGCTGCGGGCGTCCACGTTGGCGCAGGCCCAGATCTCCTGCCCGGCCTTGTCGTACAGCAGGATGCCCTCCCGCATGCAGGTGGTGGACACCGCCGCGATCTCGCCGGGCGCGATGCCGGTTTTGGCCAGCACCCCGCGCACACAGCCGCTGGCCAGCTGCCAGTTGTGGGCCCAGTCAAAATCCATGCTGCCGGGCCAGCGGGGGTCCTCCTTGTGGGTCCATTCCTCCTGGACACAGCCCACCTGCTCGCCCGAGAGTGAAAAGATCACCGCCCGGACGCTGCCGGTGCCCGCGTCCACCGCCATCAGATACTTCGCCATCAGGTCATCCTCCTGTCCTCAAAATTTTCCAAAGAAGTTTCATCTTTTTATAAAAGCATAAAAGCGCACAGGCGGCGGGCCTCCCTGCCGCCCGGCTGCCCGTCCCGCGTGCGGCGCGCCGGGGCCGCGCCTGCGCCCGGCATCAGGGCTCTGGGGCCTCAAGCAGCTGCTCGGCGGTGTCCTCGTCGGTGATCAGCACGTCGAGGTAGCCGCCCCGCAGCACGGCCAGGATCGCCTCTGCCTTGCCCGGGCCGCCCGCCGCCCCGATCACGTTTTCCAGCCCCTTGAGCTGGTCCACCGGGGTGCTCATCAGCCGCGCCTCGAGGTCGGGCGAGACCATCTCGCCGTTCTTGTCCACAAAATGGCTCAGGATATCCCCCACCGCGCCCTGCAGCTTGAGGTAGGTAAAATCGTTCTTGTTGAGGATGCCGTTTTTGAGGATGGTGGCCTGCTCGTTCATGCAGCCGATGCCCACCACGCTCATGCTCGAGAGCGGGATCATCCGAAAGATCTCCTCCACGTCCGGCTCCCTGCGCAGCGCGTTGCGCAGCGCGGCGTTCGAGAGCAGCAGCGGCGAGGGGATGAGGTAGAGCCGCGCGTTGAAGACGTTCGACACCGCGTTGGGCAGATAGTAGTTGACCCCGCCGGTCATGCTCACCGCGTGCAGCGGCAGCTGGGTGGCGGTGGCCAGGTGGTTGAGGATGTGGCTGGTGGTGTCGCCGTAGCCAATGTTGATAAAGGCGTTTTCCTCGGCCCGGTGCAGAATGTACATCGCCGCCGCCTGGGCGATGCTCTCGTTGGGGGCGGTGAGGGTGGCGGCGCGGGGCACGATGAAGGTGTCCTTGAGCCCGAACCGCTCGGCCAGCGCGTTCTCCATCGACATCCGGCGGGCGTTGCCCTGCTGGACATTGAACTGGATCACCCCGTTCTGCCTTGCCCGCTCGAGCAGGTTGATCACCTTCGAGCGGCTGACCCCCAATAAATTCGAGATGTGCTGCTGGGTGTAGTTTTCAATATAATAGTACCACACCGCCTTGAGCATGAGGCGGCGCTCGTAATCGGCCTTGTCCAGCTTGTCCAGCCGGTCGTCCATCGGCAGCGCCTCCCTCCCGCCACGCGGGCAAACAAAAGTTTGCGGTGCTGGCAAATGTTTCTGGAAAATAGTATAGCACCAGTGCCGCGGGGCTGTCAAATAAAAGAGAAAAAAAATGCGAGGAAGGCAAAAAATCGTAAAAAACGCCAAAGTTTCGGCATTTTGTGTGGGCAAAACAGCCAAATATGGGCCGATTACAACAAAAAAATCGGGAATTTCTCGCCAAAACGCCGCCGCTTGTCCGCCGCAGACGAACAGCCCCCCGGTTGACAAACCGCCCAAAAATCTATATGATACAGAAGGTAGCAAAAGAATCCATTCTGTAACATTTGTGTAACTTTTGGAGGGCCTGCCCTTCCCCGCACCGCATCTTGTGGGCGGAAACGGGGCGGGGCCCCATATTTGCCATTCAACAGGAGGTTGTGCAGATGAAGGAGGCCACGGCCCAAGCCACGCCCCTGCTCTCGGTGCGGGGCATCTACAAATCCTTTGCGCTGAACGCCGTGCTCAAGGGCATCGACCTGGACATCCTGCCCGGCGAGGTGCTGGCGCTGATCGGCGGCAACGGCGCGGGCAAATCCACCCTGATGAAGATCATCATGGGCATCTACACCCACGATGAGGGCGAGATCGCCATCGAGGGCAAGCCGGTCACCATGGGCCGCACCTCGGACGCGCTGGCCCAGGGCATCTACATGGTGCCGCAGGAGCCGCTGCTCTTCCCGAACATGACGGTCGAGGAGAACATCACCATCGGCTTCGACACCCCCAAGGCCGAGCTGCACCGCGAGCTCATCGAGACCATCAACGGCATCGGCTGGAAGCTCGACCTCGGCCGCAAGGCCAGCAGCCTCTCGATCGCCGAGCAGCAGCTGGTCGAGATCCTGCGCGGCATCCTGCGCCACGCCCGGCTGCTGATCCTGGACGAGCCCACCAGCGCGCTGACCTTTGACGAGGTGCAAAGCCTCTTTAAGGTGGTCGGGGACCTGCGCGACAAGGGTATCGGCATCATCTACATCACCCATCGGCTGGCCGAGGTGTTCGAGATCGCCACCCATGTCGCGATCATGCGGGACGGCATCATCACGGTGCAGGGCCCGGTGGCCGATTTCACCCGCGAGGATCTGGTGCGCGGGCTGCTGCCGCCGGAGCTTGGCGAAAAGGCGGTGGAGGCCTCCGCGGCCAAAAGCGAGGTGGACTACACCGCCGCCCCGGTGCTCGAGCTGGAAGGTTTCAGCGGCTACGGCTTTACCGATATCAGCCTCAAGGTCTGGCCCGGCGAGATTTTGGGCGTGGCCGGGGTGGTGGGCGCGGGCCGCACCGAGATGGCCACCACCATCTTTGGCATGGATAAAGTCCTCGGCGGCCGGGTGCTGCTGCGCGGCGCGGACATCACCGGCAAAAAGACCCGGCAGGTCATCGCCGCGGGGCTCAACTACGTGCCGGAGGATCGGCACCTCAACGGCCTGTTTAAGATCTGCGACGTGGCGGCCAACACCACCAGCGCGGGGCTCTACGGCGGGGCGCTGGGCAAGCTGTTCCTCAACAAAAAAGCCGAGTTCGGCATCACCGATCGTTATATCCAGACCTTCCGCACCAAGGTCACCGGGCAGGACCAGCTGGCCGGCAGCCTCTCGGGCGGCAACCAGCAAAAGGTGGTCATCGGCCGCAGCCTCGCCACCGAGCCCGGCATCGTCATCCTCGACGAGCCCACCCGCGGCATCGACGCCGCCGCCCGCGGCGACGTCTACCACATCATCCACCAGCTGCGGGAGCAGGGGGTCTCGATCCTGCTGATCTCGAGCGATATGGAAGAATTGGTCGAGCTGGCCGACCGCGCGGTGGTCATGTATCAGGGGCGGATCCTCGCCGAATTCGCCAAAAACGAGATCAACCAGGATAATCTCACCGCCGCGGCGTTCGGCATTGCAGGGGAGGAGGCGAAGCAGGCATGAGCGGCCTCAAAAAAGTGTTCAAGGCCCGGGAGATGACCAGCTTCCTCTTTCTGCTGGCCCTCTTTCTCATCGTGGGGCTGATCAACCCCAGCTTCCTCACCGCCTCCAACCTCACTGCCTGCTTCAACACCTCGGTGGTCTACACCCTCATCGCGGTGGGCATGGCCTTCGCCATCTTTGTGGGCGAGATCGACGTCTCGGTCGGCTCCAACCTCGGGCTGGTGGCCGCGGTGGTCGGCACCATGATCCAGAACGGCTCCAACTGGCTGGCCGCCTGTCTGGTGGGGCTGGTGATCGGGCTGATCGTCGGGCTCATCAACGGCTGGGGGGTCGCCATCATGAAGATCCCCTCCCTCATCTTCACCCTGGGCACCAACGGCATCCTGCGCGGCATGATGTACCTGCAGGTGGGCACCGAGCAGGTCAACCAGCTGCCCAAGGCCTTTAAGGACCTCTCCTCCGCCACCCTCATCGGCGGCTTTACCGTCTACTACTGCTGCGCGGTGGCCATCACCATCCTCATCCACTGCCTGCTCACCCGCACCAAGCGCGGGCGTTACTTCATCGCGGTGGGGGACAACGCCTCCGGCGCCGACCTCGTCGGCATCCCCTCGGTGCGCACCAAGGTGCTGGCCTATGTCATCTGCGGGCTGCTCAGCGCGGTGGGCGGCATCATCTTCTGCAGCCGCATCGGCATCGTCACCTCCTTAAGCGGCAACGGCTATGAGATGAAGGCGGTGGCCGCCTGCGTGTTGGGCGGCATCAGCCTCTCGGGCGGGGTCGGCACCGTGATCGGCGCGGCGATCGGCGCGGTCATCATGGCCTCGATCAGCTACCTGCTGGTCTTTATGGGCTTCTCGTCCAACTACGACAACGCCATCACCGGCATCATCCTCATCACCATCGTGGTGGTGGATGCCCTCATGCAGCGCCGGGCGGCCGAGCGCAACCGGCACGCGCGCCTCGCGGCGCGCACCGCATCGGCACAGGGGAAGGAGGCGGCGGTATGAAACGGCTGAAAAAAGGCCCGAACACCAGCTGGAACCTCTTCCTCGTGGTGCTGCTGGTGCTGGAGTTCGTCATCTTCGGCTCGGCCAACGCCAAGTTTCTGCGCCCGGCCCTGCTGATGACCGCGGCCAACGACTTCCTCGCCATCTGCATCATCTCGATCTTTGTCACCTTCGTCATGATCACCGGCGGCATCGACATCCAGGTCTCCTCGATCGTCGGCCTCACCTCGATCATCATCGGGGTCGCCTGGCAGGACTTCGGCCTCAGCATCTGGGGCGCGGCGGCCCTCGCCGTGGTGGTGGCCGCCCTCTGCGGGGCGCTGTCCGGCTTCTTCATCGCCTACTGCGGGGTGCAGGCCATGGTGGTCACCCTCGGCGGCAGCTTCCTCTATTCCGGCCTTGCGCTGCTGGTCTCGACCCTCTCGAGCACCGAGAGCTATCAGGGCATCAGCAACTTCCCCGAGAGCTTCAAGGCCCTCACCCGCACCAAGATCATCGGGGTGCCGCTGCAGATCTGGCTGTTCGTGCTGCTCTTCATCGTGGCGCATCTGCTGCTGCACCGCACCAAGTATGGCCGCAAGGTGTATCTGGTCGGGGTCAACCCGCAGGCGGCCGAGTACTCCGGCATCAACAGCCGGCTGGTGACCATGTCCACCTACATCCTCTCGGCGGTGGCGGCGGCCTTTGCGGGCATCATCATGACCTCGTATCTCGGCACCGCCAAGTCGGACCTCGGCGGCAACCTCACCATGAACATCATCACCGCCTGCGTGCTGGGCGGCACCCTCTCCACCGGCGGCAAAGGCTCGGTGCTGGGCACCGCCCTCGCGTCGATCGCCATCGGCCTTTTGCGCTTTGGCATGCCGCTCTGCTTTAAGGTCAACACACAGTACCTCGACATCCCGGTGGGCGTGCTGCTGGTGGCGGTGGTGGTGGGCCGCAGCCTCGCCGCCAACCCCGAGATCGCCGCAAAGCTGGCAAAGCTGCGCCCGGGCAGCAAGGCGGCGGCCAAGTGAGCCTGGCTCCGACAGCCGCCGCGGCACCCGCCCGGCGCGCCGCAAACAGTTCCAAGCTGGTATCAGAGGCGAACGGCCTCTTGATATAAAACTTTAGGAGGTATATCACATGAAGATCAAACGTTTGGCAGCTCTGTTTCTTGCCGTGATCATGGGCCTGTCCCTGGTCGCGTGCGGCGGCTCGGCCAGCAGCACCCCGGCGGCTTCGACCCCGGCGGCGTCCACCCCGGCTGAGTCCACTCCCGCGGAGTCCACCCCCGCAGCTTCCGGCAGCGCCGTTGAGGGCAAGACGGTCGCATTCATCCCGAAGCTGACCGGCAACGCCTTCTTCGAGGTCGCCAATGAGGGCGCCCAGAAGTACGCCGCCGATTGGGGCATGACCGTTGAGTACATGGGCGATGCGACCGCTTCCGTGGCCGCGCAGGTCGCCGTCATCAACCAGGCCGTGGCCGCCGGCGTGGATGCCATCTGCATCTCCACCGTCGACGCCGCCGGTGTCTCGGACGCGCTGAAGGCCGCCGCCGATGCGGGCATCGTCGTCTGCACCTGGGACTCTGACGCCGCCTCTGCCGACCGTGCGCTGATGGTCTCTCAGGGCACCCCTGAGGTGCTGGGCAAGATGCTGGTCGATATGGCCGTTGCCGGCCTGAAGGACCGCGGTGTCGACCCCGACAAGGACGAGGTCAAGTACGCCTGGCACTACTCGCAGGCCACCGTTACCGACCAGAACTCCTGGCAGGTCGCCGGTGAGGCCATCATCAAGGAGCAGTACCCCAACTGGGTCAACGTCCAGCCCGACAACTACTACTCGGAGCAGGATGCTGAGAAGTCCATCTCGGTGGGCGAGGCTGTTCTGGACGCGCACTCCGACATCGACCTGATCATCTGCAACGACTCCACCGCTCTGCCCGGCCAGCTGCAGGCTGCCGAGAACAAGGGCCTGACCAAGGACGACGTCACCATCACCGGTTTCGCCACCCCCAACGCCATCAAGGGCTACTGCACCAACGGCACCCTCTACAACTGGGGCCTGTGGGACTGCGGCATCCAGGGCGCGATGGGCTGCTATGTGGCTGCCTACATCGCCGCCGGCAATGATGTCAAGGTGGGCGACACCATCGACATTCCCGGCATCGGCAGCTGCGAAGTGCTGGCCAACAACTGCCTGAACCCGGACGACACCACCGCCGATCTCAACAACGGCGTTGTGCTGCTGCCCGAGGACGTCGTCTTCACCGCTGAGAACATGGATCAGTACGACTTCTAAGTCGTCAGTTCCGGTTTTTGGCAAAGGAAAGGACGAACCCTTTCACACAATGAAAACCCGCGCCGGGCGCTTTGCCTGACGCACACCGGGCGGAGCGGGGCCACAAAGACCCCGCTCCGCTTGCGAAAGGGCGTGGGGCTGCTGCCCCATAAAACGCACAGCGCCGCGCCTTTTCGCAAGCGGCGGGTCCCTCTCTCATCCGGGAGGCGCCCGGCGCGCAGAAAGAAACCCAGCGGGGCCGCCGCGAGGCAGAACCGCGGCCGCCCCGCAACATCTTGAACCACACAAAAGGAGGAACACAACACATGGCTGATCTCGATGGGCTGAAAGTATCCAAGGATTATCACGTCAACGTCCCCTTTGCCAACCAGAACGGCTTTTTCCTCAAGGGCATCAACAGCCTCGACTGGGGCATGAAAAAGCACATGTCCAACATCTTCAACCCCCAAAGCGGCAACACTGTGATGTTCGCCTTTGACCACGGCTATTTCATGGGCTCGACCGCCGGCCTCGAGCGGCTGGACCTGCTGCTGCCCCAGCTGGCCCCCTATGTCGATTGCTTTATGGGCACCCGCGGCGCGCTGCGCAGCTGCGTGCCCCCCGAGATCGTCAAGAGCGTGGCCCTGCGCACCACCTCCGGCTCCTCGATGCTGCAGGATGACCTCAGCCACGAGGTGCTGGCGGTGGATATCGAGGACGCCATCCGCATGAACGCCGACTGCATGGCCATCCAGGTCTTCATCGGGGCGGACGGCCAGCTCTCGAGCCTCGACAACCTCAACCGCGCCATCAACGCCGGCATGCGCTACTCGATCCCCACCATGGGCGTCTGCGCGGTGGGCAAGGACATGGCCCGCACCGACCGCTTCTTCAAGCTGGCCACCCGCATCATCGCCGAGATGGGGGTGCAGATGGTCAAAACCTACGACTGCGAGAACTTCGAGGAGGTCGTCGCGGCCTGCCCGGTGCCGATCGTGGTGGCCGGCGGCAAAAAGCTGCCCGAGCCGGAGGCGCTGCACCTGGCCTACGACGTCATCCGCAAGGGCGCGCATGGCGTGGATATGGGCCGCAACATCTTCCAGAGCACCCACCCGGTGGCGATGGCCCAGGCGGTGGCGATGATCGTCCACAAGGGCGCGACCGACAAGGAGGCCCTCGAGTTCTATCAGGACACCATCCACGCCGAGGCGAAGTGAGCGGGAAGCCGCAAACAGCAAACGATTTGTAAAACAGCGCGTAAAAACAACGCTCTGTAAAACGGCGCGTCCGCACAAGACCGCAAAAACTACCCAGAATCAGGCGGGGAGCAGCAATGCAGGAACGGGCTTGACCGCTCCCGGGGCTGTTCCCCGCTTTTTGGGGTGTCCTTTTGGGGCTCCCGCTTTCGGGTTTCGCTGTGCGGCCGCGCCCTCCCAAAAAAGAAAGGGGCCGATCCGATATGATGCAGGTCGTCCAGATGGTGCTGCCCATCGCCATCATGCTGGGGCTGGGCGTGGTCTGCCGCCAAAAGGGCATCTTCAATATGGCGGGGCTGGCCGGGATCAAGGCGGTGGTCAGCGACATCTGCCTGCCGGTGGTGCTCTTCAACGCCTTCTTCACCGCCCAGTATTCCCTCACCGTGCTGCTGGTCTTCGTGCTGGTCTATCTCGGCTTTGGGCTGGCAATGGCGGCGGGCTTCGGCTTGCGCGGGCTGGCCAAACCGCACGGGCAGTTCTTCCCGTTTCTGCTCACCAGCGCCGAGGGGGGCATGCTCGGCTACGCCCTTTACGGCCTCTTGATGGGGGAGCAGTCCGGCTTTGCGGCGGTGGACCTGGGCCAGACCGTCTTTGCCTACACCGCTTTTCTCGGCATGCTCACTCTCTCGGGCGGGCAAAAGCCCACCGCGAAGGGCCTCTTAAAGAACATCGTCACCAACAAGTGCTGTATCGGCATGGCGCTCGGCATCCTGCTGGGAGCGAGCGGGGTGGGCCGGTGGGTGCTGGCCGGATCGGCCGGGGGCATTGTCAGCTCGGCCATCTCGATGATCACCGCCCCCACCAGCGCCTTGGTGCTGCTGATCGTGGGCTATGAGCTGGAGCTGGACAAGACCCTGCTACGGCCGGTGGCGGTCACGGTGCTCTGCCGCCTGGTCGTGATGGGGGCGCTGCTGGCGCTGGTCAGCTTTGTCCTCTTCCAGATCGTCCCGTTCGACCGCAAGCTCCAGATCGCCCTCATGATCCTCTACGCCCTGCCCGCCCCCTTCATCATCCCGCTCTTCGCGGATGTCGGGCAGGAGGGCCGGTACATCTCCACCACCCTCTCGGTACACACCATCTGCACCATCCTGCTGTATGTCGTGATCGCGTTTGTCAGCCTGGGGTAACGGGGCGTAACACGATAAAAAAGAGCCTGGGCGGCAGCCTCCACAAAAAGCGTGTGGAGGCCGCCGCCCAGGCGTTGTTTTATGGTACAAAAAAGGGGGACTTACTCCTTCGGCCCCAGGCCCAGCGCGTCCATCTGCTCGCGCATCCCCTCGATGGTGATCGCGATCACGTCGCTCAGCTCCATGCCCAGCATCTCGCAGCCCTGCTGGATCACCGCGCGGTCGATCTTGGCGGCAAAGCGCTTGTCCTTGAACTTCTTTTTCACGCTCGAGGGCTCCAGATCGCTCAGCCCGCCGGGGCGCATCCGGGCGGTGGCGGCCACCAGGCCGGTCAGCTCGTCCACCGTAAAGAGGCTCTTTTCCAGCGGGGTCAGCGGCTCCACGTCGGTGCAGGGGCCCCAGCCGTGCGCCATAATCGCCCGCACGCTCTGCTCGTCCACCCCGGCGGCCAGCAGCGGCTGCTCGGTGTGGTGCAGATGCTCCTCGGGGAACTGCTCATAGTCATAGTCGTGCAGGTAGCCCACCGCCTGCCAGTAGGCCTCGTCCTCGCCAAAATGCCGGGCCATCGCCCCCATCGCGGCCGACACCCCGATCGCATGCTCAAACAGATGCGGCTCGGTGGTGGTGGTGGCCAGCAGCTCCTTGGCCCGTGCCATCGTCAGTTGTTCCATAAAAGGGGTCCCTTCTTTCTCCGCCGCCCGGCGTGCGGGCAGGGCGGTATTTTACGATGTACGCCCGCCCCGCTCACCGCGCGGCCCGGCGGGCCTCTTCCCGGCTGGCCAGCCGCAGCACTATCAGGGTCAGGGCCACGTCCACCGGAAACTTCACCAGATTCTTGACGATCCGCACCTCGCTGAGGATCACAAAAGCCTGCCCGTACATGATGTGCAGCCAGAGCGGGGTGAGGAAAAAGTTAAAGAGCACCGTCACGCAGAGCTTGGTGCCGATGATCCGCCGCAGGGTTACCGGGCGGCGGTAGTAGCACAGCCCGTACACCACCCCCAGCAGGATGGCGCTGAGGGTAAAGCCGGGGAAATAGGGCCCGTTCGGCCGCAGCAGGTAGCCCAGAACGTCGGTGGCAAAGCCGGACATCCCGGCCACAAAGGGCCCATACAGGTAGCCGGTGGCCGCCACCGTCAGGAAATCGAACCCGATCTCCAGCACCGCCGACACCGGGATGGTGAACTGGTTGAGCACCAGATGCAGCGCGGCCAGCACCGCGGCCCCGGCCAGGGCGCGGGGGTCGTGCAGGTTGGCGGCGGAGCCGCGCAGTACGGTCAGCCGGGCCGAGAGGCCGCGCTGAGAGACATTGCCTGAAGGAATCGACATACAAAACCCTCCCAAAGGTTTGGTTGTATGCCGCACGGTGGGACGCGGGAGGGCCGAACAATGGGCGGTGCCGGACAGCGAGAGGAACGGACACTCGCCCGCTGCCAGGCACACACGCATCGTCATGCAGCAGCGGGATGCAAAGCCCACACCGCAAGGACCCTGCCGCGCCGCGCTGCCCCACCGGGGCGAACCGCCGCGCCTGGCCCTTTTCGTCCGCCCCGCAACTCCCCGTCGGGGCGGCACTTGACGCACAGGCTTTTACTCTGCGAAACAGCCGGGCGCGCACCCAAAGGGTACACACCCGGCTGCATGGCCTATCATATCACCTTTGCCGCCGCAGCGCAAGGGCTGCGGGGCCTTTTGCGGCCGCTGTCTATCCCTCCGGCAGATCCACCGCGAACGCCTCGCCGTCCGGCCCGGCCACCCACAGCCGCACCACCGGCTCGGGGGCCTCGCCGCCAAGCAGGGCGCTGCCCCGCTCCCAGCGCAGCAGGGTCAGCCCGGCGGGGTCGTAGCCGCCCTGGCTACCCTCCCGCCAGCCCTCGCCCGCGGCAAAGGCGGCCAGCGCCGCGGCGGGCGCATCGCCCTCGCCGGGGGTAAAGCCCTCGCTCCCTTCGCCAGCGCCGCCAAACTCGCCGCCTGCCGGGACATCGATCCCCACCTCGGCGTCAGCCGTGCCGCCCACAAGGCCGTCCTTTTCGGGAAGAGCGTCATCACAGTCCGCGTCCCCGTTCTGCTTGCGCTCGGCCGCGCCGCCCTGCGCCCCGCCCAAAGAGGGGACTCCGGCGGCCGGTGCCTCCGCCGGGGCATCCTCGGGGGCCGCCTCGGGCAGCGGCGCGCCGTCCGTGTTTTCGGCAAACTGGGGCGCGCTATAAAGGCTGTACTCATCCTCCGCCACCGCCGCCGCACCGGAAAGATCCTGCCCGCCGCCGCGCAGCAGCCCGGCCGCCGGTACCGCCAGCAGCACCAGCAAACAGCAGGCGGCGGGCAGCAGCAGCCGGGGCAGCCGCCCAAAACCGCCACGCCAAACCGGCCCGCGCCCAACGCCGCGCGCCTCCCGGCGCGCCGCCCCGGCCCGCTGGCCCTGATCCTCCGCCGCGGCCAGCGCCTGCCGGGTGCGGGCCAAAAACGCCTCGCCCGGCTCCACCTTGCCCAGCGCGGCGCGGTAGGCGGCCAGCCCCGCCCCGGCTTCGGGCAGAGAGCGGGGGCGTTCAGTAGGTCTGGTCATGGCTCCCACTCTCCTTTCAGGGCGATTTTCAGCAGGGCCCGCGCCCGGCTCAGCTGGCTGAGCACCGTGTTCTGCCGGATGCCCAGCAGCTGCGCGATCTCGGCGCTCTTGTAGCCCTCGATGTAGTGTAAGTAGATCACCTGCCGGTACTTGAGCGGCAGGGCCCCCACCGCCTCCAGCACCGCCGACTCCTCGGGGGTAAAGGGGGCGGAGAGGTTCTCGTCCAGCGGCACCGTGCGCTGGTGCCACGCGCTGCGAAAGACCGACCGGCACCGGTTGATGGTGGTGCGCAGCAGCCAGGCCTTCTGGTGCTCGGCGCTCTCAAACTGAGGGGCGGCGCGCAGCAGGCTGAGAAACACCTCCTGCGCCACGTCCTCGGCGTCCGGCATATTCTTCAGCATCCCAAAGGCGGTGCGCAGCACCAGCGCGCCATACGCCTCCAGCGCCTCCTCGGCCTGTCTGGCGGCCTCGGGGGTGGGCAGGGCCTGCGGGGGCATACGCCTCCCCTCCTTTTGCGGCACGAGAGCCCCGCCGGGGAGAAAACGGCGCAAAAAGCGGCCTCTCCCCATGCGGAAAAACTCCGGTTAAAAAATACACGCCCCAAACCGGCAAATTATTGCAGCGGAGCGGTGGTTCGACAAGAAAACAAAGTCGCAAATTCTACCTGTGCGGCCGCATCCGCTGCGTCATCAAAGCTTGAAATCCACCAAGGATTCCTGCGCTTTTCTTCCTTGTGGCTGCGGCCGCACAGCGAATTTGCGCTGCTTCGCAGGTTCTCCGAACTCTTTGTTTTCTCATCTCACCACCGCTTGGGGCGTGTTTTGGTCAAATTTTGCGGGCGCGGCCCCATGCATGGTGCGGCCCCCCGAACGGCGGGCCCGTCCGCGGCGCAACCCTTGCGCCCTTACGGCTTCTCCTTCGGCGCCGGGGGCAGCTCAAACCAGAACACGCTGCCCTTGCCCAGCTCGCTCTGCACCCCAAACCGGCTGCCGTGCCCCCGCAGGATCGCCTGGCAGATCGAGAGCCCCAGCCCGGTGCCCGCCCTGCCCGCGTCGCTGCGGCTGCGGTAGTAGCGGTCAAACAGGTGCGGCAGCTCCTCCTGCGGGATGCCGGGGCCGTGGTCCTCCACCTCTACCCGCACCGCGCCGCCCTCGCAGCGTTTCGCCCGCAGCAAAAACACCCCGTCCTCGCCGAGGTGATGCATCGCATTGCCCAAAAGGTTATGCAGCACCCGCTCCAGCATGGCCGGGTCGGCGTACACCGGGCAGGGGCCGTCCAGCTCCAGCTGCAGCCGGCTGCCGTTTTGGGCGCAGACTGCCTCGTACCGCTCGGCCACCTCCTCGCACAGCTGGGCCAGGTCGAACCGCACCGGCTGGGGCTTCTCGGCCCCGCTGCTCACCTTGGACAGCTCCAGCACGCTGTTGACCAGCGCGCTCAGCCGGTCGGTCTCGTCCACGATGATGTTCAACTGCTCGGTGCGGCGGGCGGTGTCCTCGCCGGTGATGTCCCGCACCGTCTCGGCGTAGCCCTTGATCAGGGTCAGCGGGGTGCGCAGGTCGTGGCTGACATTCGCCAGCAGATCCCGCTGCATCTGGCTGGCCGCGGCCACCTCGTCCGCCATCTGGTTAAAGTCCTCGGCCAGCCGCCCCACCTCGTCCCGGCCGTGGGGGGTCACCCGCACCGAGTAGTCCCCCTGGGCCATCCGGCGGGCGGCGGCCGAAAGCTCGGTCAGCGGCCGGGTGAACCAGCGGCTGAAGAGCCATGCCCCGGCCACCGCAAACACCCCCATGATCAGCGCAATGTGGGGCAGCAGCTTTTTCAGCACCACCCCCGCCTCGCCGATCTGCGCGAGGCTGGTCGAGACCAGCACCGCGTACTGCCCCTCGTGCGCCAAACGGCCCACCACCATCTGCTGGCTGCCCGAGCTGGTGGTGAGGATGCGGGTCAGGCTGCCGGAGGAAAACACCTCGGCCCGCAGCGCCCTGGCCTCCTCGGTGTCCCGCTCGGGGGCGGTGAGCCCGCCAAACCCGCTGCCCGCGCCGGGGTGCAGCAGGCAGGGCTGTAAATTTTCGACATAGTTCACCGTGCGCAGGCTCTCGTCCGACACCTCAACGCAGAGCCCCCGCACATCCAGCGTCCCCGCGCGGATCGCCTCGTTCACCTGCTGCCAGAACCCGGCGTTCAGCTCGAGCCCCCAGGGGGTGCGGCGGCTGATCTCCTCCCCGCTTGCGTCGATCATCCCGGCCAGCAGCTCGCACTGGCTGCTCAGCCGGGCCTCGATGTGCTGGTTGTACCGGTGGGGCAGAAACTGGGTGGTCAGCAGCCCCACCAGCGCGAGGGTCACCGCGGCCATCAGGCTGACAAATAACATCAGCCGCCCCCGCAGCCCCAGCACCCGCCGCCCTGCCGTGCGGGTTTGCGCGGCCGGATTCCTTGCAGCTCTCAAAATGCTTCCTCCCCTGCCGCCCCCGCGGCCCCTTGCGCCGCGGGCAGATCACCGCTTACGCCTTGGCCGCGTCCGGGTCAAACTTGTACCCGACCCCCCACACCGTGACAATATAGTCCCGGCAGGGGCCCAGATGGCCGCGCAGCATCTTGATGTGGGTGTCCACCGTGCGGTCCTCGCCAAAATAGTCGTAGTTCCACACCTTTTGCAAGATCTTCTCCCGGCTGAGGGCCAGCCCCCGGTTCTCGGCCAGAAACACCAGCAGGTCAAACTCCTTGGGAGTCAGGGCCACCTCCTGCCCGGCCACCCGCACGCTGTGGCTGGCCGTGTCGATCACCAGTTCCCCAAAGGTGTAGCGGCCAGCGTCCTCCCGGCTCTTGGGCATGGTGCGGGCCAGTACCACCCGCACCCGGGCCACCAGCTCCCGCGGGCTGAACGGCTTGACCACATAGTCGTCCGCCCCGCTCTCCAGTCCTGCCAGCTTGTCGTACTCCTCGCCGCGGGCGGTCAGCATGATCACGGGGGTCTGGATCCGGTCGGCCCGCATCCGGCGCAGGCAGCTCATCCCGTCCAAAAACGGCATCATCACGTCCAGAATCACCAAGTCGATGCCGCCCTGCTGCACCAAACTCAGCGCCTCGCCGCCGTCGGCGGCCTCGCGGCAGTCAAAGCCCGCGTGGGTCAGGTGCTCGCGGATCAGTTCTCGGATACGCGGCTCGTCGTCCGCGATCAGGATGGTGGGCATAGGGGTGACCTCCTTTGGCGTTGTAGTCCATCTTCTCCTCTTGATGATACCACACTTTTGCCGGGCCGTTCATGGATTTTCTGTGAAAATCCGCCCCGATGCCCCGGCCGGGCGCAAAATGTGCTATAATGAGGGACACAAGCAAGAGGAAAAGGGGGCATCGCGGATGTTCTGGTGTTTTGCGGCGCTGGCCGTGCTGGGCCTGCTGCTGCTCTGGGCCGTGCTGCCGGGGCGGCCCTCGGCGGCGCAGCGGGCGATGCTGCAAAACTGGCATGTTGCCCACCGCGGCCTGCACACGGCCGACAAAACAACGCCCGAAAACAGTATGCCCGCCTTTTTGGCGGCCGGGGCGGCGGGCTATGGCATCGAGCTGGACGTCCAGCTCTCGCGGGACGGCGAGGTGCTCGTCTTTCACGACGATACGCTCGACCGGGTGACCGGCGTCCCAGGCCGCCTCGACGCCCGCGACTGGGCCGCGCTGCGCACCCTGCGCCTTTGCGGCAGCGAGGAGGGCATCCCCCGCTTTGAGGCGCTGCTAAAACAGCTTGCGGCCCAGGGCAGCGCCGGGCCGCTGATCGTCGAGCTGAAAACCGGCCCCCGCAACCCGCTGCTCTGCCAAAAAACCTTAGAACTGCTGCGCGGCTACCCCGGCAGCTACTGCATCGAGAGCTTCGACCCCCGCATCCTGGCCTGGTTCCGCCGCCACGCGCCGGAGGTGCTGCGCGGGCAGCTGTCCCAGCCGTATGCCGAATTCCGCAAAGGCGGCCTGCCCCCGGTGCGGGCCTTTGCGCTCAGCCGGTGCCTGGGCAGCTTCGCGGCCCGGCCCCAGTTCATCGCCTGGGGGCCGGGGCCTAAAAATCTATTCGTGCGCTTGGCCGAGGGCTTCGGCGCGCTGCGGGTCCGCTGGACCGTCCGGGATACCGACACGCCCGCTTTAGAGGCGCTGCACGCCGGGTACGACGCGCTGATCTTTGAGTTTTTCACCCCTGGGCCGCGGTGGTGAGCCTCCGCCTGCCGCCCCGCCCCCGCCGAACACCCAGGCATCCCCCAAAACCACACCGCCCCGCCGCACAGCGCTTTGCCGTGCGGCGGGGCGGTTTTTGCTTCGCGGAAAAACGCGGGCGGCAAAGGGACGGGTCCGCTCACAGCGGCTTGCCCGCCAGCACCTCCTTGAAATCAGCGTAGTTGCGCTGCAAAAGAGCCGGGGTGTCCAGCTCGTAGGGGCAGCGGGCGGCGCACTGGCCGCAGTGGATGCAGTCCTCGATCTTCTTCATCATGGCCTGCCCTTTTTCCGAGAGGAAGTTCTCGGCGGGGGCGCGGCGCATCATCACCGAGGCCCGGGCGCAGGTGGGGATCTCGATGCCCTGGGGGCAGGGCATGCAGTAGCCGCAGCCGCGGCAAAACTCCCCCTGCAGCTCCCGCCGGTCGGCCTCGATCACCGCCTCAAGCTCCGGCGTCAGGGTCGGGGGCGTCTGGATATAGGAGAGGAACTCCTCCAGCTCCCAATCCCGCTGGATGCCCCAGATGGGCAGCACGTTTTTCTGCTGCAGCATCCAGGCGCAGGCGGCCGCCGAGTTGTTGATCAGCCCGCCGCTCAGCGCCTTCATCGCGATAAAGCCCATCCCGGCGTCGAGCGCCGCTCTGGCCACCCCCAGCTCCTGCGGGCCGCTGATGTAGCTGAAGGGGAACATCATCGTCTCGTACAGCCCGCTCTCGATCGCCTTGTGGGCGGCGTCCAGCCGGTGGGCGGTGATGCCGATGTGCCGAATCTTGCCCTGTTTTTTGGCCTCGACGAGCGCGTCGTACAGGCCGTTCTCCTCGCCGGGCAGCGGGCAGAAGGGGGGCATGTGCAGCTGGTAGAGGTCGATGTAATCGGTGCCGAGGGTGCGCAGGCTGGTGTGCAGGTCGGCCCAGAGGGCATCGGCGGTTTTGGCGGCGGTCTTGGTGGCGATCAGCACCTTGTCCCGCATCCCGGCAAAGGCCGCGCCCAGCTTTTCCTCACTGTCGGTGTAGGCGCGGGCGGTGTCAAAATAGGTCATGCCGCCCTCATAGGCGCGGCGCAGCAGCCGCACGGCGTCGGCCTTGGGGATGCGCTGGATCGGCAGCGCGCCAAAGGCGTTCTGTTCGGTGCAAAGGCCGGTGCGGCCCAGCTGGATGATCGACATCGAAAAACCCTCCTTTTTGCGTTGGCCCGGCAGGGCGGTTGAAGAGCGGGATCAAAAAAAGCGGCGGTGAGACGAGAAAACCCCATAGACGGGCCGAGGGGGTTCGTCTAAGGGGCGATTGGTGGGCCATCCAGGACTTGAACCCGGGACCAAGCGGTTATGAGCCGCCGGCTCTGACCAACTGAGCTAATGGCCCGTATTGGCGCTTTTGACAGCTGCGCCCGGCAGCCGCCCCGCGGGCCGCTGCCCCGCAAGGCCCAGTATACCACACCCTGCGCGGGCAGGGCAAGCGGTTTTGCGCTGTTTTGTGGCCGGGGGGGCGCGCCGGGTTTGCCCCGGGGCCCTTGGGCGGCGGCCATGTAACAGCAAAGCCGCCGGGGGCGCAGCGGGTCAGTCCCCCTCTGCGGCCTGCGTCGGGGCGGCGGGCCGGGCGTCTAACTTTGCCGCCAGAAATTCATCCAGCATCGCCTGCGGAAAAACCGGCTCCCCGTACCCAAAGGCCTCCCGCACGAAGCTGAGGGTCACCACCGTGCGGCGGCCGGGGTCAAGCCGCAGCAGGTAGACCGTGTCCACCGGCTGGTTGGTGGGGCGGTGGAGGGTCAGGTGCAGCAAAAACGCGCCGTCCGGCTGGCGCTCGCAGGTGTACGCGAAGAGGTCGGCGTCGGTTCTGGAGCGCAGCCGGTCAAAGCAGTCGTCCAGCGGCAGGTTGGTGCGGTACTCCAGCACCCCGGCGGGGCCGGGCGCGGCCCGCCGTTTTGCCTGCTGGCGGCGCAGCCCGGCCCAGATCAGCCCCACCACCGCGGCCAGCACCAGCGCCGAGAGAAACAGCTGCATCTGCGCACCCCCTTTTTTCCTGCCGGACAAGCGTGCTTTTCTTTCCGGCGTTTGTGTGGTATGATATACTATACTTTATCGGGCGGGGCCGCCCCGGGCGGCGCTGCCGGATACCCCTATTATAATCCATCCGCGGGCGGGATGCAAACGCCCGGCGGGTACAAACCACGCACAGGGAGGGAGGCCGGAGGATGAACCCCAAACTTTCCATCACCCGCAAAACCTATTACGCCCTTGGGCTGCTGGCGGCGGCCTGCCTGGCCGCCGGGGCCTTTTGCGTTTTGATCGGGCAGCCGCTGGCGCTGCTGGACAGCGTCGCCTTTGCCCTTACCGGCATGATGTTCTTGCTGCTGGCCGCCGTCAAGGGCAGCCCCAAGCAGGATAAAAAGCGATACTTCGCCTGTTTTCTTTTGCTGATCCTCTCCGCCTGCGGGCTGCCCGCCCCGGCCGCCCGGCTGCTGGCGGCAAGCTACTGGCCGCTGTTTTTGTGGGTGGAGGTGCTGCGCGGCAGCCCCGCCAAAAATGCCGCCCGGTTGCTCACCGCCTGCGAGCTGCTGGCCTGCCTGTTCTGGCTGGGGGTGTCGGCGGGCGGGCTGGAGGGCCTGACCCTTGTCGCCAACCTCTTCTGGCTGCTGACCACCCTCACCCGCGGCGGGGCGGCGCTCGTCCTCTACCGGGCCGAGGCAAACCGCACCGCCTGACCCAGGGCTGAACACCGCGCCGCCCGCCTTGATGACCGCCTTTTCCCACCCTCTCCCATAAAGGAGGCTGCCCATGTCCCGCAAACCCTTGCGCTTTGCCTTGCAGGCCGGTCTGCTGGCCGTCTGCCTGCTGCTTGTTTTCTGCCTGCTGCCGCTGGGCCGCGCCCCGCAGGAGGGCGCTTCCCGCGGCGACGCGTCTGCCCCGGACACCCCCGCCCAGAGCGCCCCGGAACCCCCGGCCCAGGGCGCGGCGTCCGCCTCGTCAGCCGCGTCCTCCAGTGAGCCCGGCGGCGCAGCCGGGACCCCGGCCCTGCCGCTGCCGCAGGAGTACCGCGCCATGTGGATCAGCTATCTCGAATGGCAGAGCGTCGATTTTTCCTCCGAGGACGCCTTCCGGCGCGAGGCGGGCGAGATGCTGGACAACTGCGTCTCTCTCGGCCTCAACACGGTGATCGCTCAGGTGCGCCCCTTTGCGGACGCGCTGTACCCCAGCGACCTCTTCCCCTGGAGCCACCTCTGCACCGGCACCCAAGGGGGGGATCCGGGGTATGATCCGCTGACAATTCTGGTCGAGCTGGCCCACGCCCGCGGCCTGCGGCTCGAGGCCTGGCTCAACCCCTACCGGGTGCGGCTGAACGAGGCAAACCCCGCGGGCGAGCTGGCCGCAAACAGCCCCGCCCTGCTCCACCCGGAGTGGGTCAGGCAGGCGGAGGGCGGGCTCTATTTTGACCCCGCGAACCCCGAGGTGCAGCGGTACATCGTGCAGGGGGTGGAGGAGATCCTCCAAAACTACGCGGTGGACGGCATCCACTTTGACGATTACTTCTACCCCACCACCGACCCCACCTTTGACGCGGGCGAGTACGCGGCTGCGGGCACCGGCCTTGCGCTGGACGCGTGGCGGAGGGAGAATGTCAACGCGCTGGTGCGGGCGGTGTATGATGCGGTCAAGGCGCAAAAGCCCTCGGCGGTGTTCGGCATCAGCCCGCAGGGCAACCCGGACAACAACTATAACGGCCAGTACAGCGACGTGGGCCTCTGGATGCGGGAGAGCGGCTATCTGGATTATGTGCTGCCCCAGCTCTACTGGGGCTACGGCTACACCACCGGCGGCGGCAGCACCCGGTACGCCTTTGAAAACATCAGCGCCGAGTGGGCCGGGATGGAACGCGCGCCGAGCGTGGCCCTCTACCTTGGCCTCGGGGCCTACCGCATCGGGGACGGGGACGGCGGCAATTACGCCGCGGCCGTCTCCGGCTGGCAGACCGGCCACACCCTCGCCGACATGATCGCGGACGGCCGGGCGATCGGGGCGGACGGGTATGTGCTCTACCGGTACGATTTCCTCTTCCGCAACGCGGCCTGGCCCGAGCTTGCCGCCAGCGAAAACGCAGCCATCGCCGCGGCCAACGCAGGGTGAGCGGGCGGCGCGGCGGGCGGCGCTGCCACAGCTGCCGCGCGGGCGGCAAACCGGGCCGCCGCGGGGCTTGTATCCCGCGCGCTTCGCGTCTATAATAAGGGCAGCCCATTTGTGGCGGTTCGATAAGAAAGCACCGCCGCCTGCCCATTTTTCTGCAAACGAAGGGAGATCCCAGATGAAGCGACGCAACCTGCGCCTTTTGGCGCTGCTTTTGGCCCTTGTGCTCTCGGCGGGGCTGTTTTCCGGCTGCAGCGGCGAGGACGACGAGCCGGTCGAGACCCCGAGCAAGGAGATCCAGTCCACCCCCGGGGGCAGCGGGCCCACCTTCTCGGAGGAGTTTGACCAGACCGCCCGTTTTGCCACCGAGACCTCCGGCGACACGATGGGGGTCATCTTCAACCGCATCCAGCAGCGGGACACCCCCTATTTTACCACCGCGGGCAGCAGCATCACGATCAGCGCGATGGCCACCACCGAGAGCCCCAGCCGGTTTGGCTACCGGGCGTCCCTCTGGCAGCAGACCGATTACGGCACCACCCAGTACACCGAGGGCAACACGGTGGCCTTTACGGCGGACGGCCAGTGGTACACCGGCACCATCTCGGGCCTGACCCCCGGCGTGCGCTATAAGCTGACCATCGCCTACTACCCCGGCAGCTACTCGATCAACGGCAGCATGGCCGTGCAGGGCCTTGCCAGCGCCGACACGGACGAGGACGGCGAGGAGGGCGACGGCGAAGAGGGTGAGGGCTGAGGAAAGGATCCACAAAAAGAAACGGAGAGAACAAGCTTGACCAACGCAACCAAGGTCCGGCGCATTCTGCTGCTGGGCTTGGCCGCCCTGATCTGGGGCATGGCCTTTACGGTGCAGAGCTTAGGGATGGACTACCTGGGCCCCTACACCCTCAACGGGGTGCGCAGCCTGCTGGCCTCGCTGGTGCTGCTGCCCTGCATCCGCCTGATGGACACCCTCGCCGAGCGCAGCGGCGAGGGCAGCCGCAAGCCCCGCACCCCGGCCGAGCGCCGCACCCTGCTGTGGGGCGGGCTGCTCTGCGGGCTGGCCCTCACCGGGGGCAGCACCCTGCAGCAGCTGGGCATCCAGTACACCACGGTGGGCAAGGCGGGCTTTCTCACCGCCATGTACATCGTGCTGGTGCCGGTGCTGGGCATCTTCTGGCGCAAGCTGCCGGGGGTGCAGGTCTGGGCCGGGGTGGCCCTGGCGGTGCTGGGCTTTTACCTGCTCTGCCAGCCCGAGCGCGGCGGCTTTGGCCGGGGCGAGGTGCTGCTGCTGGGCGGCAGCCTGATCTTCAGCTTCCACATCCTGCTGGTTGACCATTTTTCCCCATTGGTGGACGGGATGCGCCTTTCCTGCCTGCAGTTTCTGGTGCCGGGGGTGTTCTGCACCGCGGTGGGGCTGGTGCTCGAGCGCCCCACCCTTGCCGACCTGCTGGCCGGCTGGGCCCCGGTGCTCTATCTCGGGGTGCTCTCCTGCGGGGTGGGCTACACCCTGCAGATCATCAGCCAGAAGGGCCTCGACCCCACCCTCGCCAGCCTGGTCATGAGCCTCGAATCGGTCTTTTCGGTGCTGGGGGGCTGGCTGATCTTGCAGCAGGCCCTCTCGCTGCGGGAGGGGATTGGCTGCTGCCTGCTCTTTGCGGCCATCGTGCTGGCCCAGCTGCCCGGCAAGCCGGGCAAGGCCGCCAAGCCCGCCAGGCAGACAGAGCCCTGACAAGCCCCGAAACACAGTTCACCCCGGCCGGGCGTTTTTTCGTGCCCGGCCGGGGTGATTTTTTTGTGATGGGGCTGGGCCGGGGCCTTTTCAGGCCACCGCCACCGCCCGGCCGCCCATCGCCTCAAAGCTCTGCCAGAACACCGCGGGGTCCACCGTCTGCCAGCCGCGCAGCGGGTCGGCCACCCGGTAGCTGCCGTCCGGCTCCCGCCCGGCCAGCACCACGCAGTGCAGGTTGCCGTAGGGGGCACAGCGGCTGCCGTCCGGCAGCACCCAGGTAAAGCTGCTGGTCTCCGGGGCGCGGTACTCCTGGGTCACCCAGGCCGCCAGCGGGATGCCCGCATCGAGGTATCCGGCCAGCTGCTCCTGGCTCACCCCCCGCAGGGCGAGGGCGGTGCGCGGGCTGCCCATCCCGTCGAGAAAGGCGTTCATCCCCGCGGCGGCGGGGCCCTCAAAGCAGTACCAGCCGCCGGTTTCGCTGCCCGCGTCCCCCACATAGCACTCCTCCGGGTCGGGGCCAAACCGGTCGCCCCCCATGAACCAAAAGCCCTTGCGGGGGAAGTAATCGTAAAACAGCTCCTCCATCGGCACCGGCGCGCCCGCCCAGCCAAGCAGCATGGCGGCGCTGGCCGCCTCGCAGCCGTTGGGCAGGCCGGGCTGCTGCAGCTGCAGGGTGATGGTACCGTCCGGCGCAATATTCTCCGGCACCTCCGGCCCCAGCCCTACAAGGCCGCGCAGGGCGTTGATGGGCCCGGCGAGAGCCTCCTGTAAGCCGGGCAAACCGGGCAGGCCGGGCGCAAGGCCGCGCAGCGCCAGCAGCCCGCTGAGGGCCGCGGCAAACAGCAGCAGCACGGCGAGCCTCCGGCGGGCTGCGGCCTGCCTGCGGCGGCGGGCCCGACGCTTTTTGGCCGGGCGGCGGGGGGCTTGGTTCATCGGCGGCCGGGCCACCGGCATCCCGCGGGCCGCCGGGGCCGATTCCGGCGCGGCGGGGCGGCGGGCCGGGCCGGTGCGGAGCGCGCGGCCGGCCGGGAGGGTGCGGGCGCTCTGGTGAGCGCGGGCGGGCCGGACGGCGGCGTCAAATTCCATGGTCATCTCACAAAACCTCCTGTCGGCAGTAGGGCAGCGGGCCAGGCGGCGGCCTCCTGGCAGCTGGGGCGCAGGGCCGGGCGGCGCGCCTTCCGGTCAGGCGTCCGGCGGGGTCTGGTTCTGGGTGACGGCCCAGGCCAGCTGGCCCGCTTGCCGCATCCGTTCCATCGCCGCGGCCGGGCGGTCAACATTGCGGTCGCCCCAGTCGCTCAGGGCAATGGCCAGATAGGGGTGCGGCGCGGATACGATGGCTGTGTCGTGGAACGCGCCGTCCCAGCTGCCATACTTTTTGGCCGCCTGGGTGCCCTCGGGGATCCAGAGGATCTCGTGCTCGGCGGCCAGCATCATCCCGCGCAGGGCCTCGGCGTGGGCGGCCCCGCCGGCAAAGTAGGCGTTCAGGGCCTCCAAGGTGTTTTGCAGGTCCCGCGCGGTCACGCTGCCGCGGATCCGCGGGTCGATGCAGCAGCTCTCCGGGTTTGAAAAACCCAGCTCCTCCCGCAAAAACGCGTGGAAGGCATCGTCGGTGGGCCAGGTCGCGGCCAGGGCGCGGGTGGCCTCGTTGCTGCTCTGGGCGAGCATGGCGGTCATCAGCAGCGCCGGGTCGATCGTCTGCTGCCCGGCATACCCGGCCAGCATCCCGCTGCTCTGCCAGCAGTCGGCGGGGTAGGGGATGGGCTGGGCAAGGTCGATCTCGCCCGCGTCCGCCCGCTGGCAGAGCCAGAGCGCGTAGGGGGCTTTCACCAGGCTGGCCGCCGTGTAGGGGGTGTCGGGCCGGTAGGCGTACTCATCGCCGCTCTCCAGGTCGAGCAGGATCAGCGAGAAGCTGCCGGGCATCCCGGCGCAGAGCTCGTCCAGCGCGGCCCGCTCGGCCCCGGTGATGCCGTCGTGCGGGGCCGGGGTTGTGGAGATCGCCGGGGCCGTGGAGGCTGCCGGGGCGGAGGAATTTGTCGGGGCGGCGGAGGCCGCGGGCGGGGTTCCGGCGTCCGCCGCGGCGGGCAGCACCCGCAGCCCGGTAAAGGCCAGCAGGGCATTGGCCGGTTTGGCGAGGGCGTCGGGCAAATGGGCCCACGGCTCCCATGCGGCGAGCAGCCCGGCGGTCACCGCCAGAATGACCAGCATCGCCAAACGACGGCGCAGCATCTGACGGCGGCGGCGCGCCCTGCGCCGGGCCAGCCGGGCCCGGTTCTGGGGCTGCCGGGGCGGCGCGGAGGCCGGGCGCTGGGCCGGATACGGTGCCGGTCGGCCCGGGTAGGGCGGATTGGAAGCCGGACGGGCCGGGTAGGGGGTCGGGCGGCTCTGATACGGGGCGGTGCGTGTGTTCGTCGCACATCGCCCGCGCACCGCCCCCGCGGTCGAAACCCTCCGGGGCGTTGGCATCCCACAGGCAGCATGGTTCCCCGGAGCCCCTGCCGGGGCCTGCACCGGCCCACCGGTGCGCCGGGCGCAGTTTGTTCGGACGGTCCGGCCTGTTTGGCCGGACCGGGCGGCAGATGTCTGTGTCAGCATGGATGCTCCCTCCCCTGCAAAGGCGGCCGGGGCCGATTTTTGCGGCCCGGCCTGTGCTTTCAGGATACCAGCCGGTTCGACACCAAGTCCGCATCGAGATGTATCAAAGTTGTAAATTTGTGTGCAGCCGCCCCGCGCTGGGCACAGCAAAGCCCCCGAAGCCGTGTGGCCTCGGGGGCTGCTTTGCGTCTGCGATTCAAAAAATTGCGTCAGGCCGCTTGGCCTGCGCCGGGCGGTGCCTCACAGCACCCCCAGATGCTCCAGCAGGATCCGGCAGCCCATCACCACCAGGATGATGCCGCCCGCCAGCTCGGCCCGGGTGCCGTACCGCGCGCCAAACCGGCTGCCCACCCAGACCCCCGCGGCGCTCAGGGCAAAGGTGACCAGCCCGATCAGCCCGGCCGCCTGCCAGATGTTCGCCTGCAAAAAGGCGAAGGTCACCCCCACCGCCAGCGCGTCGATGCTGGTGGCAACGGCCAGCGGCAGCATCGCGCGGGGGGTAAAATCGGCCATGTCGGCCCGCTCCTCCTCGCCGCCGGTCAGTGCCTCGCGGATCATGTTCGCCCCGATCAGCCCCAACAGCACAAAGGCGATCCAGTGGTCGATCTGCGCGATCAGCGCCTGAAACCGCACCCCCAGCGCGTACCCCAGCACCGGCATCAGGGCCTGGAAGCCCCCGAACCAGACCCCCGCCCGCACCGCCTGCCCGGCGCGGACCCTGCTGACCGAAAGCCCCTTGCAGACCGACACCGCAAAGGCGTCCATCGAAAGGGCCACCGCGATCACGAACAGCTCCCACAAACGCATGGGTGTTTCTCCCTCCCAACGCTCCCGGCCCGGCTCCCCTTCTGGGCAGCGCCGGGCCGCGGGCCGTGTTATCGTCCCATTATACCGCGTTTTGCCCCGAAAAACCAGCCCAAAGGTGCTAAAGCGCGCGGCGGCCACATAGGATAGTAACACATTTGGGCCCCATGCGGGCCCGGGCGGGCCGCGGCGGGCAGAGGATGGCGGCGGGGCCTGCCCCTACAGTATGATGAGACGCGAGGAGGCAGAACCATGTTTATGGTGACATTGAGCAGATCCGGGCTGCGCAAGCTCGGGGCGCTGGCCGTGTGCGGGCTGGCGCTGGTGGGCACGGTGGTGGGCATCAACCACTTTGTGGGCAGTGGCAGCGTCGAGGCGTCCGCCGCGGTGACCGCCCCGGCCAAGATCGAGACCACCCAGGACATCGGCAGCTTTTTTAACAGCTACGGCTTTGAGGTGGACCTGACCAGCGCCACGGTGGATAAGGTCAAGGTGCCCAAAAAGTGGGACGACAGCTTTGCCGCCTTCAACGAGGTGATCCGCGAGAGCGGGCTGGACCTTGAAAAGGTCAAGGGCAAGACGGTGGAAAAGTGGACCCTGCTCTGCCCCGGCCGCTCGTCCGGCGAGGAGAAGGTCTACACCATCCTGCTGGTCTACCGCGAAAAGCCGGTGGGGGCGTACCTGCTGGCGAAGCCCTCCGGCGAGGTGACCGGCCTGCGCACCGCCGCCGAGACCGCCGCCCCCCTGACCGAGGAGGAGGCCGCCGCGGCCGCCGCCTTTGGGGAGGGCGCCGAGACCGCCGAGGCGGCCGCCCAGCCCGAGACGGCCGCGGAGACTGCCGCCCAGCCAGACCCCGCCGCCGCGGCCGAGCCCCAGCCCGAGCTGCCCGCCGGGGAGCAGGCCGAGCTCGACCTCTCGGCCGTGGGGGATGTACCGGTGGAGTGAACCGGCACCGCCGCGCGGCAAACGGCCGCCGCAAAGCGCGCTGTGCACGGCCCCGCGCGCGGGCTTTGCTCCCCCCCCCGCAAAAAACCGCTTGCATTTTACCGGCGGGTATGGTATAATCCTCTGTGTCATGGAGGATTAGCTCAGCTGGTTAGAGTGCCTGCATCACACGCAGGAAGTCTGGGGTTCGAGTCCCTAATTCTCCACCACCACAAACCGTCTAAAAACACT
>DKVN01000132.1:0-15533 GCA_002491225.1 Faecalibacterium sp. UBA7177
CCCGCGCCTTGGGGATGGGCAGTACCTTGACCTCGACCTGCCGGGCGAGAAAAAAGCCTACCACGAGATCGCCCGGCAGAAGCTGGGCCGCTGCCGGATGGTCGTCGTGTGCGGGCGCGAGATCACCAGCACCATGCTGGCCGAGATCGGTATGGCCGAAAAACGCCACCTCGTCTGCACCACGCTCGGCGGCCTCGCGTCGATTCGCAGCTCTGAGCCTGCTACGGTGCTGCATTGACCCCTTTGCAGCACGGATCAGCGCGTCAACGGTTTTGCAAGCATCGCGTTTGGATATCCAAACGCACAAACCGGGGAGTACCCCAAACCCCCTAATCAGAATCGAGGTGAATTGAATTGCGCAAGCGCAGCCATATTGTGCCGCTGCATCTGAATGCAAAGGAACTCAAGCGGCTTAATGATCTCTCCGAACTGAGCGGCTGGACGCGGGAGGAATTCCTGCGCTCGCTCATCATGGGCGCACAGCTCCGGACCAAGCCCTGCCCGCATCATGCCGACCTCATGCGCAGGGTAGCGGGGCTTTGCAACAACGCGAACCAGCTCGCCCACACCGCCAACAGCACCGGGCAGGCCAGCCAGCAGAGCGTGGACGAGATGCTCCGCATCGCCAGTGCTGTCATGGAGGAAGTGAGGGATCACTGGTGATCCGATCCATCTTGACCCAACTGTAAAAGGCGCAGATAGTCTGTGCGGCCATCCAGAATGCGGATCACCGAGACAACCTCTGCCGAGACACGGTAAAAGATCAAATAGTTGCCCTGGATCAAATAGCGCAGGTCGGTGGCTCGGGCGATCTTTTCACTCAGCGCAAGCCCAAGCAGGGGGTGCTCTTTCAGCATCCCGCAGCTTTTCACGATCCGTGCCGTGATGCGCTCTCCCGCCAAGGGATTTTGGAGCGTGGCCGCAAAATAGGCCCGAATCTGACGAAGGTCCTCCCGAGCCTGCCTGGTATATCGCAGCCTCATTGGTCTGCTCCAAATTCCGCGAGTATCTCCGCCTCATCCACCCAGCCATGCTCCCCACGGACCGAGTCCTCCCCCTGCTGGAGCGCCAGCATCAGCTGCGCGATGGCCTGCTCCCGCAGGGCGCTTTTGCTGTTTTGTGTTACCACAAACGGCAATCCCTCCACGTTGAGCGATTGCTGCAAAAAGGTGTTGATCGCATCGGTCAGGGTCATCCCGCAGCCTGCGTAAATGTTCTCAAGCCGGGATTTCACTTCAGGGTTCATCCGCATCTGAAAGGTCGTGGTTTTAGGCGCCGAGGCAATATTCAATGGTTCCTGCATCGTTATTCCCCTCCTGTTTTTAGTATAGCAGGATCTCACGGAATGTCAACACGATGTAATTACAAGGAGGAGGGAGGCTTTTGCATGGCGTATACCAGCGTCATCCCCGTCCACCGCCTCGACAACAGCGTGGCGTATGTGCTGGATAAAACAAAAACCTCACGCGCCCAAAATGCCGGTTCACTGCAGGAGGCTGTTGACTATGCGCTCAACCGGGACAAGACCGAGCGCGGCCTGTTTGAAACGGGCCTTGCCTGTGCGACACAGACGGCATTTGAGGATATGCGCAAGGTGAAAGAGGTCTGGCACAAGCTGGCTGGGGTGCAGGGTTTTCATCTGGTGCAGAGTTTTGCGTCAGGCGAGGTCACGCCGGAGCTCGCGCATCAAATTGGGCTGGAGCTGGCGGGCAGGCTGCTCGGCGGGAAATATCAGGCAGTGGTCGGCACCCACCTCAATACCGGCTGCATCCACAATCACATCGTTTGGAATTCCGTCTCAATGGAAGATGGGCACAAGTACCACAGCAGCAAAAAGACCTATGTGCTGGAGGTGCGGGGGATCTCGGATGAACTGTGCCGGAAATACGGCTTGTCGGTCATCCAGACGGAGCGGTCAGAGCAGGTGGCGAAGCCGTATATTCTGTGGCAGGCGCAAAAGCGTGGGGAGGACTGGAAAGCCCCGATCCGGCAGGATGTAGACGCGGCCATTGCGGAGGCGTTTACATGGCGGCAGTTTGTTTCGGGGCTGGAGCGCAAGGGCTATACGCTGCACTTTGAGCGCAAACACCCATCTATAACTCCGCCCAAAAAGGAATGGCGCGTCCGGTTCAGGACGCTCGGGCCACGGTACACGCCCGAAAGTATCCAGCGACGCATCCTCGAGCCAAAGGTGTTTTCACCGGCTGGGACAAAACCCGTCCGGCGCACCAAGCTGCGCACAGGGGGAAAGCCGCTGTTCGGCCGCTCCGGCCTGCGCGCCCTCTACTATGTGTATCTCTACCGCATGGGTGTGCTGCCGCGAAAGCCTGCCTATTTGGGCTACGAGGTACGGCAGGACATCCGCAGGCTGGACAGGCGAATTGAACAGATGAAGTTTTTGTCCGAGCATTCCATAGATGACCGGGGGCAGCTTGCGTCACTGCAAAAGAGTGCAGAGAATGAGATAGCTGCGCTGGCAAAAGAGCGCCAGCGGCTCTACCGCACCACGCCGGAGGGGGAGCGGATCGGGCAGATCAATGCGCGGCTCAAAACGCTGCGCCGCACGGTGAAGCTGTGTAAGGACATCACTGTTCAATCCGAGGAAATGGAACGCCGGATATTGGCTGACCGGCAGACGGCACAGAGGCTGAAAGAGGAACAGGATCGTACTGTTCCAAGCAAAATACGGAAAGACAAGGAGTTGATGTAACCATCGAAAAATATCCGAGCAGAAATCTGGTGGAGCGCATCCGGCAGCAGTATCCTGTCGGGACGCGCCTGCGCCTGCACAGCATGGCCGACCCAGACGCAGTGCCGCCCGGCACGGCCGGGACGGTCGTCTATGTAGATGACATGGGGCAGATCGGCATGAGGTGGGACAACGGCCGCACTCTCGCGCTGGTTCCGGGCGTGGATTCATTCTCCCGCATCGATGCACCCAAACGCATGAAAGGCGGTGATGCCAGATGAGCTATACCAGTGACCCGGCAGACCAGATCGTCCGTTACTCGCTGGAGGGGGCCGAGGTCGCCCTTAAGCTGACCGGGGCCGCAGCCAAAAACTTTGCCATCTTTGCGTATGCCATCCTCAAGGATCAGAAAAAGACGCGCGGCAAAACAAATCTGGTGCGGATGCTCAAGGAGGGCAAGCCGCTCAAGTTTTTCACGATCCCAGAGGCCAGGATGCGGGAGTTTACGCAGGAGGCCAAGCGCCACGGCCTGCTGTTCGTCCCGATGCGGGATAAGCACCATCCGGGCGTGATTGAGATCGCGGTCTTTGCGCAGGACGCCGCAAAGGTCAACCGGATCATGGACAGGCTGTGCCTCGACTTTGTCAAGGCGGCCGCGGGCGAGGCCGTGCCGGAGCTGACACCAGACAAAGCAGCGGTGCAGACCACAGAGGTCAAAACCGAGACAGTTACAACTGAACAAGGCACGGTGGAGTTTGTGGTCGGAGGCTTCGAGGATGATTTCGGCATTGCTGGAGAGAACGCCGGAAATTTTACCAAAGGCCCGGTGGACGCTCCTGCGGCTGGCCCGCAGCAGAAACCGAGTCCGTCCGAGCCTTCCTCGCCCAGCAAAAGCTCTTCGCCAATGCCATCCGAAAAGGCTGAGAGCGTACCACCCTCTGACCTGAAAGCGGCCTCCCCTGCTGACCGGCCCTCTGTTCGCAAGGAGCTTCAAGAGATTCGGCAGGAGCAGGCTAAGGATGCCAACCGCAAAATGCAGGAGCGCACCAAGCCTGCCCCTCAGCGGATAAGAACGCGCTCCCACAAAAAATCGAAAGGCAGGTAATGCGAATGGATTTATCCAATTTGATCGGCAAAACCGCCGAGCAGCCGCAGGCTGAGGCCGCGGCACAGCAGCTCTCGAAAGAGGAATACGCCGCTCTGAAACAGGCCGAACGTGAGGATGTGTGGGCGCGTGTAGACGCCACAGCCGAGGCTGTGTTCAAGGACAGCGCGTCCATGCAGGCGTTCCTTGATTTTGTGGTCGCCTGTACCCCGCAGAGTACGCGAAATCTGCTCATCCTCTACGAGCAGGACCCTGAGATCCGGCATCCGCGAACTTTTGACAAGTGGAAAGAGGCTGGCCGCTCGGTCATCACCGGCGAGTCAGGATACACTTTCTTTGCCGAACAAAACTATATCCGCAAGAACGGCACTCCCGCGATTGGTTATACGCTGGTCAAAGCATTCGACATCTCGCAGACCCGCGGCCCTCAGCCCGCGCCGGAGGCAGCGCATGAACCGGAGGAACTGTTGGCGGCCTTGGTCGAGCAAAGCCCTGTCCAAATGCTGCTCTCCGACCAGTTGCCGGACAAGGTGCAGGCGCAGTATGTGCCGCGGCAGCACACCATTTTTGTACGCAACAACATGGAGGCGGCAACAGCATTCTGTGCCATTGCGCGGGAGCAGGCCCACGCCAGCTTCGACACGGTGGGCCGGGGCTACACCCGGCAGGCGTTTGCGGCGCAGAGTTACTGCGCAGCCTACATCGCGGCCAAGAAGTTCGGCATTGATACATCGGCATTCCGGTTTGATAAGGTGTGCGAGATCGGGGCAGGGCTGGACACACAGGGCAGGCGCAGCTTCCTCAGCAATGTGAAATCCGCCGCATATACGGTCAGCCGCGGCATCCGCAGGGCTTTCCGTGAGATGGAGCAGCAGCTCCAGCCGGACGAGTTCTCGGTCGAGGCACAGCCCGAGCCCGCCAAGCCCGCGAAAGCAAAGGCAGAAAAAAGCAAGGACAATGAGAGCCGCTGAGAACTGCTGAGAGTTTTCCGTTTGTTTTCAATTGGAGGATAGCTATATCGCAGCCTTTGTGATATGGTTGATTCAAAAGAAAACAGCCTTGAAACAAAACGGAGGGATACGACATGGAAAAAGAGCGGCTTTTCAAGATGACCGAAACCGAGCAGTGCGTACTGGTGGCGGCGCTGAAAGGCTGCGGTGGTGCGCTTGCCAGCCGTGCCGCCAATGCACCGAAGCGTAAGCTGTACCTTGATGGCGAGGAATATCGTCAGGCGCTGCACGGTCTCAACCAGCTACGCACCGACTACATGGCGGCGGGACACTACAGCGACGGCATCGACGCGGTCATGCTCAAGCTCATGCGGTCAAAATACCGCCGCGCGCCTGCGCGGTAAGCAAACGATCTGCCCCGGATCAGACGGCAAAAAGCTGCTTGTTCCGGGGCTTTTTCTTTGCATCGAATAGGAGGTGACAATCCGTAAACCGAAACAAAACCCCGTGGTGGGTCTGGCTGCTCCCTCTGCCGCTCGTCTGGTGGATGGCGCTGTGCTTTGCCGCCTGCTGGCGACCGGGGGAAAATCTCTTTTACCAACTGGAAAGAATCACGGCGGCACTCGGTAATCCCGCCGCCGTCCGCTGGACAGCGGGCACACTCCATGCCCTGTTCGGTTTTACCCTCGCCTATGGTGTGGCCGTGGCCGCATTCGTATCCAGCGCCAAAAACACCCGCCGCGGCGAGGAACACGGCTCGGCCAAATGGGGCAATGTGTTCGCCATTTCCAAGAAGTACCGCGACAGCAAACACCCCGGCCAGAATCTCATCCTGACCCAGCATTTCGGGATTAGCATGGACGGCCACAAGCACCAGCACAACACCCATGTCCTCGTCATCGGCGGCTCCGGCGCGGGCAAGAGCCGGAGCTATGCCATCCCCAATGTGCTGACCTGCGGGGACTGCTCCATGCTCGTTTGCGATCCGAAGGCCGAGATCCTGCGCAAGACCGGCGCAGCGCTCGAAAATCACGGCTTCGAGGTGCGGGTGTTTGACTTGATCGATCCCGACAGCTCCTTTTGCTACAATCCCCTCGCCTATGTCCGGGACGATAAGGACGTCCTGCGGCTCATTGAAACGCTCATCCAATCTACCACCCCGCCCGGCAGCCAGACCTCCGACCCATTCTGGCAGAAATCAGAAACGGCACTGCTGCAGGCGCTGGTGCTCTACCTCATGCACTATACACCGCCCGAGGAGCAGAACTTCGCAACCGTGATGGAAATGTTGACGGCAGCCGAGGTCAAGGAGGAAGATGAGAACTATGAATCGCCGCTTGATGTTCTCTTTGCCCGCCTCGAGATGCGAGACCCGGAGAGCATTGCCCTCAAGCAATACCGCATCTTCAAGATGGGCGCAGCCAAGACGGTCAAGAGCATCCTCATCAGCGTGGGCGTGAGGCTGGCGGCGTTCAACCTGCCGCAGATCGCGCGTCTCACCTGTTTGGACGAGCTGCACATTGAGGAGATGGGCGAAAAGAAAATCGCCCTGTTCTGCTGCATTCCGGACAGCGACCGCTCGCTCAATTATCTGGTGGGGATGCTCATCGGGCAGCTCATCCAGACGTTGTACTTTGTGGCCGACCGCAAGTACCGTGGCCGTCTGCCGGTGCCGGTACATCTGCTGATCGATGAGGCACCCAACATCGCCCTGCCCACCGATAACTTCCTGCCCTGGCTCGCCACGATGCGAAGCCGCAATATCTTCACAAGCTACATTGCGCAGAACATGGCACAACTCAAAGGGCAGTTCAAGGATCAATGGGAATCGCTGGTGGGCCTCTGCGACGAGTTCCTTTACATCGGCGGCAATGAAAAAGAGACGCACAAATATGTGTCCGAACTCATGGGCCGCGAGACCATTGCTGCGCAAAGCTATGTCCACAGCCGGGGAAAGAATGGCAGCTACAGCACCAACGAGCAGCAGACCGGACGTGAGCTTTTGACGCCCGACGAGGTGCGGATGCTGGATCACCGCAAAGCGATTTTGTTTGTGCGCGGCGAGCGGCCGATGCTGGACGATAAATACGACCTCATGCGCCATCCGCATATCCGCGAGACCGAGGACGGCGGCGCACCGCCCTACGACTACGCAGCCGCGCGCCTGGCGCAGGGCGACCTCGCCGGTGCGCCGGAGGATTACGAACTGCTCGACATGGACGATTTTTTGCCGGAGGGATCTATGCCGGGTGCATTGCATTTTTCCGTTCAGAAAGACAGGAACCAAAGAGTAGGAGGAAACGAATGAAACAAAAGAAAAACTGTACTGCAAAAACGGGCGGCGAACTCGGGGAAATGCCGACGCCGCTGCACACGGGTGCCACCATTGCCAAGCGCATCTGCCGGATGCTGGCGGCTGTCTTTACAATAGCTGTTCAGCTGACCACCCCGGCCTTTGCCACGGGCGGCGACCCGCTGACGGTCATCAACAACCTGACTGCCTTTATCTTTTCCCTGATCCGCGCGGTTGGTATGATCCTGCTGGGCTGGGGGATCGTGCAGGTGGGCCTGTCGTTTCAGAGCCACGATCCCAGCCAGAGGTCGCAGGGGTTCCTCACGCTGGCGGGCGGCCTGATTGTGATGTTTGCAAAGGAGATTCTCGAACTGATTACCGGCACTGGGGTGACGCCGTGACCGATTTGCTGTAAAAACAGCCATTGAATTTTACAGCAGAAAATGATACACTAAAGGCAGGAAAGGAGCGGATACCCATGCCGAATATCAAGCCTGTTTCCGACCTTCGCAACTACAGCGAGGTGCTGCACGATGTATCGGTCGGCGCTCCCGTTTTTTTGACCAAAAACGGCCGGGGCCGATACGCCATCCTGGATATGGAGGATTACGAAAAGACCCAGGCGACCCTGCGCCTGATGAGTGAGCTTGCCAAAGGCCGGGAATCCGGCGAGCGGGACGGCTGGCTGACCCTTGAAGAAGTGGAAGAAAGTCTGGGGCTTGCCGATGAATAAGCTGCATCTGTCCGGCGCGGCGCAGGAGGATCTGGCCGGGATCAAAGCCTACATTGCGCAGGAATTAAACAGCCCGCAGGCTGCTCTCTCCACCCTGCGCCGGATCACCAAAAGCATCCGCATTTTAAGAGATCACGCCTATGCCGGTGCAAGGCTTTCCTCTGTCGTGGATATCAAGAGCGACTACCGATTCCTCGTCAGCGGCAATTATCTCGTTTTTTACCGGGTTTATGGCAAGGGCATTTACATTGACCGTGTCCTGTATGGCCGCAGGGACTACCTGCGGGTTCTGTTTGGGGACGCACTGCCGGCACAGCCCGATGAATAGAATATTTTACTTTTACGCCTGCAGCGATGCGGGCGTTTTTCTTTTTGGGAGGTGACCAAGATAGGTGATAACGGATGGATCATCGACAACCTGAACGCCGCGCTGGAAGCATGGAACAGCAAGCTGGCCGAACTCTGGCAGCTATTGACCCAAAGCCCGCAAAGCTTCCGGGGCGGCGGCATCTGGCAGGTGGTGCTGGGCATTCATGGTGCGCTCAAGGGGATCGGCCTCGGGCTGCTGGTGCTGTTCTTTGCGGCCGGGGTCATCCAGACCTGCGGCAGCTTTGCTGAGACCCGCAGGCCCGAGCGGGCGCTGGGGCTGTTCGTCCGGTTTGTGCTCGCAAAAGCCGCCGTACAGTATGGCCTCGACCTCATGCTGGCGGTGTTCGAGATCGCGCAGGGGACGGTGTCCAGCATTATGGCCGCTTCCGGCGTGGGTGGGCTTTCCGGCGCGGCGCTGCCGCAGGAGGTGATTGATAAGGTGGCGCAGGTGGGCTTCTGGCAGAGCATTCCGCTCTGGGCGGTGACGCTGCTGGGCGGGCTGTTCATCACGGTATTGTCCTTTGTTATGATCCTGACAGTATACGGCCGGATATTTCGCCTATACATTTTTGCCGCCATAGCCCCGATCCCGCTGGCCGCCTTTGCCGGGCAGCCCACATCCCATATTGGCCGCAGTTTCATCCGCAGCTATGCGGGCGTGTGTTTGGAGGGCGCGGTGATTGCACTTGCCTGCGTGATCTTTTCGGCTATGGCCAGCGCGCCGCCCGCCATTGATAGTGGCGTATCAGCGGTGACCGCCGTCTGGAGCTATGTGGCCGAGCTGATTTTCAACCTGCTTGTGCTGGTCGGGGCCATCAAGGCCAGCGACCGGATCGTCAAAGAGATGATGGGGCTGTAAGAGTTGATTTTTAGCATAATTGTGATAAAATAGAAATGGAGGTGATCCCTGTGAATTCGATTCGTCCAGTGTCAGATCTGCGGAACAAGTTTGCAGAAATATCGAGGCAGGTACATGAAACGGCAAAGCCGGTTTTCCTGACCAAAAACGGCGTAGGCGATATGGTCGTTCTGAGCATGGATGCCTACGAAAATCTGCAGTTTGAGAGCGAAGTCTATTACAAATTGCAGTCGGCCGAGCGGGAAGCGGAGATGACAAACCAGCGGTACTCATCGAAGGACGTTCTGCAGGCCATGAAAGAAGCGATTGGAGAAGGTCAGGATGTACAGGCTTGAGTTTTTACCGCTTGCCCGGCAGGATATGGTCGAAACGGTGCGGTATATCAGCCATGAGCTGAAAAACCCGGCTGCCGCGCAGCGCCTGTCAACCCGGCTGATCGAGGCCGCAGAGAGACTGACCGAGTTTCCATATCTGTACGCGGTCCATACACCGATCCGGCCGCTAAAAAAAGAGTATCGAAAAATCCCGGTTGAGAATTACTGCATTTTTTACAGCGTAGATGAGAAAAGCAAAACCGTTACGGTCATGCGGGTCCTTTACGCCGGGAGGAATTATGAGCGTTTGCTGAAGTAACCATGAATGCCGCCCTGTCTTGCAAGAGGGGGCGGCATTTCATTTATCCAAACACAACAAAGGGGGATGCTTATCGAGATCAAAATACCAAAAGAGATCAGCGAGTATCAGGAGTCCGTGTTCTTCGGACTGAGCCTGCGGCAGTTTGTCTGCTCGCTGCTGGCCGTAGCCGCGGCGGTCGGGCCGTATTTTCTGCTGGACCATACCGTTGGCACTGAGATTGCGGGCTGGGCCAGCATCCTTGGTGCGGCTCCGTTTGCGGCCTGTGGTTTCGTCCATTACCACGGCATGACCGCCGAGCAGACACTGGCCGCCATCCTGCGCTCGGAGGCGTTTACTCCGCGCAGGCTGGTGTTCCGGGGTGAGAATGTGTACTATAAGGCACTGGCCGGGCGCATTGTCTTTGGCGCAAAACATCCCAGCCGGGAAACGGAGGTGACCGCATGATCAAGACCCTTGCTGCAAGCCTCAAGCGGGACAAAGAAAAGTTCCGCGTCCCGCGCTCGGCGCAGGACGCCATCCCCATCCGCCGTATCTGGCCGGATGGGGTTTTTCTTTCCGGGCAGGATGGCTATTCCCGCAGCTATCGGTTTACTGACATCAACTATGCCGTTGCCAGCAAGGAGGACAAACTGGCCATGTTCCTCGATTACTCCGAACTGCTCAACGCGCTGGATTCGGGGACCTGTGCCAAGATCACCATCCACAACCGCAAGGTGGATAAGGGCCGGTACGAGCGGGATCTGCTGCTGCCCATGCGGGAAGATGGTCTTGACGAATACCGCCAAGAGTACAACGCTATGCTGCGCTCCAAGATCACGGCCACCAGCAGCAGCGTGGTGCGCGAGCAGTACCTCACCATCTCGGCGCACAAGAAAAACATTGACGATGCCCGCGCCTATTTCACCCGCGTGGGCGGTGAGATCACGGCGCGGCTGGCAAAGCTGTCCTCGCAGGCAACCCCGATGGACGCAGCTGAACGCCTTTCTCTGCTGCGGGATTTTTTCAAGGACGGTAAGCCCGCCCTCTTTGCCTTCGACATGGCCGACCGCGCCAAGCTGGGCCACGGTTTCAAGGAGTGGTTCTGTCCCGACAGTATGGAGTTTTACGCCGACCACTTCAAGATCGACGGACGCTTTGGCCGGGTGCTCTATCTGCGGGATTACGCCAGCTACATCCGGGACAGCTTTATCAATGAACTGTGTGAACTCGACCGCAGCCTCATGCTGTCCATCGACATCCTGCCGGTGCCGACCGACGAGGCCGCGCGGGAACTCCAAAACAAGCTGCTCGGCGTCGAAACGAACGTGGCGAACTGGCAACGGCGGCAGAACAACGCCAGCAATTTCTCGGCAGTCATCCCCTACGATATGCAGCTCCAGCGCAAAGAGACGACCGAGTTTTTGGACGACCTGACCGGCCGCGACCAGCGCATGATGTTCGGCCTTGTGACGCTGGTGCATCTGGCCGATACCAAAGAGCAGCTCGATGCCGACACCGAGAGCCTGCTGGCGGTGGGCGGCAAGCACCGGTGCGAGCTCTCCACCCTGCGCTGGCAGCAGCGGGACGGCCTTGACACCGCCTTGCCGTATGGCGTGCGGCACATCCATGCTCTGCGCACCCTGACCACCGAAAGTACCGCCGTCCTTATGCCGTTCAAGGCGCAGGAACTGTGCCATCCAAATGGTATTTACTACGGCCAGAACGCCGTCTCCGGCAGCATGATCCGCATCGACCGCGCAAAGCTCCTCAACGGCCACTCGTTCCGTCTCGGCGTTTCCGGCAGCGGCAAAAGCATGAGCGCCAAGGAGGAGATCACCCACATTGCCCTCGCCACGGATGACGACATCCTTATCCTCGATCCAGAGTCGGAATTTGGCCCGCTGGCAAAGGCGCTTGGCGGCGAGGTGCTGCCCATCTCCCCGCACAGCGACGTTCACCTCAACGCGCTGGACATGGACAAAGCCTACGGCGAGGGGCAGAACCCGCTCATTGACAAGGTGCAGCTCATCCTCTCGATGTTCGAGCCGCTGGCTGAGCATGGGGCTCTGACAGCCCGGCAGAAATCCCTGCTCGACCGCTGCGCCCGGATCACCTACGGCAGCTACCTTTGCGGGGGATGCACCGGTGAGCCGCCCACCCTGACCGACTTTCGAAATGTTCTGCTTGCCCAGCCCGAGCAGGAGGCGCACGATCTGGCCCTCGCGGCCGAACTCTACACCACCGGCAGCCTCAATGTGTTCGCGCACCAGACCAACGTGAACACCAACACCCGCATCCTCGTGTACGACATCCGGGAACTGGACGAGCAGTTGCGGCCCGTGGGCATGGTGGTGACCCTGGACGCCATCTTCAACCGGGTCATTCGCAACTGGCGGCTGGGCAAACGCACTTGGGTGTTTGCGGACGAGTTCTATCTCCTGTTCCGCTATTCCTACAGTGCTGAATTCTTCTACCGGCTGTTCAAACGCCTGCGGAAATACAATGCCTATATCACGGCGGTGTCGCAGAACGTGGAAGAAATCCTGCAATCTGACACCGCGCGGCTTATGCTCGCCAACAGTGAGTTTCTCGTGATGCTCAATCAGGCCGCCACCGACCGAGATGAGCTGGCGAAGCTGCTCGGCATTTCCGAAACTCAGCTCTCCCACATCACCAACGTCCCGGCCGGGCACGGCCTCATCCGTTGCGGCGGGGTGATTGTGCCGTTTGAGAACAGCTTTCCAAAGGACACCAAGCTCTACCAGCTTATGACGACCAAGCCGGATGAACTGGCAGAGGTAGAGCGATGAAGCAAGTTCAGAAGCAGACCGGTAAAAATGTGCGTTTTGAGCGCATCCGGCGTATTACTGGATACCTCGTTGGCACTACGGATCGCTGGAATGACGCCAAGAAAACGGAGCTCCGCGACCGGGTACAGCACACCGGCAAGAGAAACTAACGCACAGAGGCGTGCTGCGCCCACTGGGGGAATTGACTCCTCCGGTGGGCGCTTTTTTCTGGGCACCCATAAGCGGTATGGGCCTGCAGCCTTGCAACATTTATTTGAGAGAGGAGTGTTCGTATCCAAAGAATAAGGCAGAAAGAAACTGTTCCAAAAGCCAAGATATCCAGCGGTTGTACGACAAAAAAGTCGGCAAAACCGGTTGTAACAGCTGTTCGTGAAAGGTCATTCGATCAGATCGTGAGGGGCAGTATGCTCGGGCAGGGAGACGTCTCTCACGAGAGGCAAGAGCAGGCGAAGGCCGGGCAAACTGTTCGGGAAACCGCGTCCGCATCTGTACAGGCAGTGAACGCTACCGGGAAAATTGGAGCAGCCGCCGTGCATAAGGGGATACGGTTCAGACGAGGGTGGGAGAATGATCTGACCACAGAGGGCGGTTCATTGGATGGATTTTCGGGAAACCGACAGGGCAACTCCGGCAGGGATGTGCTTTCGCCGCCCGATCCTTTTGCCCGCGGCCGGGAGCTGGCGCGCTCCCGCGCCAGGCAGCGCACCAACCGGCTGCGGGAGTGGACGGCTGCGGCCGGGGCAGGGCGGACAAAGATGCTGGATGCTCGCCCCGAAAACCCCGCCAAAGGCCCCCGCAAACCGCCTGTTTCCGGTCTGCGGAACACACCCGCGCAAGCCCAAACCACCGCACACACGGCCAGCGTGGCAGCCCAGCGGGCGCGGCGGCTGGCAATCCACACCCACCAAATGGCGCAATCAACTGTGCATGGTGCAAAAGCCGCCCTGCAAAAGCTAACTGCCGTTCTCAAACCTATGGCGGCCGCCGCCAAAGGTCTTGCTGCTGCTCTTGCGGCCGGTGGAGCCGCCACGCTGGTCGTGGTGTTTATCTGCTTAATTGCCTTGGTGGCCGGTTCGGCCTTTGGCATCTTCTTTGCCGCACAGCCTACTGGCAGCGGCGTTGCTCTGCAAGCCGCCGTGCAACAGCTCAGCGAGGACTACTATGAACAAATCCGAGACATAGAACAAAGTGTCCCGCATGACCGGGTCGAGTATGCCCCGGATGGTTTGACCGCCATCCCGTGGCAGGAGGTGCTGTCGATCTTTGCTGTTGATATGGCGGCAGCAGAAAACGGCCAGCCGGTCGCTGTGCTGGAAGCGGCACAAATCGACCGGCTGAAAGAAATGCTATTTCAGATGAACCCAGTGTCCCATCGCACTTACACCGAGGAACACGAGGAGGAACGGATCATTGTGGACGAGGCCGGGGAAGAAGCAACAGAAACCGTGACCATCACCGAAACGGTGCTGGAAATCACGATCCGGCACAAGACCCCGCAAGAGATGGCTGCCATGCTCGGCTTTACTGCGCGACAGAACGAACAGCTCACACTCCTGTCCGATCCGCAGTACCAAACCCTCTGGATGGAACTACTCGGCGGCTATGTCAGCGGCGGCGGGCAGATCATCCAACCGGAGAATGTACCGGTCGGCTCTGACCTTTTCAAGTGGCCGCTGCCCAAAGCGTTTACCATCACCTCCGGCTTTGGCGAGCGCATCGACCCGATTACCGGCGAGCATGACTTCCACACCGGCACCGACATTGCCGCCCCGGAGGGTACGCCAATCCTTGCCGCGGCGGACGGCACGATAACTGTCGCCAACGGCACCGACCCGTGGGGCGGCGGGTATGGGTACTACATCAAGATCGACCACGGCAACAGTATCGAAACCCTCTACGCCCATTGCTCCGCCATCTTCGTCACCCCCGGCCAGACCGTCCGGCAGGGCGAGGTAATAGGGTTTGTGGGCAGTACCGGCAGGGCGACTGGCAGCCATCTTCATTTTGAATTAATAGCGCAAAGCAAATGCGTAAATCCCATTTCACATGAACTAAGTTAGATGAATGGCCAGATGTGATTGAATGTAAAAATCTGTCGATTTCTGCTGCAAAATTTCAAATGCGGGGGTGCATTATACAGAGCAGGTTATAAAGTCTTGCAGATGTTTGTTCTGTATGCACAAATTCAAATTACATATTTGTGCAAAGTTTCAAATATCTGCTGGGCGCTGACTGGACGATATCCCCTTACAGCAAAAAACAGGAGGAACCGCACATGACCAGGAAACTGTTCCAACGAGCAATTGCTATGGCGCTTTGTGTTGTTATGGCAGCGGCTATGTTCCCGCTCTCTGTGTTTGCCACAGCCGAAGCTGGCAAGCAGGCAAAGGTCACAGCCCGCTTGGCATACTTGGACACAGACCAAATCGTCTCTACGGCTTATGATGACGAGTCAAAAGGGAGCGAGTTCAAGTATGACAGGCTCATGTATTTTACGATCACATGGCCTGAGAACAGCGAAATGGTTCGTATGACCATTGACGGTCCAGTCAGCGGCACCCTGCTGGGCAGCGTCTATATGGATCATGTGACTTCTACTGGAATAGGAAAAGATAAGGTCTATCAAACAAAAGGGATGTCCCCGCGGTCGATCCGTCAGCAGCTGATGGCTATCGATCCGTCGGCATACTATCGACTGGTTCAGGTGCCGGTTATCGGTATTGACGGCAAGTTCCCGCCTGACCAGGGCGGCACAGGCGGCGCTACGACCCAGTCTTTGAATATCCCGAACAATACACTTTGCATTGCGCCGTATGCGGCTGGTCTGTTTACGTCCATCGCACACAGATTCAATGCCGAGGCGGAAACTTCTGCTGAGACAGAACAACCAACCGAAGGCTCGGAACCACAGCCTGAAGAAGAACCGACCCCGATCCCCACTGAGGAACCCGCGCCTACCGAACAGCCGATCGGGACGGCAGAGCCTTCTGCCACTCCGGGTCCCACTGCTGCGCCAGAGCCTACCATTACCCCGGACCCCTCCGCTGCCCCGGATCCGTCTGCTACCCCTGACCCCTCCGCTGCCCCGGATCCGTCTGCTACCCCTGACC
>DKVN01000132.1:15831-16912 GCA_002491225.1 Faecalibacterium sp. UBA7177
TGACCCGTCTGCTACCCCTGACCCTTCCGCTACCCCGGATCCGTCTGCCATGCCAGAACCTTCTGAAACCCCGGACGCTGGCCCAACTCCAGAAGAGATCCTTGCCGATGTGATCGAGACGTTCGAGCTCACAGATAAACAGCTGGAAAATATGCCAGTAGAGCAGCTGTATGCCTTTGCCCGTTATCTTGGTTATGAGTTAAGTGATGAGTTCTACGAGTATTTTGAAGCGGCAACATATGCTGAGCCCTCCGATTCCGGTACAGATCTGAAAGGCAAACTCTACAATTATATTGTATGGGATGGCCGAATTGAATCCGGCGGGATGACCAAGTACCTGCTTTCCGGCAGCTATACCATCACGATCACTAACGGTACCTATACCACGACCCTGCCCTTTGTTGTTCCGGATATGGGTCAGGACGAGATGATTGCGAAAGCCAATGAAAGCGGCGGCGAACTGACAGAGGAGGATCTGAATGAATTGAAGTCCTGGGGGATTTTGAACCCTCCGGGCATCTATACGGGCGCGATGACTGCCCCCCGTAGCATGGCCAACGACCCGGTCGAGATGATCACCGGCGCGTTCGACTGGTCATATTCCGACCTGTCCATCTTTGGCGATGCCCAGATGGACTTCACCCGCTCCTACAATTCCAGGCAGGCACGGCTCGATGCGGCCGGGCTTGGCAGCGGCTGGAGCCATAACTTCAATTACCGGATGGACATCTTCCATGATGACATCGCGGTATATCTGCCAAACGGCGGATACATGGAATTTGTAAAGGATTACTCTTCCAGTGAAGAAGGCATCTGGGAAACCGAATCCAGCAACCTGTACACCCTTGTAAACGAGGGCAGCGGCTACCTCCTGACAGACGGCTACGGCAAGCGCATCTACTTTGACAGTGAAGGCCACGGCCTGCAGGTCGTGGACACGGATGGCCGGGTCACCACCCTCACCTATGACGGCGACCACCTTGCCAGCGTCACCACCGACACCGGCAGCTTCCGCTTTGGCTATGACGGCGACCACATCTCCTCGGTCACCGACGATGCCGGGCGCACGGTCAGCTACAGC
>DKVN01000162.1:0-1241 GCA_002491225.1 Faecalibacterium sp. UBA7177
ACGCCGCAGTCGGCCAGGACCTTGGTGTTGACGAACATGTTCTCCCAGAAGCCGGAGGAGGGCACCGCGTAGTTCTTGCCGTCCGAGGCGACCGCCATCATCGAATCGCGCATGTTGTCGGCGTACTCGGGGTAGCTGGCGCGGATGGTGGCAAGATCCACCACCTTGCCCGCCTGGATGAAGGGCTCGGCGTCGGCGTTGGTGAAGAAGAAGAGGACGTCCGGCTCGGTGCCGGTTTCAAAGTCGGTCAGCACCTTGGCCTTCCACTCCTCGTTGGAGGTGGCGGAAGCGTCCAGCACGGTGTTGCCGGTGGCGGCCTCATACGAGGCGACCGCCGCTTCGTAGTTTTTGCGGTTGCCATCATCGCCGCCATACGAGGTGACAACGGTCAGCTCCACGGGGGCGTCCGCGGGCGCGGCGGGGGTATCGCCGCCCTGCGAGGCGGCCGGGGTGCTCGCCGGGGTGCTGCCCGAGCCGCCGCAGCCAGCCAGCAGGCTCAGCGCCATGACACAGGCGAGAAGCAATGCAAGAAGTTTGCTCTTTTTCATGGTATGACCTCCATAGTTTTTGTGGCGTTTATGCCACTGTTTTTGTGCAATCTTATAATACACCCTCCGCCGCAAAGAACAAAGTGCCGGGGTTGTGATTTGTTGTCGGTGGTTGTCGCTCTGCGGCATCCCCCGCCCCCCCCTGAGGGCCAAAGTTAGACAAATGAGCCAAAATGCCAAAATTTTGAACATTCGCCCCGGTTTGTCCATTGTTGACAATCTTCGCGCAGGGTATCATGGGGGCATTCACAGAAACGCTTTTCGCGCCGCCGGGCAAAGGGCCGCAGGGCCAACCGGGCCCGGCTGCCGAAAAGCCGGGAAAGAGGGACACCTGTCATGAATTTCAAAACGACCCTGCAAAAGCTCGGCATCGACAAGCTGGTAGACTACGCCTACAAGGATCCGGAGGCTACCCTGCCCAAAATCATGGATTGGGCGGACAAATTCTCCGGCGGGGAGTTTGGCCCCCAGCGGGCCGCCATCCGCGAGGCGATCGAGGACAAAAACCACCCCTACCACGCTTTTATCCTCCACCTGCTGCGGGACACCGACCCCAACGTGATGAAGACCCTCATCACCAACTTTTTCATCAACGCCAACCTCATCGGCTGGCCCAAACAGGAGGAGTGCCGTAAAAAATACGGCTGCAACATCCCCTGGGCCATCCTGCTGGACCCCACCAGCGCCTGCAAC
>DKVN01000162.1:1580-9873 GCA_002491225.1 Faecalibacterium sp. UBA7177
GCCGCTGGTGCGCAAAAAGGACCTGATCGCCCTGTGCGAAAAGCACGACGACTGCGTCTTTCTCTCCTTTACCAACGGCACCCTGATCGACGAGGCCTTTGCCGACGAGATGCTGCGGGTGGGCAACTTCATCCCGGCCATCTCGCTGGAGGGGGACGAGGCGGACACCGACTCCCGCCGGGGCGACGGGGTCTACCAGAAGGCGCGGCGTGCCATGCAGATCATGCGGGCACGGCGGCTGCCCTACGGCATCTCCTCCTGCTACACCAGCGTCAACTACAAATCCATCACCTCGGACGAGTACTTCGAGAGCCTGATCGAGATGGGCGCCTTCTTCATCTGGTACTTCCACTACATGCCGGTGGGCAACGACGCCGCCCCCGCGCTGCTGCCAAACCCCGAGCAGCGGGAGTGGGTCTACCACCGCATCCGCAGGCTGCGGGGCGAAAAGCCGCTCTTTGCGATGGACTTCCAGCACGACGCCGAGTATGTGGGCGGCTGCATCGCGGGCGGCAAGCGGTATCTGCACATCAACGCGAACGGCGATGTCGACCCCTGCGTCTTTATCCACTACTCCAACGCCAACATCCGCGATGTCAGCCTGCTGGACGCGCTGCGCAGCCCCATCTTCATGGCCTACCACGACAACATGCCCTTCAACGACAACATGCTCCGGCCCTGCCCGATGCTGGAAAACCCGGAGTGCCTGCGCAAAATGGTGGCCGAGACCGGCGCGCACTCCACCGACCCGGAATCCCCCGAGAGCGCCGAGCACCTCTGCGCCAAGTGCGAGCAGTACGCCGCCCACTGGAAGGGCAAGGCCGACGCCCTCTGGCAGGCCGAGTGCGCCCTGCGGCCCGAGCTGGCAGGCCTTGCCGAGCAGGAGCGCAAACGCACCCGCGGCGAGGCGGGCTGACGGCGCGGCCGCAGCACAGAATAGAAGCACACAAGCGGGAGGGTGCCTCCTTACAAGGGGCACCCTCCCGCTGTTTGCGCTTTCTTCTTTATTCGTTATTTCCCCGGCGGCTCTTTTCAATGGCCCGCTGGGTCGAGCCCTTCATCAGCTGGTAGAGCCGTTCCGCCATCACGTTCATGTCATAGCGCATCCCGTTCTCCATCCAGTCGAGCATCACGCCGACCAGCGCGCTCTTATAAAAGCGCACCAGAATCGTGCGGTCCTCCTCGTCGATCGGGGTCTGCTCGGTGGCACGGGCGATCTCGCCGTCCACCACATAGAGCGCCACTCTATCCAGCATCAGCAGCAGCTGTTCCCGGGGATAGTAGCGGTAGGCGTGGAGGATGGCTTTCTTTTTCTGGGTCAGGTAGGTGACGACCTCCCTGATCTCCTGCTCCAGGTTCGGCTCCTCAAAGGAGTCCAGAAGCTGGTCGGCCATCATGGTCATCTGGTACTCCACAAGATCCGGGATGCCGTTAAAATGGTAGTAAAAGGTGTTTCGGTTGATGCCGCACCGCTCTACCAGACTTTTGACCGTGATCTTGTTGATGGGTGTCTCCTCCAAAAGCTGCTGAAACGCCTCGATGATCGCCGCTTTTGTCCTGTCCATGCGAGTTTCTCCTTTTTATAACGGGCAGGTTCACCCGTGCTGTGACAGGGATAATCATAGCATGTTGCGCCGGTCATTGCAAGGGGGCACTTTTCAGGGCGCTCTCTCCCGCCGCGCTCATCTCCCCTGCCGTCTGTGCCGCGATGGTCAGCCTCGCGATGACCTGGCTGCCCTGCCCGCGCCGGATGACGAGGCCGCAGGCCGGGCCGTAGAGGATGCGCAGCCGCTGGTTGACATTGGCGATGCCGATGTTGCCGGAGGGCTCGTTCTGCAGATCGTAATCCGGCGAGAGCAGCCGGGCGATGTGGGCCTCGTCCTCGGCCGAGAGGCCGCCGTCGTTCTCGATCTCCAAAATGAGGAACGCCCCCTGCAGATAGCCCCGCAGGGCCACCTGTCCCCCGCCCTCCGGCCCGATGCCGTGCTCGACCGCGTTCTCGATCACCGGCTGTAAGATCAGCCGCGGCACCAGGCAGTTCATCAGGGCCTCGGGCAGGTCGATGCTGACATGCAGCCGGTCCCCAAACCGCTGGGTGACGATATAGAGGTAGGCGTTGACATAGCTCATCTCCTCGGCCAGGCGCACCTGGGGCGCGCCCCGGCGGTCGAGCGCGGCGTCCAGCACGGTCGAGAGGGCCTCGATCATCCGGGAGGCGGCGAGGTCGCCGCTGAGCCGGGCCTGCCAGTTGATGGTTTCGAGGGTGTTGTTGAGGAAGTGCGGGTTGATGTGGGCCTGCAGCGCCTTGATCTCGGCATTTTTGCGGGCCAGCTCCTCCTGATAGAGGCTGTCGAACTGGCGGCGCAGCTGGCCGGACATCTGGTTGAAGGACTCGGTCAGGTACTCAAACTCCCGGCTGCCGGTGCCCGCGTCGATCTGGTAGCCCAGCTCTCCCCCGCGGATGTGGCCCGCCCCCTCCATCAGCACCGCGATCGGCTGCGAGATGCGGCGGCGGAAGAGCCGGAAGGTAAACAGCAGCAGCAGGAGCAGCGAGAGGGCCATGGCGGGCAGCAGCCAGTTGACCCCGCCGATGCTGGCCAGCATCACGCCGTAATCGAGCGCCGCCGCGCCCTCGAGGGTGAAGTCCCGCCCGGCGACCGCGCCGCTCAGCACCCCCTTGCCGGGGCTGACCAACGCCTCCCCCTTGACCGGCAGCGCCACCTTTGGCCCGAGGCGCACCGAGACGGCGCTGGCCCAGGGCAGCAGCGCGAGGTCGCCAAAATAGTAGGCGAGATCCAGCGCCAGCGCCAGCACCCCCACCGTCTGGTAGTCCGAATCCATCAGGTTGCGCACCAGGTACACCCGGCCCTCGCGCTCCAAAAAGCCCACCTGGGTGTCCAGCCCCTCGGCCAGCTGCAGCACCGGGTCAAGGTCCTGCTGCCACTGCTCCCGCACCAGGCTGTTGAGCAGCCCCGACCCGCCGTTGAGCACCGTGATCGACCGCTCGCGCGGGGCCTCGCTGAAGCTGAAGACCGCGTAGGAAAAACGGCTGTCGTTTTGGTACAGCCGGGTAAACAGCGCGTGGCAGCGGCGGTAGAGGGCGGCGTAGTTGCCGCTCTCGCGGTACTCGCCCCAGGCGGCGCGCAGCTCGGGGTCATACGAGGGCAGCCGCGAGGCCTCGAGGGCGCTCTGCAGCCGGTCGCTGCCCATCTGCAGATTGAGCTGCAGCTGCTCGGCCATCGCCTGCTCGCTCTGCCGCCCCGCGCCCGAGAGCAGATACCACCCCACCATCCCGGCCCCCAGCGCCATCGGCAGCAGCCAGCAGAGCAGAATGATCAGCGCCATCTGCTGGCGCAGGCTGCGGGCGCGGTGTTGTTTGGGCATGGTGGTTCCTCCCTGTTGTGGCTGGTTTGGCGGACAACCCGATCCGGCGGCCCGCCCCCTACCAGTATAGCAAAACCGCCCCGCCAAAGCAATCCGGTACAAATTTCCGTGACAACCTTGCGGCTGTGTGGTATACTACAGATGAAGAGGTGATGGCCTTGAAAACGGCGGAGCAAAAGCATCAGGACGATCTGCGTCGGCTGCAAAGCATGCGGCCGATGGACGACGATTTCATGCGCTGCCTGTTCAAGGACAATATTCCTCTGGCCGAGATGGTCCTGCGCATCCTGACCGGCAAGCAGGATTTAGTCATCACCGACTGCCAGACGCAGAAGGATATGAAACGGCTGGCCGGGGCCCGCTCCATCTGCCTGGATGCCTACGGGACGGACTCGACCGGGAAGAAGTATGACCTCGAAATCCAGCGCGAAGATAAAGGTGCAGGCCCGCACCGGGCCAGATACCATTCCAGCGTGATGGATGTGGAAAACCTGGACGCCGGGCAGGACTTCTCCGAGCTGCCGGATACATACGCCATCTTCATCGTGGAGAAGGACTTCTACGGCATGGGTGAGCCCATCTACCCGATTGAGCGGATGAATCTGCTGTCAGGCAAGCCCTTTGATGATGGGGAGCATATCCTCTATGTAAACGGTGAGTACCGGGGCGATTCCGACATCGGCAAGCTGATGCACGACTTTTCCTGCACCAGCGCCGCAGATATGAATTTCGGCCTGCTGGCCGACCGCACCAAATACCTGAAAGAGAATCCGAAGGGAGTGAGCGAGATGTGCAAGGTCATTGAGGAGATGCGCAAAGAGGAGCGTAAGGAAGCCTTGGAAGCTGTAGCGCTTCGTATGCTGTCCGCTGGTAAATATGCCATGGACGAGATTGCCGCTGTCCTGGGCTTATCCACAGACGAGGTAAAGAAACTCGCCGCCGAACAAGGCGCTTGAACTCTCTGTCAGGCTCAAGACAGCCCGAAAGGAGCGAGCGAGATGTGCAAGGTCATTGAGGAGATGCGCAAAGAAGAGCGCGAGGAAGCCTTGGCAGTAGGGCGGGCTGAAGGCTTAAAGGAGGCTGCACTTCGTATGCTGTCCGCTGGCAAATATGCCATGGACGAGATTGCCGCCGTTCTGGGCTTGTCCACAGACGAGGTAAAGAAGCTCGCTGCAGAGCAGGGCACCTAACCTCACAAGAAAAAGTCAACCAGAATCAAAGGGGCTGTTGCAAAACGGAAGTGGAGCAGCAGCTCCTTTGTCTCCCGAAAGCTGCAAAGTGCGGGGCCGACCATGCTGGTCGGCCCCGCACTTTTTGCCTTTGTACCGCGTTTTCTCAGGGAGATATCCCCCCACGCAGATGGACGGGCCGCTTTCCCCTCAGTCAATGCTCCGCCCCGAAAGCCCCAAAAACTCCTCCATCCGGTCGGCGACCTGTCCGGCCTCGGCGGCGGTGGGCATCTCGCAGAAGATCCGCAGCAGCGGCTCGGTGCCGGAAAACCGGCAGAGCACCCAGCCGCCCGGCGCAAACCGCACCTTGCAGCCGTCCGCGTAGCCCACCGACTCGACCGGGCGGTCAAACGCGGGCAGCTGTTTTTCCTGCATCAGCAGCTGATGGATTCGCGCCTTCTCCTCGGGCGAAAAGCGGTACCCCCGCTCGACCATCTCAAAGCTGCCATAGCGGGCGGTGATCCCGGCGTAAAGCTCCGAGAGGCTGCGCCCGGTCACCGCCATCATCTCGACCAGCAGGGCCGCCGCGTAGATGCCGTCCTTGCCCTGGATGTGCCCCCGCACGGTGAGCCCGCCCGAGCTCTCGCCCCCGATCAGCGCCCCGGTCTCGAGCATCTTGCCCGAGACGTGCTTAAAGCCCACCGGCACCTCGTAGCATGCCTCGCCAAACTCTTTGGCGATCTCGTCCAGCAGGTGGGTGGTGGCGAGGTTGCGCACCGCCGCCCCGCGCCAGCCCTTGTAGCGCAGCAGATAATCATACAGCAGCACCAGAATCTTGTTGGGGTGCAGAAACTCGCCCTGATCGTCGATGACCCCCAGCCGGTCGGCGTCGCCGTCGGTGGCGATGCCGATGTCGCAGCCGTGCTCGATGACAAAGTTGCGCAGGCTGGTCAGGGTTCTGCTGTTGGGGGCGGGCAGGCGGCCGCCGAACAGCGCGTCCCGCCGCTCGTGGATCACATCCACATCACAGCGGGCGGTGATCAAAATGGTCTGCAGCGCGGTTTTGGAGACCCCGTACATCGGGTCGAGCGCCACCCGCAGCCCGCGGGAGCGGATCGCGTCCATGTTCACCGCCCGGATCACCGAGTCGATGTAGGCGTTCATCGGGTCCACCACCGTGATCCGCCCGTCCCGCAGGCCCTGCTCGTAGGGCACCACTGGCAGCGCGCTGCCCTCGATCGCCGCGATCCGCGCCTCCAGCCCGGCGGTGACCGTCTCGTCCGCGTCCCGTCCGCCCTCGGTGAACACCTTGACCCCGTTGTAGAGGGCGGGGTTGTGGCTGGCGGTCACCGCCATGCCGTAGGGCAGGTCGTAGTAGCGCATGGCGAACATGACCAGCGGGGTTGGGGATTCCCGCTCGATGACCCGGCAGGGCACCCCGGCCCCGGCCAGCGCCTCGGCCGCCCAGTGGGCCGCCTCGCGGGAGAGAAAGCGCCGGTCGTACCCGATCAGCACCCCACGCCCGGCCGCGCGCTCCTCCTGCATCTGCGCGGCCAGGGCGGCCGCCAGCAGCTGCACGTTCGCCTTGGTGAATTCGTCCCCGATCACGGCCCGCCAGCCGCCCGTACCAAACCGGATGCTCATGCCATCGTTCCCCTTTCCTCTTTTTCGCCTGCGGCGGCGGGTGCGCCCAGCACCGCCACCACCTCGTTGATGCTGCCCGCCGGCTGCGGCGGGATCAGCCCCTCCACCGGCTGGTCGTTGCAGCGCACCGAGGCAACTCCTTTTTCCACCCGGTGCGGGTTTTGCACCTCGATTTTGTAGACAGCGCCCCGCCAGACGCGGGTGACTGTAAAGCCTGGCCAATCCGCCGGGATGCAGGGGTCGATGAGCAGCCCGCCAAACTGGGGCCGCACCCCCAGGAGGTACCGGGTGGCGGCAAAGTAACTCCAGCCGCCCGAGCCGGTCATAAAGGGGTGCCGCGCCCGGCCAAAGGCGGTGTGGTCCGGCCCCATGATGAACTGGCAGTAGGAGTAGGGCTCGCTCTGGCGCACCTCGATCTTATCGTTCTGGGCCGCCGGGCAGAGGGCGCGGTAAAACTTCATCGCCCGGCTGCCCCGCCCGAGCATCGCCTCGGCGCACCAGGCCCAGGGGTTGGGGTGGGAGAAGATCGAGCCGTTCTCCTTGACGCCCGGATACACCCTCGTCACAAAGCCGATCGCGTCGTCCGGTTTGGTGTAGGAGGGGGCGTTGAGCCGCAGCCCGTACTCGGTGTAGAGGTACCGGTCGACCGCGTCCATCGCCTGGCGGCCGCGCTCGGGAGCCGCCGCGCCCGAGAGCACCGCCCAGGCGTTGCTCTCCAGATGCACCCGGCCCTCGGTGTCGGCCTGGCAGCCGATCTTGCGGCCGTCCGCCGTGATGCCCCGCAGATACCAGCTCCCGTCCCAGAGCTCCCGCTCGCAGGTGTCGGCCACCGCGCGGCGCATCGCCTCGTAGTGCCCGGCATCCTTGGTGCGGCCCAGGGCGCGGGCCGCGTCCACAAACTGGCCCAGCGCCCAGACATGCAAAAAGGAGACCATCGCGCTCTCGCCGCCGCCGAGGTTGAGGCAGTCGTTCCAGTCCGCCCGCAGGCCCTTGCAGATGCCGTGGGCCCCCACCTGCTCGGCCGAAAAGTCGAGGATGCGGGTGAGATGCTCATACACCGTGCCCTCGCCCCCGTCGGCGTATCCGACCACCTGGTCAAAAAAGGCGAGGTCGCCGGTCTCCCGCACATACTCGGCCACGGCGGCCACCAGCCAGAGCGCGTCGTCGGCGCAGGCGTCCTCGAGGCCATGCACGATGCTGGCCCGCTCGGGCGTGGGGATGACGGTGGGCGACTTGTAGGCGGGTTTTTCCGGCTGGGGGCCGAACCAGGCCGGGTCAAAGAGGTGCAGGCCGTAGCCGGTGCTGGTCAGCCCCTGCATCAGCTGCAAAATGCGGCCGCGGCAGTGCTCGGGGTCGGCATGCGGGATGGTCATCGCGTCCTGCGCGGTGTCCCGGTAGCCGAGGCCGGTGCGCCCGCCCACCTCGATAAAGGAGGCAAAGCGGGAGAAGAGGATGTTCACCTCGCTCTGGTAGAGGTTCCAGGTGTTGAGCATGGTGTTCATGTCGGCGTCCGGCGTCTGCACCTGCAGGCGGCTGAGCTTGTCCTCCCAGTAGGCGGCAAGGTCGGCTTTGGCGGCGTCCACCGCGGCGGGGTCGCTGTACGTTTGGCGGATGCGCTCTGCCTCCTGCCGCCCGCCCTCGCCCAGCATCCAGACGAGCCGGGCGCTCTCGCCGGGGGCCAGGGTGATGGCGCGGCTCAAGACCGCGCAGTGGTTGCCGCCCTTTTCCTGCGAGCCGAAGCAGCGGCCCTGCTCCACCGCGAGGGGGTTATCCTCGGTGCGGTAGGGGCCCAAAAAGCTGTCCCGCAGGCAATCGAAGCCGTCCGGCACAAAGGAGGCGGTCATGTACTGGTGGGCCTGCTCGTAAAAGAGCTCGTAGTCGATGATGCCGTCGGCATAGCTGCTGCCCGCGCAGTAGAGGGACATCTGGAAGTTCTGGTTGTCGATNNGGGTCGGGGGTGGACACCTGGAGCTTGGACAGCTTTTCGTCCCAATACCGGGCCAGATCGGCCAGGGCCGCGTCTACCGCGGCGGGGTCGCTGTACTTGGCCCGGATACGGCGGCCCTCCTCCAGCCCGCCCTCGCCCAGCATCCAGA
>DKVN01000162.1:10122-14947 GCA_002491225.1 Faecalibacterium sp. UBA7177
CATCTGGAAGTTCTGGTTGTCGATCGGGATCTGGTGGAAGGAGAACTCCGCGTAGGAGAACACCCGCAGCCGCCGGGTGCGCTTGCCGGGGTTATGGAGCGCGAGATCCCACAATTCCACCGCCTCGCCGCGGGGGATGAAGAGGGTCTGGGCCGCCTCGATGCCGCCGCGGCGGCACTCGTACACCGAGTAGCTCAGCCCGTGGCGGCAGCGGTAGGCATCCACCGGGCCGCCGCAGGGCTGCCAGGAGACCGACCAGTACTCGCCGGTGTCCTCGTCCCGCAGGTAAATATAATGGCCGGGCCGGTCCATCGGCACCCCGTTGGGGCGAAAGCGGGTGATGCGGTGATGCTCCGGGCTCTGGTAAAAGAGATACCCGCCCGCCGTGTGGTTGACCACCCCGCACAGCTGCTCTACCCCGAGGTAGTTGGTCCAGGAAACCGGCAGATCCACCCTGTCGATGACATACTCGCGGTGCTCCTCGTCAAAATGGCCGTACTGCATTGCGCCTGCCTCCTTCTGCGCTCATATCCCGCCGCCGCGCCGCTCAGGGGCGCGGGAGACTCGTTGTTACCCTTATCATACACCCCGGCGGCAGGCTCCCGCCATGCAAGCCAATGGTTTCTTTTGCCGCTGATTGGCATGCTGCCCCGGCGGGCGGACGGCTTGTAACTCTTTGATGAATGTGATATGCTATACTCATTGTTTTAATATTCTATCTGATGAGACAGGGAGATGGCGTCATTGACGAAAAAACGCAGCGCAGAAACGCTATGGACCGCCCTTTTGTTTGCGGCGATCTTTTTGTTTTTTCTGAACTTCTTTTTCAGAGTACACCCGATCATGATCTTTGATACGGATGACTGGGTTTTGGGGTTTTTACAGCGGGATGCTCTGCCGCAGTGGGGCGCATGGAACCCCGCCAAGGTCCTGCCGGAGGTCCTCATGCCGCTGGTGACCCTTTTCGGCGCGTTTGGCGTTGACCCCTTTTTGCAGGATCACTTTCTCTCGGTCTCGTTCGGCTATGCACTCACGGTCAGCCTTTTCGTCACGGCGCTGATGGCTCTGCTTTATTTTCAGATGCGCAAGGGGCCGGGCCGTCTGGCGCTGCTGGCGTATTTTCTGCTCTGCCACTTTTGGATCTACCGCACCGCGCCCTCCAGCAATCTCCACATGCTGTATTCCGGAAATGCCACCTGCTACTTTAACTATGTGGTCCCGAATCTGCTCAACTGCATCCTGGTTTTATGGCTGCTGAGGATGTCGAAGACGTCCTCAGGGGAATGTCCCGCGGGATATTCCCCGATTCAGGATGGATTTTTGCGGCTTCCGGTCTGGCAGCAGGGGCTGTTTGTGCTGCTTGCCTATTTTGCGGTCTTTTCCAATGTCTGGGCAAGCATCATCCTCGCAGTCTATCTCGGGGCCGCCTCGCTGTTTGACGGCATCCGCATGATCCGGGATCAGCACTTCTCCCTTGCCGGATACCTGAAGGGGCATCTGCTCCCGGCCGGGGTTCTGCTGCTCTGGGCGGTCCAGCAGATATTTGAGCTCAGCGGCGGCCGGGCGTCGTCGATCAGCGGCGGGCCTTTTTGGCAGGCAGTTTTGAATTGCCTGTACAGCTGCCTGGTCCTTGTGCGCTCGTTCAACAAGGGCTTTCTCATCAGCGCGATCCTGATTTTGCTGGCCGGGCTGATTCTTGCGCTGATCCACAAGGAAAAGGGTACCCTTTACAAGCTGGCTCTGCTGGCGACCTCGCTTGTGGTTGGCGCAATGTATCTGGTGTTGTCCTGCGCCAAGGTCGGCGTCGGATATCTCAGTCGGCCGGATGTCCATTACGGCTGCTTTTTCTTCGGGATGCTGATGCTGCTGATCTGCGCGGATGTCATTTTCCGGCGGCTGCCGCCCTTCAAAACGGTCGTACCGCTGCTGCTTGTGATCGTGCTGTGCAACTGCAACACCTATTTTCGCACCTATCAGGATTCGATCACGGGCGGCTATAGCCCTGCCGCCTGCATGCGCTTTTGCAACGATGTGATGCAGCAGTTTCTGGACGCGGAGGAGATGGGCAGTGATCGGCTCTCCCTCGTCGTCCCTCTGTTCGACTCCCCGGGCAACTGGCCCATCTCCCTCAATACCGGGTACCGATTCTCGGATTATTTTTACAAGCTTGGCATCACCGAAAAGAAAATCGAGGTCACCCAGCTCGACCCCCGAAACGAAAAGAACATCGAGCTCAACCTTTGGTGATCTGCCGTTGACAGGAAACACAATGGGCCCCCGCGCAGAATCTTTCCGCGCGGGGGCCCTGTGTATCATATGCTGTATCGTTCAGGGGTTTTTCTTCACCCGCAGCATCCGGGAGGCGTTGAGGATGGCGATCACCGAGACGCCCACGTCCGCGAAGACGGCGGCCCACATGTTGGTGCGGCCCAAAGCGCCCAGCACCAGCACCAACGCCTTGACCCCCAGCGCAAAGACAATGTTCTCCCGCACGATGCGCAGCGCCTTGCGCGCGATGGAAATCGCCAGCGGGATCTTGCCGGGGGCGTCGTCCATCAGCACCACATCCGCCGCCTCGATGGCCGCGTCCGAGCCAAGCGCCCCCATCGCGATGCCGATGTCCGCCCGGCCGAGCACCGGCGCGTCGTTGATGCCGTCCCCCACAAAGGCGAGGTTGGTGCCCGCGGGCTTTTGGGCGAGCAGCTGCTCCACCCTGTCCACCTTGTCCGCGGGCAGCAGCCCGGCGTGCAGCTCGTCCACCCCGACCTGCGCGGCCACCCGCCGCGCCACCGCCTCGCCGTCGCCGGTCAGCATCACGGTGCGGCGCACCCCGCAGGCCCTGAGCGCCCGCACCGCCTCGGCCGCGTCGGCCTTCAGCTCATCCGCAATGACGATCTGCCCGGCATACGCGCCGTCCACCGCCAGATGCACAATGGTGCCCGGCACTTCGCAGGGCGGAGCAGTTACCCCCAGCCGCCCCATCAGCTTTTCGTTGCCCGCGGCCACGCTGCGGCCGTCCACCCTGGCGGTGACCCCGTGGCCGGACAGCTCCTCCACCTCGCTCACCCGGGCTGTGTCCAGCGCCCCGCCGCAGGCCTCGCGGAGCGAGCGGGAGATGGGGTGGCTGGAATAGCTCTCGGCCAGCGCCGCCAGCTCGAGCAGCTCCTCTTTGGCAAAGGGCGGCTCGGGGTGTACCGCCGCCACCGCGAAGCTGCCTTTGGTGAGGGTGCCGGTCTTGTCAAACACGACCACGCCGGTTTTGGCCAGCGCCTCAAGGTAGTTGCCGCCCTTGACCAGGATGCCGCAGCGGGAGGCCCCGCCGATGCCCCCAAAGAAGCTCAAGGGGATCGAGATGACCAGCGCGCAGGGGCAGGAAACCACCAGAAAGATCAGCGCCCGGCTGATGCCGTCCATCCAGGAAAAGCCGCCCAGCAGCGGCAGGCCGAGCGCCAGCGCCAGTGCGCAGAGGGTGACGGCGGGGGTGTACCAGCGGGCGAACTTGGTGATGAAATTCTCAGCCTTTGCCTTTTTGCTGCTGGAATTTTCGACCAGGTCGAGAATTTTTGCCACGGTCGACTCCGCAAACGGCTTGGTGGTGCGGATGCGCAGCAGCCCGGTGAGGTTGATGCAGCCGCTGATCACCGCGTCCCCCTCCGAGACGTCCCGCGGCGCCGCCTCGCCGGTAAGCGCGGCGGTGTTGAGGCTGGACGCGCCGGTGAGCACGGTGCCGTCCAGCGGGATCTTTTCGCCGGGTTTCACCACGATCACCCCGCCCACCGGCACCTCCTCGGGGCTCACCTGGCACACCTCGCCTTCTGCGGTCTCGAGGTTTGCCTCATCCGGCCGGATATCCATCAGGGCCGCGATCGACCGGCGGGAGTTGCCCACCGCGATGCTCTGGAACAGCTCGCCCACCTGATAAAAGAGCATCACCCCCACCGCCTCGGGGTAGTACTCGCCGCTGGAGAAAAAGCCCAGCGCAAAGGCCCCAAAGGTGGCCAGCACCATCAAAAAGTTTTCGTCAAACACCTGGCCGCTGCAGATATTTTGGGCGGCCTTGCGCACCACGTCGCCGCCCACGATCAGGTAGGCGGGCAGGTAAAACAGCAGGCTCCATGCGCCGCTCAGCCCCGAAAGCTCCCCCGCCAGAAAGAGCGCCGCGCCCGCGAGGATGCGGGTCAGCTGCTTTTTCTGGCGTCTGGTCAGGTTTTTCATGGCGATCCCCTCTTTTTATGGTTTGTCGTTCGGCCCGCCGCGGGCCGGGCTCAGACGAGGATGGTGCAGTCCGGCTCGATCTTTTTGCAGGCCCGCACCGCCTCGGCCAAAATGCCGTCGAACCGGTCGTCCGGGGCCTCGAGGGTCAGCTTCTGGGCCAGAAAATTGACCTGCACGCTCTGCACCCCGTCGATCTTGCGGATGGCGTCCTCCATCTTGGCCGCGCAGTGGGCGCAGTCGAGGTCCTCGAGCCTATATACCTTTTTCATCTTGTCTGCCTCCTGTGGTTTGATCGTATTTTTTGGGGGCCGGGCGGGCAGAGCCGCCGGTTCCCCTTTCGCGCTTTGTTTTGAGCCCCGGCAAAACCTCACTCGCAGAGGTGCTCCATCCCCTGCCCGATGATCGAGCGGACATGCTCATCATCCAGCGAATAAAACACCGTCTTGCCCTCCCGCCGGAACTTGACCAGCTTGCTGTTTTTGAGGGTGCGCAGCTGGTGGGACACCGCCGACTGGGACAGCCCCAGCAGCTGCGCGATGTCGCAGACGCAGAGCTCGGCCTCGAACAGCGCGTAGAGGATCTTGACCCGGGTGGAATCGCCGAACACCTT
>DKVN01000173.1:0-4372 GCA_002491225.1 Faecalibacterium sp. UBA7177
CTGCAAACTAATTTGCGAAATATTCTTGACACTACCTATGGTGGTGGCGTATGAGAAGCTGACCGCGGAGAAGCTGGCGGCGGTGCGGCTCGACACCGGCGAGCGGGTGGAGGGGGAATACAAACCCTCCAGCGACACCAAAACCCACCTCGAACTTTACCGGGCGTTCCCGGGGCTCGGGGGCATCGTCCACATCCACAGCCCCCACGCGGTGGCCTGGGCCCAGGCTGGGGAGGACATCCCCTGCTTTGGCACCACCCACGCCGACTATTTCTACGGACCCATCCCCTGCGCGCGGCACCTCACCCAGGCCGAGATCACCGAGGACTACGAGCGCAATACCGGCACGGGCATCGTCGAGACCTTCCGGCAGCGGCGCATCGACCCCACCGCCGTGCCCGGCGTTATCTGCGCCAGCCACGGGCCGTTTGCCTGGGGCGCAAACCCGGCCGAGGCGGTCTACCACGCGGCGGTGCTGGAAGAGGTGGCCAAGATGGCCCTGCTCACCCGGCAGGTCAGGCCCGACGCGGCCCCCGCGCCGCAGTGCTATCAGGACAAGCACTATTTCCGCAAGCATGGGCCCAATGCCTATTACGGGCAGGGATGAGGTGAAGAAGATGCTGTACATTGGAATTGATTTGGGTACTTCCGCCTGCAAGCTGCTGCTGGTGGACGAGGCGGGCACTGTATGTAATGAGGTAAGTAAAGAGTACCCCTTGGCTTTCCCCCAACCGGGATGGAGCGAGCAGAACCCGGAGGACTGGTGGCGCTGGATGAGCACGATCAGGTGATCCGCCCCGCCATCCTCTGGAACGACGGCCGCACCGCCAAAGAGGTAGAGTATCTCAACAACGAGATTGGCCGGGAGACCTTGAGCCGTTACACCGCCAACATCGCCTTTGCGGGCTTTACCGCGCCCAAGCTGCTTTGGATGCGGAAGCATGAACCGGAAAATTTTGCCAAAATCGCAAAGATCATGCTGCCCAAGGATTACATCAACTATCAGCTGACCGGTGTCCACTGCACCGACTATTCGGACGCCTCCGGGATGCTGCTGCTGGATGTGGAGCATAAGCGTTGGAGCGCCGAAATGTGCCGAATCTGCGGTGTGAAAGAAAGCCAGCTGCCCGCCCTGTACGAGAGCTGGCAGGTCGTGGGCACCCTCACACCGGACGCGGCAAAAACGCTGGGCCTGCCCGAAACGGTCAAGGTCTGTGCCGGGGCGGGGGACAACGCCGCCGCGGCGGTGGGCACCGGCACGGTGGGGGCGGGCGGCTGCAACATCTCCTTGGGCACCTCGGGCACCATCTTCATCTCCAGCGACAAATTCGGGGTCGACCCCCACAACGCCCTGCACGCCTTCGCCCACGCGGACGGCGGGTATCACCTCATGGGCTGCATGCTCTCGGCCGCCAGCTGCAACAAGTGGCTGATGGAGACCATCTACAAAACCACCGACTACGCCGCCGAGCAGGCTCCCATCACCCCGGACAGGCTGGGCAACAACCACGTCTGCTTTCTGCCCTACCTCATGGGCGAACGCTCGCCCATCAACGACACCGACGCCCGCGGCTGCTTTGTGGGCATGAGCATGGATACCACCCGCGCCGACCTCACCCAGGCGGTGCTGGAGGGGGTGGCCTTTGCCATCCGGGACAGCTTCGAGGTGGCAAAATCCTTGAGCATCCGCATCGGGCAGAGTATGCTCTGCGGCGGCGGGGCCAAAAGCACCTTGTGGCGCACCATCCTCGCCAACGTGCTTGGCATCCCGCTCACCCTGCCTCAAACCGAGCAGGGCCCCGGCTACGGCGGCGCGGTGCTGGCCATGGTCGGCTGCGGGGCTTTTGCGAGCGTGCAGGCCGCCTGCAATGCGCTGGTGCAGGTGGCGGATACGGTGCAGCCGGAGCCAGAGCTCACCGCCCGGTATGAGGCGCGGTATCGGCAGTTCAAGCAAATTTACCCGGCGCTGAAAAACGTGTTTCCAAACTTGAAATAAGGAGGAGCTCACCACGAAAAACATCCCCGAGGTCAAGCTGGGCCTGATCGCGGTCAGCCGCGACTGCTTCCCCATCGCCCTGAGCGAGCGCCGCCGCGCCGCCATCAAGGCCGCCTATTCCGGCGAGCTGTACGAGTGCCCGGTCACGGTCGAGAGCGAGGCGGATATGCTCAAGGCCGTGGCCGATGTAAAGGGGGCAGAGTGCAACGCGCTGGTGGTGTTCCTGGGCAACTTTGGCCCCGAGACGCCAGAAACGCTGATCGCCAAGCACTTCGACGGCCCTTGTATGTTCGTGGCCGCCGCCGAGGGGGACGGCGACCTCATCAACGGCCGCGGAGACGCCTATTGTGGGATGCTCAACTGCTCCTACAACCTCGGCATGCGGCATTTGCGCGGCTACATTCCCGAATACCCCGTGGGCACCGCCGACGACATTGCCAGCATGATCGCCGAGTTCGTCCCCATCGCCCGCGCCGTGATCGGGGTGCAGAACCTCAAAATTATCACCTTTGGCCCCCGCCCGCAGGATTTCTTTGCCTGCAACGCCCCCATCAAGGGGCTGTACGAGCTGGGGGTCGAGATCGAGGAAAACTCCGAACTCGACCTGCTGGTCTCTTACAAAGAACACGCCAACGACCCCCGCATTGCGGAGGTCTGCGCGGACATGGCCGCCGAGATGGGCGAGGGCCGCTACTACCCCGACCTCGCCGCGCGGATGGCCCAGTTTGAGCTGACCCTGCTGGATTGGGCCGAGCAGCACAAGGGCAGCCGCAAATATGTGGCCTTTGCCGATAAGTACTGGCCCGCGTTCCCGAGCCAGTTCGGCTTCGAGCCCTGCTATGTCAACAGCCGCCTTGCCGCCCGCGGCATCCCGGTGGCCTGCGAGGTGGATATCTACGGGGCCCTGTCCGAGTACATCGGGGCCTGCGTCTCGTCCGATGCGGTGACCCTGCTCGACATCAACAACTCGGTGCCCGCCCAGCTCTGGCAGCAGCAGATCCAGGACAAATTCGACTACGCCCTCACCGATACCTTCATGGGCTTCCACTGCGGCAACACCCCGGCCTGCAAGCTGTGCGCTGACCGCGCGGTCAAGTATCAGCTGATCCAGCACCGCCTGCTGGAGCCCCAGGGCAGCGACCCGGACTTCACCCGCGGCACCCTCGAGGGCGACATTGCCCCCAGCGAGATCACCTTCTACCGCCTGCAGTGCGACAGCGAGGGAACCCTGCGCGCCTACATCGCCCAGGGCGAGGTGCTGCCGGTGGCTACCGGCTCCTTCGGCGGCATCGGGGTGTTCGCCATCCCGGAGATGGGCCGCTTCTACCGCCATGTGCTGCTGCAAAAACGCTACCCGCACCACGGCGCGGTGGCCTTTGGGCACTACGGCAAGGCGCTGTTCGAGGTGTTCAAGTTCCTGGGCGTGGGCGATATTGCCTATAACCAGCCCAAAACCCTGCCATACCCCACCGAGAACCCCTGGAACTGAGGCAAGCAGTAGGACAAAGCAGGAAGAAATTGCACTTCAAAAAACCGCTTGAGCTTTTGTGACTACATCACGGAACGCGTTTGCCCGTTGGGCTATACTGTAGCCATCAGGGCAGCACAGCAAAGACCCAACCGCCCAATCGCTGTGAAAGTACAACAAAAGAGAAAGGGGATCTGCAGCATGTCTGTGATCAACATCAATACAGGCAATTTTCAAAACGAGGTGCTGAGCGCCGAAAAGCCCGTCCTGCTCGATTTCTGGGCCCCCTGGTGCGGCCCCTGCCGGATGGTCGGGCCCATCGTCGAGGAGATCGCGGCCGAGCGGGGAGACATCAAGGTCGGCAAGGTCAATGTGGACGAGCAGCCCGAGCTGGCGGGCCAGTTCGGGGTCATGAGCATCCCCACCCTTGTGGTGATGAAGGACGGCAAGGTGACGAATCAGGCGGTGGGGGCAAGGCCCAAGGCGCAGATCCTCGCCATGCTGTAAGGAGGAAAGAGAGATGGGATTCTTCGATTTTCTGAGAGGCCCCGACATCGGCCAGGGGGTGCAGGAGTTCGAGGCTACGTCCGGCGCGGTGCTGCTGGACGTCCGCACCCCTGAGGAGTACCGGGGCGGCCACATCCCCGGCAGCGTCAACGCGCCGCTGCAGACCCTCAGCGGGGACAAGGCGCTGCCTGCCGACCGTGGCACCCCGCTCTTCGTCTACTGCCAAAGCGGGGCCCGCAGCAGCCAGGCATCCGGGCTGCTGGCCCGGATGGGCTACACAAAGGTCAAAAACATCGGCGGCATGGCCGCCTACAAAGGAAAGGTGGAGCGCTGACATGAAGGTAGTCATCATCGGCGGCGTGGCGGGCGGGGCCACCGCGGCGGCCCGGCTGCGCCGGCTG
>DKVN01000173.1:4707-5510 GCA_002491225.1 Faecalibacterium sp. UBA7177
TACATCGGCGGGGTCATCGAGGACCCCGAGGAGCTGACCCTCCAGACCCCGGAGAGCTTCTTCGAGCGCTTCCGGGTGACCATGCGGGTGCGCCACGAGGTCACCGCGATCCACCCCGAGCGCAAGACCGTCTCGGTGAAAAACCTCACAACGGGCGAGGAATTTGAGGAATCCTACGACAAGCTCCTCCTCTCGCCCGGGGCCAAGCCCACCCAGCCCCGGCTGCCCGGCGTGGGGCTCGAAAAGCTCTTCACCCTGCGCACGGTGGAGGACACCTTCCGCATCAAGGACTACATCACCACCCATCACCCCAGGTCCGCCGTGCTGGCGGGCGGTGGCTTCATCGGGCTGGAGCTGGCCGAAAACCTGCGCCAGCTGGGGATGGAGGTCACCATCGTCCAGCGCCCCAGGCAGCTGATGAACCCCTTTGACCCGGACATGGCCGCCTTCCTGCACAGCGAGGTGCGGCGGCACGGCATCCAGCTGGCCCTCGGCCACACCGTGGAGGGCTTTGCGGAGCGGGACGGCGGGGTGGACGTGTTGCGCAAAGACGCGCCGCCCCTGCACGCCGACATGGTGGTGCTGGCCATCGGCGTCACCCCGGACACCGCCCTTGCCAAAGAGGCCGGTCTGGCGCTCGGGCTCAAGGGCAGCATCCTGGTCAACGACCGGATGGAGACCTCCGCCCCGGACATCTACGCCGTGGGGGACGCGGTGCAGGTGAAGCATTCTGTCACCGGGCAGGACGCGGTGATCTCGCTGGCGGGGCCCGCCAACCGGCAGGGCCGCATCGCCGCGGACAA
>DKVN01000173.1:5795-7964 GCA_002491225.1 Faecalibacterium sp. UBA7177
CTGCGGCGGGGACAGCCGCTACCCGGGCAGCCAGGGCAGCTCGGTCATCAAGGTGTTTGAGCTGACCGCGGCCGCCACCGGCGTCAACGAGATCAACGCCAAAAAGGCCGGGTTGGATGTGGATGTCGTTATTCTCTCGCCCATGAGCCATGCGGGCTACTACCCCGGCGGCAGGGTGATGACCATGAAGGTGGTCTTTGAAAAAGGGACCTGGCGCCTGCTGGGTGCGCAGATCGTGGGCCGCGAGGGGGTGGACAAGCGGATCGACGTGCTGGCAACCGCCATCCACTGCGGGATGAAGGTCACCGACCTGAAGGAGCTGGACCTGGCCTACGCGCCGCCCTACTCCTCGGCCAAGGATCCGGTGAACATGGCGGGCTTTATGGCCGAAAACCTGGCCAAAGGCCTCGTGAAGCAGTTCCGGCTCGACGAGCTGCCCGGCCTGCCCCGGGACGGCAGCGTGAGTATGCTGGACGCCCGGACGCCGGAGGAATACGCGGGCGGCCACATCGACGGCTTTGTCAACATCCCGGTGGACGAGCTGCGGCAGCGGCTGGGCGAGCTTGCACCGGGCAAGTCGGTGTATGTCATCTGCCAGAGCGGCCTGCGCAGCTACATCGCCTGCCGCATCCTGGCGCAGAACGGCTTCGACTGCTACAACTTTGCCGGCGGCTTCCGCTACTATGACGCCGTCACCGGCGACCGCCGCCTGATCGGGCAGGCCACCGCCTGCGGGATGGATCAGGCCTGACCAAACGCAAAAAACGCCTCCTGTTTTGATGCACAGGAGGCGTTTTTTGATTCAAGAGCGTTATGCGTCAGGCGTTTGGCAGTTCAGGACATCTTCCGCAGCTTCCCGGTATCCGTGAGTTCCACCGTCCCCCGGGACAGCTTCACCATCCCCTCGCTCTGGAAATACCGCAGCATCCGGGTGACCACCTCCCGGGCGGTGCCCAGGTGGTTGGCGATCGTCTCGTGGGTCAGTTTGAGGGTGCTGGTTTCTTCCAGCGCGCTCTCCTCCAGCAAAAAGGCGGCCAGCCGTTTGTCAAAGCTCTTCCACATGATCTGCTCGATCAGCCACATCACGTCCGAAAAGCGGGAGGCCATCAGCTCGTTGGTGTAGTTTGCCACCGGGGCGGATTCCTCCATGATGCCCTTATAGAGTTCCGCGGGGATGACCCACAGCTCGGTGTCCTTTTCCGCCGCGATGGTCAGATCAAACTGAATCGAGCGCATGATGCAGGAGGCCGAAAAGAGGCAGATGTCCCGGTCAAACAGCCGGTAAAGGGTGATCTCCCGCCCCTCGTCCGAGAGGATGTAGGCCCGCAGCTGGCCCTGCTGTACCAGCAGCAGGCCGGTGCAGTGCATGCTCCCGTTGTGGATCACTGTGCCCTTTGGGATCCGCCGCTCGGCCAGGCTGCCCCGCATCCGGGCCTGCTGCGCGGCCGTCAGCTGGTCCCATACCGGAAAAAACTCCTCAAACCCCATGCGTCCGCCCCCTTATCCCAAACCATTATAGTCCAATTTCCGGCCGGGGTCAAACCTTATTGTTGACATATGCCAAAAATAGAGGTATAGTAGAAGCGAAAGGGGGAACCCCTATGCCGCGACCAAGAAAATGCCGCCGGGTCTGCGACCTGCCCCAGACCCTGACCTTTACTCCCGGGGATGACCCGGGCGGGCAGCGGGCGGTAATCCTGACGGTGGACGAGTACGAGACCATCCGGCTCATCGACAAGCAGGGCCTCTCCCAGGAGCAGTGCGGCGCACTGATGCAGGTGGCCCGCACCACCGTGCAGCAGATCTACGCCAGCGCCCGCAAAAAGCTGGCGGCGATGCTGGTGGACGGCCTGCCCTTGCGGATCGAGGGCGGGGACTATCAGCTCTGCAACGGGGGCGGCCGCGGCTGCGGCGATTGCTACCGGCAACAGCTCAACCAACACTACGCGAGATCGAAAGGAGAAACTACCATGAGAATTGCAGTCACCTACGAAAACGGCCAGATCTTCCAGCACTTCGGCCACACCGGGCAGTTCAAGGTGTACGATGTCGAGGAGGGGAAAATTCTCTCCTCCGAGGTGGTCAGCACCAACGGCAGCGGCCACGGGGCCCTGGCGGGCGTCCTCGGCGCCCTGCACGCGGACGTGCTGATCTGCGGCGGCATCGGCG
>DKVN01000173.1:8247-9893 GCA_002491225.1 Faecalibacterium sp. UBA7177
CTGCGGCGGCATCGGCGGCGGCGCGCAGGCCGCGCTGGCCCAGGCGGGCATCCAGCTCTACGGCGGTGTCAGCGGCAGCGCGGACGAGGCGGTTGCCGCCCTCCTGGCCGGGAATCTGAACTTTGACCCCGCCGTCCACTGCAGCCACCACGACCACGAGCACGGCGGCGAGGGGCACACCTGCGGCGAGCACGGCTGCGGGCATCACTCCTGCGGCTGAGCAGGGCTGGCAGGGGCCGCGGAAAGGCCGCCCTGTGCCCGGATCCAAGGGCGGAACTTTATCTGCAGCAAAGAGCGGCAACTTTCAAAATCACGCAGACAGCAACGCAGGGCCATCCCTTTTGGCGGGTGGCCCTGCGTTGTTGTTTGCGTTTGACCTTTTTTCGAGCAAGCGCTCACTCCGCCGGGAAAAACAGCTCCGGCTCTTTCGGCGTCGAGGCCGAAAGCTTCAGCATGGAAGAGGCGGCCAGCACGGCGGGCTTGGGCAGCGCCCTTGCCTTTTGGGGGCAGATCGCCACGCACCGCATGCAGGTGATGCATTTGCCGGCGTCGGTCTCGGAGGGGTTGCTCGCAGGGATCGCGCCCACCGGGCAGCGCTGGGCACAGAGGCCGCACCTGATGCAGGCTTCCGACGCCTTGGGGTGGAACGCCATCCCCTTGAACGCGCGGTAGGGGTGGTTGCCGGGCACCGACACCGGCTTGAAGGCCCCCTCCTGCACCAGCAGCTGTGCGACCCGGCGGCCCATCCGCCTTGCCGTGTCGAGGTCCTGCCCGTTGGGACGGCCTGCCGCGATGGACCGCACGATCGAGTGCTCCGCGACAAAGGCCCCGGCGGCGATCACCGTGAACCCGGCCGCCTCCATCGCCTCCTTCAGCTCCAAAAGCGCATCCTCGCAGGCGCGGTTGCCATACACAACCACGGCGACAGCAGGCTGGCCGCTGCCCTTCACCCGGGCCAGCCGCTCCAAGGCGGCGGCGGGCACCCGCCCGCCGTACACCGGCATGGCGGCAAGCAGCAGGTCACCCGCCCCGGCGGCCAGGCTGTCCAGCGGGGCGGACAGGTCCACCGCGCGGCAGGGCAGGCCGATCCCCTCGCAGATCGCGTCGGCGACCTTCTGCGTGGTGCCGGTGGGGCTGAAACAGGCGGAAAGAATCTGGGTCGAACGCATCAAAAACGCCTCCTTATCATTGAGCATATCCAGTGAGAGCCAGTGAGAACGCGGCGCAGCCGCCGCTCATCCCGGCAAACATCCCGATCATCCTGGAGAGCCCCCGCTTTTGCTTGACAAACTGTCTAAAAAGTCGCGTCCGCCAAAGACTGCGGCAAATTTTCCGTCATATTTCACAAAAATGCTCGTTAATACACAAAGTATTGCCTGCGCTTTTTGTTTCATCTGACGAAAAATTTGCTCTTGCTTTGGCAAACGCTTTGTTTTTAGACAGTTTGGCGAACGACACGGGGGACTCTGTCGGCAGCGGACGGCGAGCGCTCAGCTTTGCTCCGCCCGCACCCGGTTGACCACATCCGGGCAGTTGCTGATGACGCTGTCGACCCCCTTGCGGATCATGTCCCGGATCTCCTCCGGCGCGTCGATGGTGTAGGGGTTGATCTCGATGCCATGGGCCTTGAGCTCCTCCACCGCCGA
>DKVN01000004.1:0-10660 GCA_002491225.1 Faecalibacterium sp. UBA7177
CGCTTGTTGTCCTCGCCGTTGGGGTCGTACTGGATCTCCTCGCCGGTGACCACCTGCCGGACATTCAGCCCCGCCTTTTTGGCAAGCTTCATGGCCTGCTTGCCGGCCAGCTGATCCCCGGCGTAGTTCAGGGTCAGCAGCAGCACGCCGTGGCCCTTGTCGGCCCGCTGCATCGCCTCAAAGACCAGCTGCCCGTTGGGCGCGGCGAAGATGTCCCCCACCGCCTGGATGTCCAGCATCCCCTTGCCGACAAACCCGGCCTGGGCGGGCTCGTGGCCCGAGCCGCCGTAGGTGACGATGGTGACCCGGTCGGCCCCGGCCAGCTCTTTGCTGATGACCAGGTGGCCGTCGACCTTTACAATGTCCGGGTAGGCCAGCCCCAGGCCGACCAGCTCCTCGTCGGTGATGGTCTCGGGCGCGTTGATAAACTTTTTCATCTTCATGGTGGAACCTCCTCAAATTTGGTCATGGAAAAGTCGCGCAGTACAACATGCTTCAGGGCCGGGCCAGCCCCTCGAAAAAGCGGGCCATTGACACCGCCCCGGCGTCCGGGGTGCCGATGGTCTTTTCGCCGTAGCTCCTGGCCCGGCCGAACTTCGAGACGAATTGGCGGGTTGCCTCGGCCCCGGCCAGCGCGGCCGCTGCCGCTGCGGCAAAGAGCCCGTCCTCGTCCGGCCCATCGTAGGCGGCGATCGCCTCGCTGGCCGGGATCAGGGCGTCCATCATGGTCTTGTCCCCCACCCTGGCGCCCGACATCTCGTTCATCTCGGCGAGCCCGCCGGCAAAGATCGCCTTGAGCCCGGCCAAATCGACCGTGTCGCCCTCCGGGGCCGCCTCCTGCATCCCGTCCAGCCAGGTGTTCCAGAGCGGCACGGCGCTGCCGCCGTTGAGGGTCATGACGGCGCAGGCCGCGTCGTCCAGCAGCTCCTGCACCCCGCCCCCGGCCGCCGCCACCGCCGCCGTGATCGCCCCGGCGATCTTGGTCATCGTGAGCCCATGGTCCGCGTCGCCAAAGCGGGAGTCGATCTCGGTCAGCTCCGCCTCGGCCGCCGCCACCGCCGCGCAGGCGTGTTTTAGCCGCGCGGCAAGCTCCGTTTTTGTCATAGGGATCCTCCTCTCGAACGTTTGCTTCACCTTGTATCCTATCATAGCATAGGGGGTGGGGCAAATCAACGAGAATGCAAAATTCTTACATTTTGGGTAAAGAAAAGCAAAACTTTTAGCACAATACACAAAAATCCTGCCCGCTGCGGCAGCCGAAAAGGCGGCGGGGTGTGGGGACATTTGGGGGAGGCTTCCCCGCGGCGCGCGCCTGCCGCCCCGTACCGCTCACCGCGCTGCCGCCCGCCGGAGTTGATTTGCCGCAGGCCGTGGTGTACAATAATTTTATCGAAAAACCACGCATCCAATCGAAAATACGCGCGTCCAACCATCCACAAAAGGGAGAGCCGCCCATGCCAGAACACGAACAAGACACGGCCCCGCAGCAGCCGGAGTTCCTTTTCGACGCCTTCATCAGCTACCGCCACGCCGCGCTGGACAGCGTCGTGGCGGGGACCCTGCAAAAATCCCTCGAACATTACAGGGTGCCGCGGGAGATCCAGAAAAAGTGCGGCAAACAGAGCCTCAAACGCATCTTCCGGGACGAGGAGGAGCTGGGAGCCGCCAGCGACCTGTTCGGGGAGATCGAGCAGAACCTGAAGCGCTCGGAGTTTCTGCTGGTGATCTGCACCCCGCGGATCCTTGAGTCCAAATGGTGCATGCGGGAGATCGACACCTTCATCCGGTACCGGGGCCGGGAGAACATCCTCGCCGTGCTGGTGGAGGGCGAGCCGGACACCGCCTTCCCGCCCGCGCTGCTGGTTGAGGGCGAGCCGCTGGCAGCGGATGTCCGGGGGCGCAGCAGGGCGCAGGTGCTGCACAATCTGCGCCAGCGGATGCCCCGCCTGGCCGCGCCGCTGCTGCACTGCTCGTATGACGAGCTGTATCAGCGCCACCGGGTCTACAAAATGCGGCGGCTGGCGGCCGCGGCCGGGGCCGTCGCGGCGCTCTCGCTCGGGTTTGGGGCGGTGACGGTCAGCCAGAACCGGCAGATCACCGAAAATTACGAGGGTAAGCTGGAAAATCAGTCCCAGTATCTGGCTCGGCTCTCGGGCGACCTGCTCGCCCAGGGGGACCGCGAGGCTGCCCTGCTGGTGGCCCGGGAGGCCCTGCCCGGCCCCGGCGGGGAGGACCGCCCCTATGTCGCCGAGGCGCGTATCGCGCTGGAAAACGCCCTGTACGTCTACAACATGGACGCGCGGTATCAGCTGCGCCCGATGAAGATCCTCGAGCACAAGGGCATCCTCGAAAACTGCTTTGACCATGACCCGGAAGAGGGAGTTCTGCTCACCCTCGACGGCCGGGCCTGGCTGTGGGATGAGGACACCCTCGGCCTCATTGCCTGCTGGGACGACGGCACTGCCTACACCGACGCAAGGCTTGGCGGCGGCGGGCGGCTCTTCCTCCTCTGGGAGCAGGGGATCCGCTGCGTTGACTGCCGCGCCGGGAAGCTTTTGTGGGAGTGGACCCTCCCGGCCTGCCCCAGCAGCTATTGCAGCAGCCTCGGCAGCCTTGTGTGGGACTATTGCGCCGCAACCGGCACCATCCTCTGCATGGACAGCACCCCCATCTCCCACCCCATGCCGGGGGATGCCCAGACAAGGCAGATCACCGACCACCACGGCATCCACCTCATCGACACGCAGACCGGCGAGAGCCGGGCCTGGCTGCCCCCGGAGCTCTACGCGCCGCTCTGTGAGGAAAACAGCCCCACCCGCACCGTGCGGTCGGCCAAATTCTCCCCGGACGGCAGCCGGGTCGCCATTGCCTGGCTGGAACGGGCCGACATTGGGCAGGAGCTGAGCGTCTGCTTCCGGGTGCTGCCAACCGGCGAGGACGGCTGCCCTGTCCGGGAGGAGATGGCGGGCATGAACACGGTGGGCGGCATCGCCTGGCTGCCGGATGGCGCCCCGCTGCTCGTCTGCGCGGCGACACCCGACAAGAGCGGCATCCTGAGCTTCCCCACCCGGTGGCAGGCCCGCTGCTGGGAGCCGGACAGCGGGCAGCTGCGCTTTGCCTATGAGGATCAGTCCCTGCCCACCACCGGCCGGGTGCGCATCCAGACGGCGGATGTGACCCCCCTGCAGGGGGAGGAGACGGCGGAGCTGGTCAGTGTCCTCTATGACAATGTGGCGGTCAACCTCGACCGGCGCACCGGCGCCTGCTACAGCCGCATGGAGGACCGCAAGAGCTTTGCCCTGAGCCATATCTGGGAGCCGGGCGGCCTGCAGCTGCTCATCACCGAAAACGGAGATGTCTCGGTGACCCAGGCGCTCGAGGACTGCGCCTGGAACTCGGTGGCCACCGCCTATCAGTACCATCTGGATTTTAATCTGATCGATCGGGTCGAATGGGTCGGCGAGCGGGCGTATCTCTTCACCTCGACCGCGGTCTACTGCTACAACGGCATCGTGGACGAGGGCTACGCCATGGTGGGCAAGGCCATCCAGGACTACAGCTATAACAGCGCCCACACCCGCCTCGGCGTGCTGGATTACGACGACACCTTCTCGGTCTACGACACCAGCGACACCGGCGATTTTTCGCTCCTCTGGCAGGAGGCGTGCGCCGACCCCCTCTATTACGGCTGTACTGCCGCCCTTCTTGACGAGCGCTATGCCGCCTGGGCCGACCCGGCGCTCAAAGGGGTCAGATTCCGCAGCCTCCCGGACGGGGATGCGGATGGCTCGGATGCGGATTCGGATGAGGGGCCGGATGAGAGCCCGGATGAGAGCCCGGAGCAGGCCGAAGAAAGCACCGTCTTCATCCCGCTGCAGCTCACCGAGACCGATGCCTACGCCATCACCCCCGGCGGGACGGGACGGGCCATCCTCTCGTCCCGGAGCAGCAGCCCCTTCTTTTCGGCGGACCGTTTGCCGGACCCGGAGCAGGCCGGGCGCGCCGTCTGCTGGGTGCTGGATGCCGGGGCGCAAACGGTGCTCTGGCAGGGCAGCTGGCAGCAGCTGGCCGACGCGCTGCCCATCCCCGAGAGCGAGCGGCCGGAGCAGTATCTCCTGCACATCGCCGGGGCCAGGACCACCGCCAGCGGGCGGTATCTTGTCCTCGGATGCAGGCTCACCAGCGGGTTCTTTGATGCGGAGGACTACGAGGAGACGGTTTTGCTGGTGCGGGATCTGGAGGAGGACTGCTGGCGTCCCCTGCCCGAGAGCCTCTGCCGGCATCTGACCGACCAGCTGAGCCTCAACACCCTCTTTGGCCAGGACGGCTGGGTTGCCCCGGCGGGGGATCTCGTCCTGCTGTATCAGGGCGAAAGCGGGATCCTTGTGGCGGATGTGGGCACCGGGGAGGAGCTCTGCCGCCTGCCGGTGGACGGCATCGCCAGCCAGGAGATCTCCTTCACGCCGGACGGGGATCACATCATCTTCCAGGACGGCAGCCGCCGGCTCAGGGTCTGCAACTGGCACACGGGCGAGATCACCCAGGCGGGCATCACGCCCGAGAGCGGCGCGATGCGGTTTGCCTTTCACGAGGACGGCACGCTGATGGAGGCCGTGATCGAGGTGGAAGCCTTTTTGACCGATACGACCTCGATCTATCGCCAGACGGGCCCCGGGGAGTACAAAAAGGAGACCAGCATCGACCGCTGCTCCGGCTGCGACGGCCACACGGTCATCATCAATGATGACAACAACACCCGCTTTTACCACTACTACTCGCTGGAGGACCTGCTGGCAAAAACCGAGCGGATCCTCGGCGGCCGCACCCTGACCGAGGTCGAGCGCAAAAACTACCTGATCGAGTGAGCGTCGCGCTGCCCTGCGCGGCAATCCCGCCAATCCCGCCGGGCCGCCGGTTCAGCCGTGAGGGCGCGGGGAAACCCGGCGCACGATCTGCGCAAACTCATCATAGGATCAGAAAGAATACAGTTGACTTTTGAAAAAAGTCAAGATAAAACAGAACAAGTCAACTCAAAACGTAAGTTCTTGTGTTTTCGAGTTGACTTGTTCTGCTTTATCATAAGAAGGAAAGGAAAACAAGAATCTTTCAAAACTGCTCTTTTTTGTTCTTTGGTTCTTCCCTTGTGGGCGGGGAAGGCTCCCGCCGCCCCTACAGATGAAACCGCCGCCGCACCTCCTGGCGCAGGCTGGGCACCCGGCGCACCACGATCAGCGGGATCTCGAGCGCCCCGGCCACGATCAGGATCACCAGCGACCAGCCCGGCTGCCATTGGCCGTAAAAGTACCGGTCCCCCAGCAGCTCCAGCCCGGCCAGAAACACCGCCGATGCCCCGATGAGCAGCGAGGTGCTGCTCAGGATGCTCCGCCTGCCGCCCGCCAGCAGCAGCACCAGCGCCAGCACGATCGCCCCCAGCAGGGCCACGGCGGGCAGGGCCAGCCGGAGGTACCAGTCCAGCCCATCCAGCTCCCAGGCGATGGCCAGCAGGTAGAGGGCGGCGGCCCCGGTGTCCAGCAGCACCATCACCGGCCCGGGCAGCGCCCGCCAGAGCAGCGGCGGCACCAGAAACACCCAGAGCATCGCCGCCGCCCCGATCACATAGAGCGACCAGAGATGCCTCGCGGGCAGGATCAGGTTCAGCAGCCCGCAGCTGACCGCCGCCGCGCCCAGCATCGCGGACACCAGCGCGGCCGCCGCCCGCCGGGCCTGCAGCGGCACCAGCCCCGGCTCGGCGGGGAAGGGGGTGGGGCTGTCCCGGTCCACCGGCCGGTTGGGGTTCTGCACCGGGGTGTGGCACAAGGGGCAGATGGCCGCCGTGTCGTCCAGCTCGACCCCGCAGTTGACACAGTATGACATCAGGGTTCCTCCCTTCGGTTGGAGAGCACCTTCACCGCCAGCCCCTCCCGGACCAGATGGGTGAAGAAGCGCCGCTCGGTCTCGCTGGACCTGCCGGTGCCCGCGAAGGTCACCTCCATCACGTCGCCGCAGCTGATGGCGGCGCAGTGGGGCGAGGGCCGGGTGGCCTGCCCGAGGATCACCTCCATCCGCCGGATGTGGGCGGCCATGGCGGGCGGCAGGGCCACCGCCCCCGGATTGGTGAAGGTGGCGGTGTAGGGCCGCACCGCCAGCAGCCAATAGGAAAAGTCCATGATCGGCTTTTTCAGCGCCATCGGGATGATCTGCAGCAGCCGATTCTGGGTGAACCGGACGTTGCCGGTAAAGGCGGCCCGCAGCGTGGGCCGGTCGAGCGAGAGCCCCATATAGTGGTGCACATACCGGATCAGGTCGGCGAGGGTGTAATCCCCGAGGGTGGGGTCAACGCAGGGGCGCAGGGTCAGCATAAAATTGCGCAGCGAGCGGGAGGGGAACCAGCCGCGCAGATTCACCGGGATGGCCAGCGCCACCGGCCTTTGCCGGAAGGGCTGTTCGGCCCGCTGCTTTTCGATCAGCGAGAGCAGCAGCACCGCGGTCAGGTACTCGGTGATGGTCGCGCCATAGCTCCGCGCCTTTTCTTTCAGCGCCGCCACCGATAACAGGCCCATGGTCACGTTGAGGGTGTAAAAGGGCTCGGGGGTGCTGGTGTTGGGGTAGGCGGTCCTTTTGCGGCCGCCCGGCAGGGCGCGCGGCCCGGCGTACCGGCCGTAGGCGTCCTCCAGCTCCTCGGGGGCGGGCGGCTGGGTCACGTCCAGGATCAGGGGGTCGGGCGGGATCGCCACCCCGCGCTCCCGCAGGTACTCCGCCAGCACGGTGCGAAAAAAGGCCAGCGCACCGCTGCCGTCCGCGATGGCGTGGAACGCCTCAAACGAGATGCGGCTCTCGTAGTAGTAAAAGCGGATGAGCCAGTCGTTGTCCTGCCGGTCCCGCATCGGCTGGCAGGGATTCGAGATGTCGGGCTTGACAAAGGGGCCCGGCTTGGGGTTGGGCTCAAAATAGCACCAGAAAAACCCTTTGCGGATCCGCACCCGAAAGGTGGGGAAGCGGGGCATGGTCTGATCCACCGCCCGCTGGAGGGCGTCCGGGTCCACCTTCTCATCCATGACGGCGGAAAAGCGGTAGACCGGGGCATATTTTTCCTTTTTCAGGGCAGAGTAGAGCACCCCGGCATTGTCCAGCCGGTACCAGACCTGTTCCTGCGGCATGGGAGTCCCTCCTTTCCGGCGCTTTCTCACAGCGTACCACAAGCCGGGGAAAAGTACAAGGAGGGGTGCGGCGATTTGGCCGCCCCCACAGGGACGCCGCCATTGAAAAATACCAAAGGCTATGGTATATTGACAGCAAACAACGGGAGGGGGAACAGCCCATGGAGCAACGGAAGCTGCGGCTTCGCGGCCAGAGCGCCGAGGAGCGGCGGGCGCAGGCGGAGGAAAAACGTCTGGCCCGGATGATGAAGGCCCTCAAGGCGATCCACTCGGCCGGCGCGGCCGAGTCGATGGCGCCGGAGGACCTGGCCCGCCAGCGGGCGGCGCAGGACCTGCTGGGCCGCCTGTCCACCCCGATGGTGGGCATGCGCTGGGAGCCGTTCGAGCTGGACGGCATGAAGGCCGCCTGGGTCCGGCCCGAGTGGGGGCACGACCCGGAGCAGATCATCTTATACTGCCACGGCGGCGGCTACACCAGCGGCAGCCTGGGCTATTCCCGCCCGCTGGCCTCCAAGCTGTCCCACGTCTCGGGGCGGGAGACCCTCTGCTTCGAGTACCGCCTCGCCCCGGAGCATCCCTACCCGGCGGCGGTGGAGGACGCGCTGCGGGTGTGGGACCACCTGATGCATCAGGGCTACGGCGCGCGCGACATCACGGTGGCGGGGGACTCGGCCGGGGGCAATCTGGCGCTGGCGCTGCTCCTCCGGCTGAAAGAGGAGGGCCGGCGGCTGCCCCACCGGTTGGTGCTCATGTCCCCCTGGACCGATATGACCGCCAGCGGCGCGTCCTACACCGAGCGCCGGGCGCAGGACCCCAGCATCACAATGGAGTATATCCAGGCGGTGCGCGCGGCCTACGCCGGAACCGCCGACTGGAGCGACCCCATGCTCTCGCCGCTCTTCGGGGATCTCGCGGGCTTCCCGCCCACCCTCATCCAGGTGGGCGGCAACGAGCTGCTCTACTCCGACTCAGAGCGCCTCGCGCAGCGGATGCAGGCGGCCGGGGTGCTCTGCCGACTGGAGGAGTGGACCGAGATGTGGCATGTCTTCCAGATGCTGCCCATCAAAAAGGCGGCGGAGGCGATGGCGCAGGTCGGGCAGTTCCTGCTGGGATGAGCGAGGCGGCGGGTTCGCCCGGCCGCGAATGCGCCCGCCCTTGCAATACCACCGGCGGCACCGGTGCAGGCCCACTTTTTCCTGCGGATGGGGCGCTTTTTTCGCATCGCCCCGTGTAAGATGAACAACAGCCCTCTCTCACAGAGAGCGCAGATCATCAAACACGAGGTGAGGAAGATGGACGACATATTCATCAAGATCGTTGGCGTGGGGGGCGGCGGGATCAGCGCCGTCAACCACATGTGCAGCAGCGGTATGGGCGGCGTGGAGTTTGTCGCGATCGATACGGACGCCCGCAGCCTGAGCGCCTGCAAAGCGGACTACAAGCTGAACATCGCGGAGGATCCCGCCGAACAGCCGGGCACGGGCGGCAGCCCGGAGACCGGCGAAAAGGCCGCCAGGGCAAACCGGGAAAGGATCCAAACCGCGCTGCGCGGCGCCGGTCTGGTGATCATCGTCGCCGGGCTGGGCGGAGGCACCGGCACCGGCGCGGCGTCCGTCGTGGCGGAGATCGCCCGCGGCAGCGTGGGCATTTTTCTCACCATCGGCATGGTCACCCGGCCCTTTGCGTTTGAGGGTGCGGAGCCCGCCCGCCGGGCCCAGGAGGGGCTCGACCGGCTCAGGGAGAGGGTGAATACCCTTTTGCTGATCTCCAATGAGCGGCTGCGGCGCATCCTGCCCGGCCTCACCCCGGCAAACGCGTTCGCGGCCGCAGATGAAACGCTCGGCCATGCGGTGCAGTGCCTGTCCGACCCGCTCGGCATCCCGTGCTGGGTCAACCTGTGCTTGCATGATGTTATCTACCTGATGAAGGGGCCGGAGATCGCATTTCTGGGGCTTGGCCGGGCCAGCAGCAAGGGCTGTGTGGAGAGTGCCATGCAGCAGGCGGCGGCCTCTGCGCTGCTCGAGGCCCCCCTCGCCGACGCCCGGAAGATGATCGTATGCTTTCGGGTGCGGCCGGAGATCGACCGTGAGAACATTGAAATTGAGCGCATCGAAAAAATGCTCAGGAAACTCGACGCCGGCCATGAAGAGGAGCCTGAGATCATCTGGTCGGTCTGCCAGGATGAGGGGATGGAGGAGGACGCCCGGATCACCCTGATCGCCGCGGATTTTGCGCAGACGGCAGGGCCGCACCACGGCAATCGGCGAATACCGCCGGATCATTTCTGACCTGCAGGCTTAGAGACGGGGCAAAACAGGACACGTTCTGAGCGGTGGTTCGATAAGAAAACAAAGCCGTGGGTTCGCAGGTCCTTCGGACTCTTTGTTTTCTCAGCTCACTACCGCTTGGTATGGGACGTTTTCTGATGGGGAAGGTATGGCGTACCCAAAGGAGAGACGCAAAAAGCAACAAGCTGCTGCAGGCAAAACGCTTGCGGCGGCTTTTTTGGTGTACCCAGCCGGATTCAAATGCTTTTCAGCGGCAGCCGCCCAGCACGGCCCGGAGTGTCTCGGCGGTGGCGGCGGCAAAATGGGTCTGCACCTGCTGGAACACAAGCGCGCGGGAGCGGGCCGGGGCGGTGGAGTAGGCGGATGCGACGTGTTCGCGTCCCCAAAACGCTTCCGGCATAGCATAGACCGAACGGGGCCAGCCGTAGGGTTGGCCTTTTTTGTTGCGCCGCTGCCGGAAATCCCGGATCAGCAGGTAGGTGCTCATCTGCAGGTCGGTCACCGTGCCCTCAAAGTTCTTCTCGCCGCCCTTGCCAAACCCGGCCTGCTGTTTGAGGTCGCAGGAGAGCAGCTCGTCCGCCGCCAAAAACTGATCCATGATCTTTTTCTGGCGGTTGGTGGCAAGTTCGTCCTCCCAGCGGCTGTCGAAGTCGTAGCCGTCCCGCCGCCAGTTGGCGAAATGGGGGAACCACGCCTTGGAGACAAAGCCCGCCTTTTTGCCAAAGAACTTGCCGTAGGCTACCCGGCCGCTGCGGGCGATGGACCGCCGCCACTCCCAGGGGTCGCGGGCCGCATCGCCGGTCCACCAGTCGAGCGGGCAGGTGCGCTCCTCGGCGGAAAAGCCCTCGATCTCGTTGCGAAAGAGCGGCAGAAAGCCGACCGCTTCGATCCAGTCGGTCAGCGCCTCCCAGCTGCGGATGCAGGTCGGGTCATCCCGATCCGGCCCCCGCATGATCCATTCGCCGTTTTCTACTGCCATGTGAATAGCCTGCCTTTCTGGTGGTTGAAACTGACCGATAAGCCGTGAATTTATGGGAGCAAAAGCGCAAACGGGAAGACTCAGGCGATAGGCTCTTCGCTTGCGGCCATCCAGAGGATACCCTTGGCTGTTCTCTCCGCAGGGTGGTCGTGGTGCCCGCCGGGGTTTATCTCAAAAACGGTGCGGATGCTGCGCTCCCGATAAAATCGGCAAATCGCCTCGGTGTTCTCCTGCAC
>DKVN01000004.1:10725-10959 GCA_002491225.1 Faecalibacterium sp. UBA7177
AATAGCCTGCCTTTCTGGTGGTTGGGGATGATAAACCATGAACTGATAGGCGCAAAAATCCAAACGGGAAAGCTCAGGCGACAGGCTCTTCGCCCGCGGCCATCCACAAGATTCCCTTGGCCGTTCGCTCCGTCGGGTGGTCGTGGTGGCCGCCAGGGTTTATCTCAAAGGTGGTGCGGATGCCGCGCTCCCGGTAAAACCGGCAAACCACCTCGGTGTTCTCCTGCACCGTCT
>DKVN01000004.1:10977-26791 GCA_002491225.1 Faecalibacterium sp. UBA7177
TGGGCTCGTGGGCGAACACATACTCCCTGAACCCCGCAAACCAAAGCGAGCCTGACACACTGGCCGCGCGGGAGAAGACATCCGTTTGATAAAGGGCGTAAACCGCGAACAATCCCGCCAGCGAGTAGCCAGCGATCCCGCGCCAGCGGGGCGTGCCGGGCAGCTCCCGCTCGGCAGCGGGCAGGGTCTCGCCGGTCAAAAGGCGCAGATACGCCTCAGCGCCGCCGGTGAAAGGTGCTCCGTTTTTGAACGCCGCCGCCCCGGCCCAGGGGGCCATGTCGTGCTCCCAGGCAAGCCCGCTGATCGCCACCAACGAGAGCGGCGGGCAGCCGCCGGCGCTCAGGACATCGTAGACCTTCTGCCCCTCATCCCCAAAGGTGTTGAGATACACCACCGGGGCATCCGCCTCGGCGGCGGGGAACACGCAAATCGTCCTGCCGCCTGTCACAAATGTGTGCATCGGTGCATCCCTCCCCGCTTTTGCTCTGCCAACATGATTATATCGAAGATTTGACACAATGACAACAATGTCCGGCCCTCGCACCATACGCTGTCGCCTTGTATCCAGGAATGGTAAGCTACAGGCTGGAACGATGAGCAAGGTGCACACAATAAGACCAACCGCAAACAAAAAGCAGCCTCTCGCGCGGAGGCTGCTTTTGCTATTCTTCGGGGATCACCAGCCGGGCCAGGGCATAGTCAATGCACATCTGCACCAGTTCGTTGCGGGTTCGGCCTGTTTGGGCGGCCACATCATCCAATCTGCCGAGCATCGTGTCCGGCAAACGCACCGATACCACCGTGGATTTGCCCACGGCTGGTTTGCGGTGCGGAACAATAAACCTGTCCTCCTGCGCCATCTTGCACCTCCGCCAGAATTTTCTTGTATTATTATGGAGCACAATGGTGTATGATTTATATATTACAAATATGTAATACAGAACGTGTCGCGCGGAGGACAGAATATGGACAAGCGGCCGTTTACCTGTTGCTTTACGGAGCACCGCAATCTGCCGATGGGCATGGACGAGGAAATCTGGCGGCGGGTGTATGCCTGCCTGGAGCCGCTGCTAAAGGAGGGTGTGCGGTATTTCGGTGTGGGCGGGGCGCTGGGATTTGACACGCTGATGGCGGAAAAGCTGCTCGAACTGCGGGAGAGCCGTCCCCAGCTGCGGGTGATTCTGGTGCAGCCCTTCCGAGGCTACCAGAGCCGCTGGACACCCGCCCAGCAGGCCCGTGCTGCGGCGGTTGAGCGGAGGGTGGACAAGGTAGTCGTCTGCAGGCAAACGCCCGGCCGTGGGGCCTTTCTGGCCCGCGACCGGCACCTGGTGGATGGCTCAGGATACTGCATCGCCTGGTGCACCCGCAACACAGGCGGTACGGCGTATACGCTGCGCTATGCACAGCAGCAGGGCCTGCGGGTGTGGAATGTGGCGGAACCGGACGAAAGAGGGTGATTGCACCTTGCCGAAACAGCCGGAATTTTTTATAATGATAAGAAATAGGATATTATTTCTCACATTTTTACAAAATCACATAAAAATCCCAATAATAGGACGTTCTTTATGGTATACTGAAACCATCCAAACCATTCATAACCCATAAAAGGTGTGATCTGTATGTTGCAGCCCGGCCTTTATGAGCAGGTCGTCAACGAGGAGATCGGCAGCGAGCTGGACGCGCTTTTGCCCCAGCGCCGTGCTGTTGCGGCCATCGACAGGGCGGAGGCCTCCCAGGTGTTGGCCCAGTATCTGGCCCAGGTGGCCCAAAAGGGGCTGGACAATCTGGCAGATCGGGGCGGCGATCTGTCCGCGCAGGTCGAGCTGGTCAACCGGCTGATCCAAACCATCGAACACACAACCGAGGAAGCTGACTTTGCCCCTCTGCGCGTTGACGGCAGGGCAGAGCAGCTTCTTGCGCTTTTGCGGGAGCAGGACCCGCTGCTCGCCGCGGGGAAAACCGCGGACGACCTGCCCCGCCCCGAAACGCCGCTCGCCCGCAGCAGTCTCTTTACCGGGGCGCTGAACGAGCCCCAGATGTTTTCGGAGCTGAAAAAGGAGATCGCCAGCGCCGACCGGATCGACATGCTGGTCTCCTTCATCAAGTGGAGCGGCCTGCGCCTGATTCTGGAGGAACTGCGCGCCTTTACCCAGAACGGCGGCCAGCTGCGGGTGATCTCCACCTCCTACATGGGCGCCACCGACTCCAAAGCCATCGAGGAGCTGCACCGGCTGCCCAACACCCAGATCAAGATCAGCTACGACACCGACCGCACCCGCCTGCACGCCAAGACCTACGTATTCTATCGCGATACCGGCTTTACCACCGCCTACGTGGGCTCCTCCAACCTCTCCGAGGTGGCCATGTCCAGCGGGCTGGAATGGAACGTGAAGGTCACCGCCAAGGACCTGCCCACCACCCTGCAAAAGATCACCGCTACCTTTGACAGCTACTGGAACGCGCCGGAGTTTGAGCCGTACCGGGAAGAGGAGCACGGGCGATTGCTCCGGGCGCTGAAAGCGGAGCGGGGCCGGGGCGAGGAGCGGCCGCGGGAGATGCTCTTCAACATCCGGCCCTACGCCTACCAGCAGGAGATTCTGGACAAGCTGGACGCCGAGCGCAAGGTGCGGGGGCTCACCCGCAACCTGGTGGTGGCAGCCACCGGCACCGGCAAAACGGTGATCTCGGCCTTTGACTACCGCCGCTTTTGCAAGGAGCACCCCGGCGGGGCCAACCGTCTGCTCTTTGTGGCCCATCGGGAGGAGATTTTGCGCCAGAGCCTCTACACCTTCCAGAACATCCTGCGGGACCCGAACTTTGGTGAGCTGTTTGTAGGCTCCAGCCGCCCGGAGAGCCTGGACCACCTGTTTGTCTCGATCCAGACGGTGAACTCGCAGGAGCTGTGCGACCGTCTGCCGTCCGGCTATTACGACTACATTGTGGTGGACGAGTTTCACCACGCCGCCGCGCCCACCTACCAGCGTCTGCTGGAGCATTTTCGGCCCCAGCTGCTGCTGGGCCTGACCGCCACGCCGGAACGGATGGACGGCAAGAGCGTGCTGGACTATTTCGGCGGGCGCGTTGCGGCGGAGATTCGGCTGCCGGAGGCCATCGACCGGAAGCTGCTCTGCCCTTTCCAGTATTTTGGGGTGGCGGATACGGTCGATCTGAACGAGCTTCGCTGGGTGCGGGGCGGCTACGACAAGGGCGAACTGAGCAACCTGTACTCGCTCAACCGCGCGGTGGCCGAGCGCCGGGCGGCCCACATCCTGCAATCGCTGGACCGCTATGTCACCGACATGGACGCGGTGAAGGGCCTGGGCTTTTGTGTGTCGGTAGAGCACGCCCGGTTCATGGCCGCATAAGTTTTGCTGTTTGTGCGGGAGAGCAAAAATGACCAGGCCGGTGCGGCGCCCTACACCTTTTTAGGAACAGCCAACTATGTCAAGCACGAGGGCAGCCGCCCGATGAGCATTACCTGGAAGCTGGATCTGCCCATCCCGGCGAAGTATCTCAGGAAAACAAATAAATTGGTGGTGGGATAATGAACACGAACAACGAAAACCCCAGAGTGGGAAAGAGATTCCAAATTGCCGTAAAAGAATGGTTTGAGAAAGAGACAGGGGATCACTACGAACTGGAATATCCCATTGCGATAGGGGAACCAGCGAAACTCCATAAATTTGACATTGCAGAGAAGAACGGAAAAAGAGTTATCGAATGTAAGTGCTACACCTGGACGGAAACAGGGAATGTTCCAAGCGCAAAAATGGGGTTTACGAATGAAGCGGTATTCTATCTTTCTTTTTTGCCGGATAGCGTTGAAAAGATCATAGTGATGTCTAAATCATACCATTTAAGGCGTGGAGAAACACTTGCGGAATATTATTTCAAAACCAATCGGCATCTTTTAGGACATATCAAAATTATGGAATATGATATGGATACCAAAACAATGCATATGGCAGGAGAGAACAAATGACAGAAGTAGTTGCAGCCCTGATTTGGGCGGGGGACAAGTTCATGATCTGCCAGCGCCCGGCACACAAGGCCAGAGGACTTTTGTGGGAGTTCGTGGGCGGCAAGGTGGAGCCGGGCGAGACAAAGCAACAGGCCCTCATCCGGGAGTGCCAGGAGGAAATTGCCGTCACGCTGGATGTGGGCAAGGTGTTTATGGATGTGGTGCATGAATACCCCGACCTGACGGTACATCTGACCCTTTTTCACGCCGCGATCCGGGAGGGCGTGCCCCAAAAGCTGGAGCACAACGACATCCGCTGGATCAGGGTGGACGAGATCGACCAGTACGAGTTCTGCCCGGCGGATGAGACGATTTTGGAGAGGCTGAAACGCGGCCAGGATGGAGGATAAAAGGATTCTCTCGGACGGCTGCCTGCTAAACTTATCGCAAAATGGCAAAAAGAACGGTGATTTGATGATCTGCACGGTGGTTTTATAAAGCAACAGACGAAACAAAAAGGCCGCTGCATCGATACACAGCGGCCTTATCCTTATATGGTGCGCCCGACTGGATTCGAACCAGCAGCCTTCCGGGTCGGAGTTGTGGGGCGTTCGTGACATTCGTGTAAAGTTGAGGTCAAAAATGTCGGGGAAAGCCTTGGTTTTCTAACGTTTCTCGACGAGTTCGAGTTTAGTCGAGTACACCCGAAATCGTTGCAGATGATTAGAAAATAGGGCTGCCCGTTAGAAGAATGTTAGAAAATCTAATAAATCTGGAAGGCACCATTTCCCTATAAGGGGAACCGCACGATCAAGGTAAAGACAGCGTCCGCGACGTAAAAATTGCAGGATGCTTTTTCATGCTTTGAATTTGGGAGAGAAGGGCTATACAGGCTTGGCTGTGCAAACAAAAAGACGTGAAACTGATGGCAGAGTTGGAAAATGAAGCTGGACTGATCGAGAGGAAACGACACGACCTTGGAAAATCCAGTTTACTGTATTGAGCAAGGATTGCTGTATCAGACCGACCACAAGGGCCACAAAAACTGTGCGTTCCCTGGTAAAGACGAAACAGGCAAACCGCAATACGCCTGTATGCGCGGACGCAGCGGCAGTTGGTATTGGGCGGCAGCGGACAGCCAAAAACAGTTTGCTTTCCGCATGCCGGGCAGCAAACCACAACTATGACAACGAGTCCTCCGCCCGCGTGACCGCAGGCTGGATAGCTTGGAAGAGGCGGCCGCGGGCCAGCTGGCCCGGCCCGGATATGGCCCACTGCGACCGCGATCTCGGCCGGGCGTTTACCCCCTGCTGCTCGGGCTGCCTTGATATCCAGGTGGCCGAAAAGGCCAGGGCAGCGGTGCCCGACCTGCGTCGGACATCCCCCGCATCGGCCCGCGTTGCATCAAAATCTGCTTTATGCTATACTGTTCCGTAAGGCGCCGCATGCTTGCTTATGAAAAGGGCATGCAGGTGGGGCGGCGGGAACTTTTACAGGGAGGACTCAGAAATGGAATGGACGCAGACGATCCTGTATGTGTCGGTGGGAGCGCTGGCGCTGGTGCTGCTGTGCTGGACGGTCAATATGATCCTGGTGTTTCGCGGCAAAAAATCCAGCATGCTGCTGAGCCGGATCATGTATCTTCTGGCGATCGCGGCGGTCGTGCTGCTCGCGGTGCGCAGCGGGGTTGTATACAACGAAAAGACCATGCTGGCCGCGGATCTTGTGGTGCTGGTGTGTATCGTGATCTCGTATGTCCGGCTGGAACGCACCCACAAATACGGCGAGGCAGACCCGGAGGAGGACAACGAAACGCCGACCCCCTGAGGCCATTCCGCAAAGCTCCAAACAGGGCTGAGACGCCAAAATCAAAAGGCTGCCCGGCGGGCCTTTCCACCCGCCGGGCAGCCTTTTTGCAACTTTGGAAAACCACAAAAAGACCAGACGGACCAAGGGGCGGCTTACACGCCGCCGCCCCAGCCGCGCCAGTCCTCGGTGATGCTTTCAGCGGGGGCGGCGGACGAATTTTCGCTCTGGGCGCGCAGTTCTGCCATCAGAGCGTTCATTTCCTCCTCAGACAGATTCGCCTTCAGCTTTGCGAGGGCGCTGTCCAGATCCTTCTTCGCACCGGCGGCGGTTCCCCTGGCCCATCCGGCCTCCTGCTTGTAAACTGCCTGGCGCAGCTTTTCGGCATACTCGCGCCCGGTGGGGGCCGGCGCGGCGGGGATGCCCGCCACAACGGCCATCAGGGCCAACACCATCTTTACGGCAACCAGCGCGCGGCTCACACTGGGAAACTCGGTGTGGATGCCCGCAAGGTAATACTCGGAAAAGGCCCCGAAGAAGATCAGCTGGTATACAAGATAGACGCCCAGAAATACAAAGGCCGCGATGCAGCCCCGGTTGTTGGTCCAGCCGCGCGGGTGAAACCAGCACCAGATGACGGCCGCCAGCATGACAGCGCAGAAGAAAAGCTCGCCATAAACGGGCAGAGGCCAAGAGGCCGGGCCGCGGGCAAGCAGATCACGAAGCAGCCAGCCCTGCCCGGCGATGATGACGGCCAGGCAGGCCACCACGGTACCGCATTTGGCCTCGGGAGCCGAAGTGTTTTCCAAGAGGATCAGCCTCCTTTGAAGGGGTTTTGTCACCGCCCCGAAGACGGACATTTTTCCAACTATACCACATTCCCCTGCCCCCGGCAAGCCCTGTTTTTGGCAAAAAAAAGCGATAAATTCACCAAAAAATTCGCAGGACTTGCTATTTTTTCGTCTTTCTGTATAATAGAAAATGCGCATCACTGCCGCAATACGGCGGGCCTGGACCCCTTTTTGCGGGTCTGCAAAGGAGTCGGGGCCTGTCCTTGTATCGGCTCAAAATGGAGGCTCTGATTATGGGAGAACTATTGATCCGGCTTGCCTACGGGATCATGATCGTGGGCGCGATCCTTTGTTTTGTCTTTTCCAGAAACCACCAGCGGGACCTTCGCAAGGCGGCAAACGAGTTTGCGCTCGCCTTTGTCCGCCTGTCCAACTTTGTCAGCCCCAAGCCCCCCAGCCAGAAGCTGAAGGTGCGCACCCTGCCGGACGGCGGCATCGAGGCGCTTCCCCTCGAAGAGCAGCCCGAGCCGATCCGCCGCATGATCCAGCGCGCGGGCGAGCCGACGGCGGTCGAGCTGTTTGCCCAGGCGGACGCCGCCGCCGACCTTGTGAGCCGCCGTGCCAACTTCAACCGCACCCAGCGCGCCCAGTTCCAGGAGCCGATCGATCAGCTCCTGCTGCTGACCCAGACCTTTTTGCGCGGCTGCGAGGATCTGCGCACCATCAACACCGCAGAGCGGCTTGCCGCCTTTGAGAGCTATCTGTACGAGCAGCCAAAACACCGCATGGTGCTCATCAAGCGGATCACCGGCGATCTGGCCGGGGAGTACCGCAAGCTGAACAAGCGCTACGCCGCTGAGATGGAGCGCATCGAGGCCGAGGAGGCCAGGGCCCGCCGCGGGCAGGCGGACAAGGAGAAAAAGGCGAAAGCGGAAAAGCCCGAAAAAAAGGGAGAAGAAGCCCGGCAGAAAGCCAAAGAGGAGACGGCTTTGCAGCAAACCGACCCGGCAAAACCGGTGCCGGATGAGCAAAGCGCACCCGAACAGCCCGCCAAAAGTGCCGCCGAGGACTGGCACGGCTGGGGCTGCGGCTGAACGGGCCGCGAACGACCACAAAACGAGGTGAAGGAGCATGATCAAGCGCACGCCGGTCTACCTGGCAAATCCCGATGCGAACGCCGAATCCTCCGCCTTCTCCCGCGAGTGGCTGGAGGCGATCTTTGAGGCGTCCTACGACGGGATTTATATCACCGACGGGGACGCTGTGACCATCATGGTCAACAAGAGCTACGAGTCGGTCAGCGGGCTGCGGCGGGAGGACATGCTCGGCCAGAGCATGTACGATCTGGTCGAGCGGCATGTCATCTCCCAGTCCGGCACCCTGCTGGCGCTCGAGCGGCGGGAGCCGGTCACGATGGAGCAGCTCTTCAAAACCGGCAAGCGGGCCACCATTACCAGCACGCCGATCTTCAACGAGAAGGATCAGATCGTGATGGTGGTGACCAACGTGCGGGATGTGACCGAGCTGTACAGCCTGCAGAAGGAGCTGGAGGAGAGCCGCGAGCGCAACCTGCAGTACTACACCGAGCTGGAGATCCTGCGCCGCAGGGTGGGGCGCTCGGTGCGGATGATCGCGGAGGATCCCGCCATGAAGGAGGTTTTGCAGGTAGCGGACAAGGTGGCCGAGCTGGACGTCCCCGTTTTGCTGGAGGGGGAAGCCGGCTGCGGCAAGCAGGAGCTTGCCCGCTATATCGTCTCCAAAAGCCGCCGCCGCAAGGAAAAATACATCGAGGTCAACTGCTCGGCCTATACCGGGGAAACGCTGGAGCGGGAACTGTTTGGCGAGGCGGTGGACGACAATGGCCGGGGCGGAAAGGCCGGCCTGCTGGAGCTGGCCGACGGCGGCACCGTTTTGCTGCGCGAGGTGGGCGAGCTGAGCGCGGGCCTTCAGATGCGGCTGGTGCGGCTGATGCAGACCCACCGGCTGAGCCGGATTGGGGGCACGGTGCCGCTTGCGGTGGATGTGCGGGTGCTGGCCAGCACCTCGTTTGACCTGAAAAAGCTGGTTCTGGAGCGCCGCTTCCGGGAGGATCTCTACTATATCCTCAACGTGCTGCCCATTCAGGTGCTGGCGCTGCGCCAGCGCCGGGAGGATATCATCCCGCTGACCGAGGAGTTCTGCATCCAGATCAACAAAAAATACCGCCGCCGCAAACGGTTCAGCCAGATGGCGCTGCTGGCGCTGAAGAACTACTCCTGGCCGGGCAACCTGCGGGAGCTGCGCAATGTGGTGGAATCCGCCATGATCCTGTGCAATGACGACATCATCGACCCGGAGGACCTTGCCATCTACACCGGCCTGAAGCCCGCCGCTGAGCCGGCCGCAAGCCTGGACGAGCCGGTGGACCTGCGGCGGATGGTGCAGGATCTGGAGCTGAAATACATCCACAACGCCTACCGCAGGTACGGCAATGTGCGGGACGCCGCCCACAGCCTTGGGCTGGATCCCTCCACCTTTGTGCGCAAGCGGCAAAAGCTGGAGGGAAGGCAGGAGAAACCGGAGGAAATGTTGTAAAAATGCAATACGATGCAAAAATGCAACGTGCCAAAAATTTTTGAACAAATTATGAAAAGCCGTGTGATCAGGCCGAAAAATCGGAGTTCAGGCAGAGCGGGGCTGATGCAAAAATGCATCAGCCCCGCTCTATTTCTTGTCAAAGATGGTGAAAACCGGAAAATATAGCCGCAATTTTTGGATAAATTCGACGAAAAAAACCACAAAAAACGGTCGGGCGCTTTTAGACAACCTCCTGAAAAAGCCTCCGGCTTATTTACTTTTGGGGGTTCGTCCTCTAAACTTGAAGTATCGCAGGGGATCGCCGCCCCGGCAGTGGAAAGCAGTGATGCGCAAAAACAGGATGTTTTTCCAAAGCAAAAAGCAGGGCGCGGCTGTGAACATGCGATCAATTTTCACGCAGAGAGGAGAAAAATCATGGCTGAAGCAACCCAAACTTCCGCGAAGATCCTGGAGCCGGAAGGCTTTAACAGCGGCAAATTCCCGCTCAAGAAACGGCAACTTGGCGGTGTACAGCCGTACATCAAACTGGGCCCCTTCAATCTTCGTATTCCGCTGATCCACCACGAGTGGTCCTGGACCGAGATGGCCTCGGCGATGTTCCTGGGCGTTGCCTGCCTGGGCGCCGGTACCGCCACCACCATGTCCACCTTTGGCTTTGACGACCCCGCCACCATTGCGGCTCTCGGACTTACCGAGAACGGTGCGTTCCTGATGAGCCTGACCTTCGGTGTCTTTAACGCCATCTGCTACTATCTGCCCTCGCTGTTGGGCGACCCGGTCGTTCCCGGCTGGATCACCCCGGCCCTGCCTCTGACCCTGAAGTACCTCGAGCAGTGGTCGATGCCCGACTTCGCCACCGGCCAGGTAGACCGTATCTACGCGATGATCGCGCTGCAGATGCTGGTCGCGCTCTGTTTCCTGATCATGGGCGCAACCGGCCTTGGACGCAAGCTGATCGACATCGTACCAAACTCGATCAAGGCAGGCATAGTGCTCGGCGCAGGTATTACCGCCGGTATCAACGTCTTCTCGGCGCGTATGCCCAAGGCCCCCATTACGGTGGCCATCGCGGTGCTGATGTCCTACTTCTTCCTGTTTAACCCCACCTTCTCCCGCGCAGCCAAAAAGAACTCCAGGCTCAACTTCCTGCGCAACCAGGGCGTTGTGCCCGCACAGCTCTTCGCCATCATCCTGGCGCCCTTCCTCATTCGGGAGATTCCGGTGCCCCAGCTTCAGTGGGGCCTCACCCCGCTGAGCGTCGGCTTTGTGCTCGAGCACTTCACCATCTTCGGTCTGGGCATGCCCGCCGCCAGCTTCTTCCTGGCAGCCATCCCCAGTGCGCTGACCACCTACATCATCGCCTTCTCGGACTTTGTTCTGGCGAAGGAGGTCGTCACCGAGGCAACGGCAGCCCGTCCGGACGAGACGGTGATCTTCGACGCCGGCCGCTCGAACCTGGTGAGCTTCCTGCGTAACGGCATCATGTCCCTGTTTGCTCCCTGGGTTCCGATGTGCGGCCCGCTGTGGGCTTCCGGCCTGTTGACCATCACCGACCGCTACAAGAGAGGCTACAAAACCCTGCACAGCTACTGGGACGGCGTCTGCACCTTCCGTGCCGCTACGGTGATCGCAGTGTTGATCCTGCCTCTGGTCACCCTCATTCGTCCGGCGTTCGCCATCTTCTTCGGCATCACGATGGGCGTTCAGGCCTTTGCCTGCGGCAACATCGGCATGCGGATGTGCACCACCACCAACGAGCGCGGCATCGCCTGTGTCATCGCCGCCGCCCTGGCGTACTACACCCCGGGCGTCGCCCTGCTGATCGGCATCATTGTCTGGGCCGTGGTTGAGGGCAGCGAACTGTTCGTCAAGAATAAGGAAGAATAATTATCGCGCAGCGCGCATCACACGGGGCAGGGCCGAGGGCATCGCAATCGGCTCTGCCTTGCTTGAAAAAGCCACAAATCGCCATAAGTTGTTTGTTTTCGGAAGGGATGTTTTGCATGAAACAGATCATTTTGCGCCCTGAGCTGCACAAGTTTGACAGCTGTGCCGAGTTTGCCAGGGAATTCAATCTTGGCGAAAAGGATCTTGTGCTCTCCAACGAGTACATCTATAACCCCTATTTTGGCACCCTGGCCGCCCAGCCACGCACCATCTTCCAGGAGAAGTTCGGCACCGGCGAGCCCACCGATGTGATGGTGGATGCTATCCTGCAGGAGGCCGACAAGGCCCCCTATGAGCGCATCTTCGCCATTGGCGGCGGCACGGTGATCGACATTGCCAAGGTGATCGCCGTCTCGGGCGGCAAGGGGGTCGACGAGCTGTATGACCTTGCGCCGGACGGCTTCAAAAAGGAGCACGAGCTGATCATCCTGCCCACCACCTGCGGCACCGGCTCTGAGGTGACCAACATCGCCATCATGGCCCGCACCCGGCTGGGCACCAAGCTGGGCCTCGTGGGCCCCGCCATGTACGCCGACCATGCCGTGCTGGTGCCGGAGCTGCTGAAAAAGCTGCCCTTTGGCGTGTTTGCCACCAGCTCGATCGACGCGCTGGTGCACGCGGTGGAGTCCTCGCTGTCGCCCAAGGCCACCCCGTTTACCAAGCTGTTCGGCTATAAGGCCATCGAGATGATCATCAAGGGCTACCAGCAGATCGTGCGGGAGGGCCGCGAGAGCGTTGCCGGGCTGATGGAGGATTTCCTCGTCGCCAGCAACTTTGCCGGCATCGCCTTTGGCACCGCGGGCTGCGCGGCCGTGCACGCCACCAGCTACCCGCTGGGCGGCAAGTACCATGTGGCCCACGGCGAGAGCAACTACGCCATGTTTACCGGCGTGCTCAAGAACTATATGGAGATCAAGCAGGACGGCGAGATCGCGGTGATGAACGAGTATCTGGCCGGGCTGCTGGGCTGCCAGGTGGATGTGGTGTACGACAAGCTGGAAGAGCTGCTCAACCAGATCCTGCCCAAAAAGCCGCTGCATGAGTACGGCGTTACCGAGGAGGATCTGCCCGCCTTTGCGCACAGCGTGATCACCGGCCAGGGTCGGCTGATGGCGAACAATTTTGTGCCGCTGGACGAGGAGCGGGTGCTCAAGATCTACAAGGAGCTCTACTAACCGAAACGCTGCGCTGTGCCCATGCCCGCAGGGTGCAGGATGGGCGCGGCGCAACATCAAACGAGGTTTTCATAAAAAAACTTGGGAGGTAATGTATCATGGCACTCATGACCGGCGAGCAGTACATCGAGAGCATCCGCAAGATCCCGATGGAGATCTACATGTTCGGCAAAAAGGTCGAGAATCCGGTGGACGACCCCATCCTGCGGCCGTCGCTGAACTCGGTTCGCATGACCTATGACCTCGCCCAGATGCCGGAATATCAGGATCTGATGACCGCCATCTCGCCCGAGACCGGCGAGCGGATCAACCGCTTCACCCACATCCATCGCTCGACCGACGATCTGCGCAACAAGGTCAAGATGCAGCGCCTGCTGGGCCAGAAGACGGCCTCCTGCTTCCAGCGCTGCGTGGGCATGGACGCTTTTAACGCCGAGTACTCCACCACCTTTGAGATCGACAAGAAGTACGGCACCAACTACCACGAGAACTTCAAAAAGTTCATGCTCTACTGCCAGGAGAAGGACCTGACCGTTGACGGCGCGATGACCGACACCAAGGGCGACCGCTCGCTGCCCCCGCACGCGCAGGCCGACCCGGATCTCTTTTTGCATGTGGTCGAGCGCCGCCCGGACGGCGTGGTGGTCTGCGGCGCCAAAGCGCACCAGACCGGCATCATCAACTCGCATGAGGTCATCGTAATGCCCACCCAGTCGATGAGCCCGGACGACAAGGACTACGCCATCTCGTTTGCCGTGCCGCTGGACACCAAGGGCCTGTTTATGATCATCGGCCGTCAGTCCTGCGATACCCGCAAGCGCGAGGGCAGCAAGATGGACGTGGGCAACCCCGAGTTCGGCGGCGTCGAGGCGCTGACCGTCTTTGACCATGTGTTTGTGCCCAACGACCGCATCTTCCTCAACGGCGAGACCGAGTTTGCCGGGATGCTGGTGGAGCGCTTTGCCGGCTACCACCGCCAGAGCTACGGCGGCTGCAAGGTCGGCGTGGGCGATGTGCTGATCGGCGCGGCGGCTGTCGCGGCCGACTACAACGGCGCGGCCAAGGCCAGCCACATCAAGGACAAGCTCATCGAGATGACCCACCTCAACGAGACCCTCTACTGCTGCGGCATCGCCTGCTCGGCCGAGGGCTACCCCACCGAGAGCGGCAACTACATGATCGACCTGCTGCTGGCCAACGTCTGCAAGCAGAACGTCACCCGCTTCCCCTACGAGATCGTTCGCCTGGCCGAGGACATCGCCGGCGGCCTGATGGTCACCGCCCCCTCTGAGGCCGACTTCCGCGATCCCAAGCTGGGACCGGTCATCGACAAGTACCTGCGCGGGGTCAACGCGGTCTCCACCGAGAACCGCCTGCGCATCCTGCGCCTGATCGAGAACATGTCGCTGGGCACCGCGGCGGTGGGCTACCGCACCGAGTCGATGCACGGCGCGGGTTCGCCGCAGGCACAGCGCATCATGATCTCCCGTCAGGGCAATCTGGCGCACAAGAAGGCGCTGGCCAAGGCGATCGCCCACATCGAGGATTGATCTTTCCAAAGCAGCCCCGCATAAGGGCGCGCCCGACGGCGCGGTCCTGAGTAAGATTTTGGCGCGGGGCTGCCCCGAACGCAAGATTCCCGCATGGCAGGCAGGGGGCGGCGGTGATCCGCCGCCCCCTTGCCCATTTGGAACGGGGCCGTACCCGGCCGGGAGCTCGGGGGAGAAGGAGGCGTTTGTCTGTTGTATGAGAAGATCGAGGCCGTGCTCGACGAGCATGTGCGCCCTCTTTTGCAAAGCCACGGCGGCGAGATGGAGGTTCTGGATTTTTCGGACGGGGTGGTGCGCTTTCGGCTGAAGGGCCGCTGCGCCGGATGCCCCGCGGCCGACCTCACCACCGAGGAGCTGATCCAGACCGCCCTGACCGAGCACCTGCCCGAGGTGCACAAGGCCGTGCTGGTGCGTGAGATCAGCGAGGAGCTGCTCGACGAGGCCCGGGCGATCCTCCGGGCACGCCATGAGCAGGGGTAGGGCGGCGGTCGGGGTGCGCTACTGCGGCGGCTGCAACCCGCGGTATGACCGCGTGGCGCTGATGAAGCGCCTGCAGAGCTTTTTCCCCGAAGAGACCTTTGCCGCCGCCCAGCCCGGCGTGCGCCACCCGGCCCTCGTGGTGGTGTGCGGCTGCCCCAACCAGTGCGTCAAGCTCAGCGACCTTGCCCTGCCCGCGGCAAAGCAGGTGTTTTTGGGCGGGTGGGAGGATCTTCTGCCCGCCAAAAAGCGGCTAGCCGAGCTGCTCGCACTGGACAGCGAGGCCGAAGAGAGCGGCGGCCTGACCCGGGAAGAGGTGCGGGCGATCCTGCCGCACCGGCCCCCCATGCTGTTTGTGGATACGGTGGATCGGCTGGTGCCCGGCGTCGAGCTGACCGCCCGGTTTACCCCCGACCCCGGCCTGCCCCTTTTTGCGGGGCATTTTCCGGGCGCGCCGGTGTTTCCCGGCAGCTGCACGGCGGAGGCTCTGGCGCAGGCGGCGGACATCCTGCTGCTGCGCGAGGAGCGCTACGCCGGAAAAGAGCCGCTGCTGGCCGGCATCCGCAAGGCGTCCTTTCACCGCAGGGTCTCGCCCGGCGAGACGCTGATCCTGCATGTCTGCATTTTGGAGGAGCGGCCCGAACTGGGCAGCGTGCTCTGCCGGGGGCAGGCGATGGTGGGCGAGGAGCTCGCGGCCGAGATGGAGCTGCGCCTGGCGCTGCGCTGAGCGCCGCGCAGCACAATCATTGCGGGCGGCGCGTTTGGCCCTCAAAGGCGGCGCGCGGCCCCTTGACAAAGGAGTGCATCAAACATGAGCTGGCAGAACTATTACAAAGAGCGTCTTGTTACGGCCGAGGAGGCTGTGGCAAAGATCCATTCGGGCGACCGGGTGGTGCTGCAGCACGCCTGCGGCGAGCCGGTCTATCTGGTGGACAAGATGGTAGAGAACGCCGCCGCCTACAAGGATGTTGAGATCGTCCACATGGTGGCAATGGGCAAGGGCGCGTACTGCCTGCCCGAGAACGCGGAGCATTTCCGCCACAACTCGCTGTTTGTGGGTGGCTCCACCCGCAAGGCGGTCGAGAGCGGGCAGGGCGATTTTACCCCCTGTTTCTTCTTTGAGATCCCGCGCCTGTTCCACACCACCCTGCCGGTGGACGTCGTGCTCATCAGCGTGACCCCACCGAACGCCGAGGGCAAGGTGTCGCTGGGCGTCTCCTGCGATTACACGGTGGAGGCGGTCAAAACCGCCAAAACGGTCATCGCGCAGGTGAATCCCTCGATGCCCTACACCTACGGCGGCACCGAGCTCTCGGTGGAGGACATCGACGTCTTTGTCGAGCATGAGGAGCCGGTCATCGAGCTGCCGCAGGGCAGGATCGGCGAGGTGGAAAAGGCCATCGGCCGCAACTGCGCCACCCTCATCCCGGACGGCGCGACCCTGCAGCTGGGCATCGGGGCCATCCCGGATGCGGTGCTGCTCTTCCTCAAGGACAAAAAGGATCTGGGCATCCACTCCGAGATGTTCTC
>DKVN01000181.1:0-2153 GCA_002491225.1 Faecalibacterium sp. UBA7177
AGCGCCGATCCCACGCCCGCGCCGCCCGCCCCCGCCGCCGCCCTTGCCCCCATCGAGCACCTGCGCCGCCGGGAGGTCGCCTACTGCCGCACCGACCCGGTCTACTTCGTCGAGCAGTATGTCAAACTCGAGGACAAGGACGCCCCCGCCCTGCTGGTGCCCTTCCGGCTCTGGCCCGCCCAGCGGCAGGCCCTGCGCGCCTTTGCCCAATACCGGCGCTGCATCGTGCTCAAAGCGCGGCAGCTCGGCCTCACCTGGCTGGCCCTGGCCGAGGCCAGCCGCCTGCTGGCCCTCACCCCCGGCCGCACGGTGGTGGCCCTCTCCCGCAGCGAGGAGGAGGCCAAAGAGCTTGTCCGCCGGATGGGGGTGATCCTGCGCGGGATGCCCGAGTTCGCGGCCGAGCAGGGGGCCGCGCCGCCCGGCTGGCAGGGGCCGGTCTTTCGGGTGTCGGCCATGGCGGTGGCCCTGCGCTGGCCGGACGGCCCGGACGGGGTCTTCAAGGCGCTGCCCTCGGGCCCCAGCGTCGGGCGCTCCTTCACCGCCGACCTCATCCTGCTGGACGAGTGGGCCTTTCAGCAGTTTGCTGAGGAGATCTGGCGCTCGGCCTTCCCGGTCATCAACCGGCCGGAGGGCGGGCGGGTGATCGGCCTCTCCACCATCCGGCGGGGCAGCCTCTTCGAGGCCCTCTACACCGACCCCAACAACGGCTTTCACAAGATCTTCCTCCCCTGGAACACCGACCCCCGCCGGAACGAGGCCTGGTACCGGGCCACCCTGCTGGCGCTGGGGGAGGACGGGGTGCGGCAGGAGTACCCCGCCAGCGTCGAGGAGGCGCTGGCGGTGCCGGGCGGGGCCTTTTTCCCCGAGCTCGCCGCCTGCCACCGGGCCGCGGGCCCGCCCGCCGGGCCGGTGCGGCGGTATGTCGCGCTGGACTACGGGCTGGATATGCTCAGCGCCCACTGGGTCGCGGTGGACGAGGCGGGCCGCGCGGTGGTCTACCGCGAGCTCGACGCGCCGGGGCTCACCATCGGGCAGGCGGCGCGGGCGATCCTCGCCGCCAGCGGCAGCGAGGAGATCGAGCTGGTGCTCGCCCCCTCCGACCTCTGGGGCCGCAGCCAGGAGAGCGGCAAAAGCCGGGCCCAGCTGTTCTACGAGGCGGGCCTCGTCCTCACCAAAACCAGCCGGGACTTCCCGGCCGGGTGCGCCGCCATCCGGGAGTGGCTGGCCCTCCAGCCCGATGGCCGCCCCCGGCTCGCCATCGCCGACCGCGACTGCCCCAGCCTCTGGCATTGCCTGGCCCACATCCAAAAGGACCCCCGCCGCCCGGACGTCTACGCCAAGGAGCCCCACCCCCTCACCCACGACGTTGACAGCCTGCGCTGCTTCTGCATCTGGTGGGCCCAGCCCGCCCAGCGCCCGGCCCTGCCCCGCACCGCGGTCTGGACCGAGGACCTGCTGGCCGACTACGAGCGCGCCGGAGAGGAGGGCCGCGCCTATCTGGAGGCCAAGTACGGACCGCCGTATTGAGCCTCAACCAATAGAAAAAGGAGCGATGAGATGATGACACCCAACCGCAAAACCCCCGCTGCCAAGCGGCTGTTCTGGCAGCAGCGGCTGCACAGGGCCCTGCAGGCCAGCGAGGCCGCCCGCCAACGGATGGACGAGCGCGAGGCCTACTACCAGGGCAGCCGCCGCATCCCGTCCGCCGGGGGCGGCAATGCCGCGCCCGCGACCAATGTCCGCAATATCGTATACGAATTGATCGAGAGCCAGGTGGACAGCGCCCTGCCCCAGCCGCGGGTCACCGCCATCCACCCCGAGGATCAGAAGCTGGCCGGGATGGCCGAGGCGATGCTGCGGGCCCAGCTGCGCCGGATGCACCTTGCCGAGCTCAACGACCAGCAGGAGCGCACCGTCCCGATCCAGGGCGGGGACTTCTGGCAGCTGGATTGGGACCCCGACGCCGGCTGCCACTGCACCCAGGGCGACCTCGCGGTCAGCCTGCGGCACCCGCGGCAGGTCATCCCGCAGCCGGGGGTGGTCGAGCTCGAGCAGATGGACTACCTCTTTGTGCTGGTGCGCCAGAGCCGCCGGGCCCTGCAGCAGCGGTACGGGGTCGATCTTTCGGAGGCGGCGCTGGATGCCGCCCTGTC
>DKVN01000181.1:2479-12444 GCA_002491225.1 Faecalibacterium sp. UBA7177
GAGGCGGGGGACACCGAGGAGCTGCTCACCCAGAACATCGCCTACTACCGCAACGAGCAGGGCGGCATCGGGCGGTTCAGCTGGGCGGGGGAGGTCACCTTGGAGGATCTGCCCGACTATCAGGCCCGCCGGGTCGAGGTTTGCGCCCGCTGCGGGCAGCGCCGCCCGGCCGGAGCAGCCCGCTGCCCGGCCTGCGGAGGCAAGCGCTTCGCGTTTGAGACGCTGGACTATGAGGAGCTGCCCGGCGATGTGACCATCTTCGGCGGCGAGCGGCTGCCGGGGCTGGTCTACGGCCCGGATGTGCCGCTTACCGCGCCGGACGGCACCCCTTTGCGGGACGAGGCCACCGGCGGCCCGGTGCTGGCCCCCGGCCCCGCCCGCCCGCAGCGGGTGCCCTGCTACCGGCCCAGGGCCTACCCGCTGGTGCTGCGCCGCAATGTCAGCGTCTTTGGGCAGCTGCTCGGCTCGAGCGATGTGGACAAGATCGCCGACCAGCAGGACGCGATCAACAAGTACGGGGCCAAGATTCAGGAAAAGCTGCTCAAGGGCGGCAGCTATGTCACCCTGCCGCAGGGGGTGGGGGTCGAGACGACCGACCGCGAGCTCAAGATCATCCGGCTCAAGACCCCCGCCGACAAGGCCCTCATCGACGTGCTCAACATCCAGCCGGACACCAGCCGGGACCAGCAGCTTTTGGAGACCAACTATGTCTGGGCCAAAAGCACCCTCGGCATCACCGACGCCTTCCAGGGCAAGTTCGACAGCACCGCCATCAGCGGGGTGGCCAAGCAGTTCGCGGCCAACCAGGCTGCGGGGCGGCTGGCAAGCAAGCGGGAGATGAAAAACGCCGCCTACGCGCGGCTTTATCAGCGGATGTTCCAGTTCATGCTGGCCTGGGCGGACGAGCCCTGCCCCATCACCTGGCAGACCGAGGACGGCGCGCAGGCCTTCGCCCACTTTGACCGCTACGCCTTTTTGAAGCGGGACGCCGCCGGGGAGCTGTACTGGAACGACGAGTTTCTCTTTGAGGTGGACCCGGCCTCGAACCTCTCGAGCAACCGCGAGACCCTCTGGAAGCTGGCCGAGGAGAAATACGCCGCCGGTGCCTTCGGCCCGCCCGCCGAGCCCGAGAGCCAGTACCGCCTCTGGAGCCTGCTCGCGCAGGACGGCTACCCCCACGCCGAGGCGGTGCGGGCCAGCCTCGCCCAGAGCCTCGCGCCGCAGCCCCAGCCGGGCGCAGAGGCAGAAGGGCGGCCCGGCGGTGCAGCGGCAGCCGCCAGTGCGCCCGCCCGCGCGGCGGACGGCGGCGGTGAGTGGAACCCATCTGCCGCCGAACTCGCCGCGGCCCTGCAAGGAGGTGAGGCGCTGTGAGATGCCCCCTTTGCGGCACCGAGATGCGGGTGGCCGAGCGGGCCGAAGAAACCGGCAAAACCCAGCCGGATGCCCGCTACACCCTGCTGAAATTTGCCTGCCGCAGCCCCCAATGCAGCGGCTACGGCCGCATCCAGGCCGAAAAGGCGGTGCCCGCCGCCCCGCCGCCGCCCGACACAACAACGCCCGGCGGCTGACCTCGCCCCCGCCCATCACAAAAAACCGTGCGCACCCCTCGGGCCATCCCAAGGGGTGCGCACGGTCTTTTATACCCATTCTAACCAAAAATGGCAAGAAAAATGATTCGAATCATCTCACCGCAAAGTTGCGGCGTTTGCGTCGCAACTTTGCGGTGAACCCGGAGAGACGCGCCTTCGGCGGGCGGGGCCGGGTGGCTGCCATGCTACAATAAAAATGCCCCGACCCCACCGGGCAGCGGGGCAATTTGACGGACAGATCAGAACAGGAAGGGATGCGATGAGCGGAAAAACATATGGCTATATCCGGGTGTCCACCCGCGAGCAGAACGAGGATCGGCAGATCATCGCGCTGCGGGAGGCGGATGTCCCGGCGCGGAACACCTATATCGACAAGCAGTCCGGCAAGGATTTCAACCGTCCGCAGTACCGGCGGCTGCTGCGCAGGCTGAAGCGAAATGACCTGCTCTACATCAAAAGCATCGACCGGCTCGGCCGCAACTACGAGGAAATTTTGCAGCAGTGGCGGCTGCTGACCAAGGAAAAGGGCGTTGACATCGTGGTGCTGGATATGCCTCTGCTGGATACCCGCCGCGGCAAGGACCTGATGGGCACCTTTTTAAGCGATATCGTCTTACAGCTGCTCTCGTTCGTGGCCGAAAACGAGCGCACCAACATCCGCCAGCGTCAGGCCGAGGGCATCGCGGCGGCAAGGGCACAGTGCAATCTGGTTTGAACTGGATTCCGGAGATACTGATCCAAGACGGCACGCAGAGGGTCGACTCCTTAATCATTGTGGAAGGACTCATCGAAAACATGGATAAAAGGTCGGCAAGAAAAAACAAACGGTTTTACATCATGGCAGCGGCGGCGTTGATTGCCGTGATAAGCTTATTTTGGTGCTTTCAAAAGCAGGGAATGTTTGTGGATGAAATATATTCTTATGGACTTTCCAACAGCTATTATGCGCCATTTATCACCAGAATCTCCGAAGACGGGATCATTGACCAGATATTGACCCATAATGACTTGCTGGACTATGTTGTTGCAGACGAATCTGATAAATTCAGTTATGGCTCTGTTTATTATAATCAGACACAGGATGTGCACCCGCCGCTGTTTTACTTTATGCTGCACACCGTGTGTTCACTTTTTCCGGGAAGCTTTTCTAAATGGACAGGGCTTGGACTGAATCTTCTGCTTTTTGCCGCAGCGCTTATCAGCTTATATCAACTTGCCAATATCATGTACAACGGAAAATGGCAGACAGCGCTGTTGGTTTGTGTCCTTTATGCCATTAGTGTAAGCGGAATATCCACCATGCTGATGATCCGTATGTATATGCTGATGACCCTGCTGGCGGTGTTTCTTTCGTACCTCATTGTGAGGCAGATGCAAAGGCCCTTCCGACTTTTTTGTCTGTTTACCGCATTGATCATTTTTATGGGAATGATGACCCGGTATCTCTTTGCGGTTTATGCGTTCTTTGTCTGTTTGGCGTATGATATCGTTCTCGCGTACAAAAGACAGTGGAAGCAGGCGTTTTCGTTTTCGGTTTCAAGCCTTGGCGGTGTTGGGGCAATGCTGGTCGTATTCCCATACTGGAATACGCAGCTTTATTCGCAGGAAACGGTGAGCCTGGATACAGCTGCTAAGAACGTCGCCAATCTCTCCCATTATCTATACCGGGCGGTTAAGATGGCAATTCCCGCTGCAAAGCAGACGACATCTGTGACCGTACTTTTTGCAATCGGGTTGGCGGGAATTGTCGTGATGCTGAAAAAGGGAGAGCTTGAGCGGCTGAAGAAAACATTTTCATCAGAAATTATGGTCATCGGGATCCCTGCAATCATCGCCTTTTTTGTGATTGCGGTCATTGCACCCGATCTGGACGCTCGATATGAGTATTACATCATTCCAATGATATCCGTCCTTGCGAGGTGGCTTTGGGTCGAGACGGAAAACCTTTTTGGCAATCGAAACACCACAATAGCGGCAGGACTGATCGCTTTTGAACTTTTGCTTATAAGGAGATCCAACGAATTCATTGGTCGTGTTCATTGCTGCACATCCAGAGGAACAAGAAGACAACAGACTGCTGAATGAATTGGCCGCACAATACCACTATACGGATACTGACTGTATTGCCGAAGAGGGAAGGTTTTACATCTATATCCTGGGGCGGGATGATCCGTATGATGAGACACACTGAGATCCACGGCCCTGCCCACTCACGCCTCAGCGCTGGCGACGCAGAAGCTCTCGCAGCCGCGCTCGGATTGACATCTCAGCGCGGATATGGTATCATCTATTCCGAAAAAAGGTGCATGCGCACCTTTTTTCGGAATAGGGGGGCGGATATGGAAATCAAGCGGGACATCTATTTGGACAAATTGATCCGCAAAAAGAAAAACGGGCTGATCAAGGTGGTAACGGGCGTGAGAAGATGCGGCAAGTCTTATCTGCTGTTTCACCTGTTTCACGATCATCTGCTGAAAAACGGCGTGCCGGAAGATCACATCATCGAAGTGGCCTTGGATGATCGCCGAAACAAACAGTTGCGTGACCCCGATGCGATGCTCCGGTTCATCGAGGAAAGCATCCGGGATCAGAAAGAGTATACGATCATTCTTGACGAGGTGCAGTACCTGGACGAGTTTGAGGATGTTCTGAACAGCCTGCTTCACATCCACAATGCAGATGTTTATGTGACCGGCAGCAACTCAAAATTTCTTTCGTCTGATGTGATCACACAGTTCCGCGGCCGGGGCGATGAGATCCATGTTTACCCGTTGAGCTTCTCCGAGTATACATCTGCGTATCCGGGAACACTGGATGAGGCGTGGGATGACTATCTTGTCTACGGAGGGCTGCCGCTGATCCTGACTATGGAAGAGGCGGAAGATAGAGCGGAGTATCTGAACTCACTGTTTCAGAAGGTTTATCTCTCGGATATCGTTGAGCGCCATCATGTGCGAAACAGGGCAGAACTGGATGAGCTGGTCGATATTTTAGCGTCCGCGATCGGCAGCTATACAAATCAGAATAAGCTGGCACGAACCTTCAAAAGTGTGAAAGGGAAAACGATCAGCGATAAGACGATCCAAAATTATATCGACTACCTGATCGACTCCTACCTGATCAGCAAAGCGGTACGGTATGATATCAAAGGGAAAAAATATATCGGTTCCGCTTCAAAGTATTATTTTGAGGATGTGGGGCTGAGGAATGCGCGGCTGGGTTTTCGCCAGGTGGAGCAAACACATCTGATGGAGAATATCATCTATAATGAGCTGCGGATCCGCGGATATCATGTAGATGTCGGAGTGGTGGAATCCTATGAAACCACCGCCGAAGGAAAACGGGGAAAGAAGCAACTGGAAGTGGATTTCGTCGCAGCAAGAGGAAGTGAGAAATACTATATCCAATCCGCATTTGCGCTTCCAACAGCGGAGAAGACCGTTCAGGAGCAGCGAAGCCTTCTCCGCATCCCGGATTCTTTCCGAAAAATCATCGTTGTGGGCGACAATATCAAGGTCCGACGGGATGAGAATGGGATCATTACGGTTGGGCTGAAAAACTTTCTGCTGGACGAAAACAGCTTGAAGCTGTAAGCGCTGCCGCAGGAAAACAAATGCGTATCTGTTGCTATCCGTGCGCCGGCCAAAACCGGGAGGTGCGATAAAAAACAATGCCGCCGGGGCCCCTATGTAAAAGGGCGACCGGCGGCGTTTTTTGAAAGAGGCAGCTTGCCGCCCCCCTTCACGCCTCAGCGCTTGCGACCAGGTACTTGTAGATCTGCAGCTTGTTCGCCTCGTACAGGCCCATCTCCTCGTACAGCTCCTTATAATAGGAAAAGAGCGCCGCCTTGGTAGTAACCAGGTTGTGCAGGTTGATCTTGGTGGAGCAGATGCTCTTAGGGTTGCGCACATAGTAGTAGATGGGGCTGGCCAGCGAGTAGAACCGCTCGGCGTAGCGGATGAACTCGAGGTTAAAGAGAAAATCCTCGCTCCAGGTCAGCTCCTCGCTGCAGTGGATCTCGTGCTCGGCCACAATTTTGCGGCGGTAGAGCTTGTTCCACATCACCCCGTAGTAAAAGCTGGCAGGCTCGGCCATCAGGTTTTCGGCAAAGCCGCGCTTGTCCAGAAAGCCCTCGGGCAAAAAACCCAACGGGGTCACCACCGGGGCCGGGTCGGGGCCGGAGCGCGGCGGCTCGTCGGCCGCCGGGTCGCCGCCGTAGGGGTACTCCACCCGGTAGTAGTGGGCGATCACCATGTCCGCGTCGTGGGCAAGGGCCTTTTGCACCAGCAGGGCGGTGGCGCTGGGGGCGAGGTAGTCGTCGCTGTCCACAAACTGCAGATACTCGCCCTTCGCCATCGCGAGGCCGAGGTTGCGGGTGGCCGAAACGCCGCTGTTGGGCTTGTTCACCAGGGTGATCCGGCTGTCCCGGTCGGCGTACATCCGGCACACCTCGGGGCTGACGTCCCGGCTGCCGTCGTTCAGCAGCAGGATCTCGAGGTTTTGGTAGGTCTGCTTGCAGACGCTCTCGATGCAGCGGGCAATGTGGTTTTTGGCGTTGTACACCGGGATGATCACGCTGACCAGCGGTTGTTCCATCGTTTCTTCCTCCTCCTTTGGGCGGGGTGGGGGCTTTTACTACCACTATCATAATATAAAATGCTGCCGTTCGCAACAAAATGCCGCCCTTTGCGCCCAAAAACGGGCCGCAAAGGCCGCAAACGAGCCAAAAAGGTGCAAAAAGCTTGCATAATCCCAAAAGATATGGTATAGTCTCATAGTAAGAAGGATGGAAATGGAGAGTGGGCCGCAAGGCCCGCTCTCCTTTGCATGTAGGGGCCTTGTTGGGCCCCGGCGGGCGCTGGGGGGCGGGTCGATCTGCCCCCGCCGCCCGCAAGGGAAAGGGGGAGCGGATGGCAAACGCGAAGGCAAAGGGCCAGGGCGGCCAGAACACCGCCGCGGTGGTGGAGGCGCTGGTGCGCCCGGTGCTCGAGGGTATGGGCCTGCGGCTGTGGGACGTGCGCTTTGAAAAGGAGGGCCCGGACTGGTTTTTGCGGGTGCTGATCGACCGTGACACCCCGCTGGACACCGACACCTGCGAGGCGGCGAGCCGGGCCATCGACCCGGTGATCGACGCGGCCGACCCCATCGAGCAGAGCTACTATATGGAGGTCGGCAGCCCCGGCCTTGGCCGCAGGCTGACGAGGGACGAGCACTTTGCCGCGCTCACCGGCCAGACGGTGGCCGCCCGGCTGATCCGGCCGGACGCGCAGGGCCGCCGCGAGCTGCGCGGCACCCTGCTGGGCAAGGAGGGCCCGACCGTCCGCCTGGCCCCCGAGGATGGGGGCGAGCCGGTGGCGTTCGCCCTCTCGGCCGCGAGCTTCGTCAAGCTCTGCGACGACGAGGACCTCTTTTAGAGAGAGGGGCGAGGGGCCTTTGCGAGAGGCTTCGCGCCTTTCACCCCGCGGGGCCCTTATTTGCCCGCCCCGCCAACAAAAACGAAACGACCCGCAGCGCCCCCTGCTGCCCAAAACCCCGCCCCCCGGCTGGGGCGGGCAGGCCGGGCGCGGCGGACCCAGATGGGAGGAAACCAGAAAAATGAATGCAGAATTTTTTGAGGCGCTTGCCCTGTTGGAAAAGGAGCGCGGCCTTTCGGCCGAGTACCTGATCGGCAAGATCAAGGAGGCGATTGTCCACGCGGTCAAGAAGGACCGCGGCCTCGGCGACTCGGACGATGAGTATGTGCTGGTCGAGATCGACCCCGACAAGGGGGCCTTCAACGTCTCGCTGGCGCAGGACATTGTCGAGGAGGTCGAGATGATCGGCGACCGCCCCCGTCCCACCCAGGTGGACCTTGCGGCCGCCCGCGAAAAGCGCAGCACCGCCCAGGTGGGCGAGCGGCTGCTCACCCCGCTCGAGACCAGGGACTTTGGCCGCATCGCCGCCCAGACCGCCAAGCATGTCATCCGGCAGGGGGTGCGGGAGGCCGAGCGCAACCAGATGTACAGCGAGATGCAGTCCAAGGCGCACGAGATCATCAGCGGCACGGTCACCCGGATCGACCCGGTGCGCCATCTGCTCACCATCGACCTGGGCAAGAGCGGCGAGGCCGTGCTGCCCCACTCGGAGCAGGTGGAGGGCGAGGAGTACTACGAGGGCCAGCACCTGCAGGTGTATGTGGTGGATGTCACGGTCAGCGAGCGCGGGCCCCGCATCATGATCAGCCGCACCCATCCGGGCCTTGTCAAGCGGATGTTCGAGATGGAGGTGCCCGAGATCTTCGACGGCACGGTCGAGGTCAAGGCGATCGCCCGCGAGGCGGGCGCGCGCACCAAGATGGCCGTCTGGAGCAAGGACGAGAATGTCGACGCGCAGGGCGCCTGCATCGGCGCGCACGGCGCGCGGGTGGCCCGGATTGTCGAGGAGCTCGGCGGCGAGAAGATCGACATCGTCAAGTGGAGCGAGGACCCCGCCGAGTTCATCTCGGCCGCCCTCAGCCCGGCCAGGGTGCTCAAGGTCGAGCTGCTTGAGGGGGACACCCGCAGCTGCAAGGTCACGGTGCCGGACCAGCAGCTCAGCCTCGCCATCGGCAACAAGGGCCAGAACGCCCGGCTCTGCGCCCGGCTCACCGGCTACAACATCGACATCCGGCCCGAGAGCGGCTACTACGGCGAGGAGTAAGCCTCGCGGAACGCTGCACCCCGCCGGGCCGCGAAGCCCATAAAAGCCCATACCGGATTTCGAGCGAAAGGAGCGTCGGGCCATGCCGCAACGCAAGATCCCCGTCCGCCGCTGCTGCGGCTGCGGCGAGGGCAAACCCAAAAAGGAGCTGGTGCGGATCGTCCGCTCGCCCGAGGGCGAGGTCAGCCTCGATACCACCGGCAAAAAGGCGGGCCGGGGGGCCTACCTCTGCCCCAATGCGGCCTGCCTTGCAAAGGCCCGCAAAAAGAAGAGCCTCGAACGGGCGCTGGCTGTGGCCATCCCGCCCGAAGTCTATGAGGCGATGGAGGCAAGCCTTGCAGACGAATAAACTGCTCGGGGCGCTGGGGCTCTGCCGCCGCGCCGGGAAGCTGGCGCTCGGCTCGGACCGGGTGCTCGAACAGGCGGCACGGGGCCGCGCGGCGCTGGTGCTGCTGGCCGCCGATGCGAGCGGCCGCACCGCCCGCCGGCTGCGCGAGGGCTGCGAAGGCCTCTGCCCGGTGCGCAGCCTGCCGCTGAGCCAAACCGAGCTGCTGCCCCTGACAAACCGCCCCACCGCGGTGCTGGCGGTACTGGATGAAAACCTGGCCCGGCTGTGCGAGGGCTGCCTTGATGCGGCCCCGCCGGACGCGGAGCCCGCAGCCGCAAACCCTGCCGCTGCAAAGCCCACCGCCGAGCCTGAACCCAAAAACAAAAGCATCAAATAAACCCAACGCGCCTCAACCTGAAGGAGGAATGGATTGAATGCAGATCAAATACAAGATCAGTGAAGTGGCAAAGGACCTCAACGTCCCGTCCAAGCAGGTGCTGGAGTTGCTGGCCGGGCTTGGCGGCGCGCCCAAAAAGACCAGCTCGAACCTCGAGGAGGAGGAGCTGAACCACATTTTTGAGCATTTCACCCGCGCCAACGAGGAGCCGAGCCTCGACGAATACCTTGCCAGCGCCCCCAAGCCCAAGCCCAAGGAGAGCGAGGTGCTGAAAAAGGCGGACGGCACGGTGGTCGAGATGCCGCGGCCCAAAAAGCCCAAGGCCGAGAAGAAGGAGACCGCGGCCGAGCCCCCGAAACCCAAGCGCGAGGTGGTCACCAAGGTGGTGGACACCCGCACGGTGGATGTCAACCTCGACAAGTTCAATGAAAAATACACCGAGCTGGCGGGGACGAAAAATGTCGAAAACCGCCGCAAGCCCACCCCGGCGGGCAACAAGCAGAAGTTCGGCAACGCCAATAAAAACCGCGGCCGCCAGCCCTTCCAGCGCCGGCGGGAGACCGAGGCCGAGCGGCTGCAGCGCATCCAGCTGGAAAAGGCCCGCAAGGCCCAGCTCAAGGTGCAGATTCCGGACGAGATCACGGTGGGCGAGCTGGCTACCCGCCTCAAGGCCACCGCCGCCGCGGTCATCAAAAAGCTGATGGGCCTCGGCGTGATGGCCAGCGTCAGCCAGACCATCGACTTTGACACCGCCGCCATCGTGGCCGAGGAGCTGGGCGCGAAGGTCGAGCGGGAGGTGCATGTCACCATCGAGGAGCGGCTCTTCGAGGTGGATGAGGACGCACCCGAGAGCCTCGTGGAGCGCCCGCCGGTCGTGGTGGTCATGGGCCACGTCGACCACGGCAAGACCAGCATCCTCGATAAGATCCGCTCGGCCCACGTCACCGCGGGCGAGGCGGGCGGCATCACCCAG
>DKVN01000181.1:12750-16920 GCA_002491225.1 Faecalibacterium sp. UBA7177
CATCACCCAGCACATCGGCGCGTACCAGGTCACCTCAAACGGCAAGCTCATCACCTTCCTCGACACCCCCGGCCACGAGGCCTTTACCAGCATGCGCGCCCGCGGGGCCAACCTCACCGACATCGCGGTGCTGGTGGTGGCCGCCGACGACGGCATCATGCCGCAGACGGTCGAGTCGATCAACCACGCCAAGGCGGCGGGGGTGGCGATCATCGTCGCCATCAACAAGATGGACAAACCCACCGCCAACCCCGACCGGGTCATGGAGCAGCTCACCCAGTACGAGCTGGTGCCCGAGCAGTGGGGCGGCGACGTCATCTGCGTGCCGGTCTCGGCGCTGACCGGGCAGGGCATCGACGAGCTGCTCGAAAACATCAACCTGGTGGCCGAGGTGCGGGAGCTCAGGGCCAACCCCGACCGCCGGGCCAAGGGCGCGGTGATCGAGGCGCGGCTGGATAAAGGCCAGGGCCCGGTGGCGACCATCCTGGTGCAAAAGGGCACCCTGCACAAGGGCGACGTGGTGATCGCGGGCACCGCCGTGGGCCGTGTGCGCACCATGAAAAACGACAAGGGCCAGTATATCGAGGCCGCCGGCCCCTCGACCCCGGTCGAGATCACCGGCCTGACCGAGGTGCCCGCCGCGGGCGATCTGTTCGACGCGGTGGCGGACGAGAAGCTGGCGCGGGAGCTTGCTGACCAGCGCGCCGCCGAGGCCAAGGAGAAGCAGTTCTCCAGCTACCAGAAGGTCACCTTGGATAACCTCTTCAGCCAGATCGCCGAGGGCGAGCGCAAACAGTTGGACATCATCGTCAAGGCGGACGTGCAGGGCAGCGCCGAGGCGGTCAAGCAGAGCCTCGAAAAGATCTCGAACGACGAGGTGCGGGTCAAGGTCATCCACGCCGGGGTCGGCGCGATCAACAAGTCGGACGTTATGCTCGCCAACGCGGGCAACGCCATCATCATCGGCTTCAATGTCCGGCCGGATCCCATCGCCAAGGAGGAGGCCGCCCAGGCCGAGGTCGAGATGCGGATGTACCGGGTCATCTACGACGCCATCAACGATGTCACCGACGCCATGAAGGGCATGCTCGCCCCCAAAATTCGGGAGGTGGAGCAGGGCCGGCTCGAGGTGCGGCAGGTCTACAAGATCAGCAGCGTCGGCATGGTGGCCGGCAGCTATGTGCTCGAGGGCAAGATCACCCGTTCGAGCAAGATCCGGGTCGTGCGGGACGGCATTGTCATCACCGAGGACGAGATCGCCTCGCTGCGCCGCTTCAAGGACGACGTCAAGGAGGTCGCCCAGGGGTATGAGTGCGGCGTGACCCTCGAAAAGTTCAGCGATATCAAGGAGGGCGATATCTTCGAGGCCTATATCCTCGAGGAGTACCGCGATTGAGCCTAAGCCCAAAGGGCCCGCCCGGCGCAGCAGCCCGGCGGGGCAAGGGGCACAGAGCGCCCCGGCGGGCCAGCCGCCCGGACAAGGGGCGTGAGGAGAACACAGTATGCCAAGTAAAAATCAGGGCCGGTTGGCCCAGGATATGAAGCGCGAGGTCATCGGCATCATCGGCCAGATGAAGGACCCCCGCCTTGCGGGCGGGCTGCTCACGGTCACCCGGCTCGCGGTCACCCAGGATCTGGATGTCGCGCGGGTGTCGGTCAGCGTGCTGGGCGGGGACGCCGCGGCCGCGGTGGCCGCCCTCAACCGGGCAAGCGGGTATGTCCGCACCGAGATCTCGCGCCGGATGCACATCCGCAAGGCCCCCCGCTTTGTCTTTTGCGAGGACGACGGCGCGGCCTACGCGGCCCACATCAACCAGCTGATCGCCGACCTGCAGCCGGGCGAAGCGCCGGAGCAGCCGGAATCGCAAAAAAACGCGCAAGACACTGAAACCGATGGGGAGGAAGCCCCCGAAACTTGAATTTTTCTGGCGCAGCGCGGCCGGGTACAGCGAGGCCGTGCTGCCGCCGCACAAAAAAGAGAGGAGGCTCTGCCCCATGACCGAACAACTGCGGATCGAAGAGGCTGTCGAACGGCTGATCAAGGCCGAGGACGTGCTGCTGCTCTGCCACAAAAACCCGGACGGCGACACCATCGGCAGCGCGGGCGCGCTGTTCTGGGCGCTCAAAGCCCTGGGCAAGCGGGTCGCGGTGCTCTGTGCTGACGGCATCCCCGCCCGCTATGGCTATATGGAACTTGTCCCCTTTACCGGCCAGTTCACCCCTCGCTTTACGGTGGCGGTGGACGTGGCCAGCATCCAGCTGTTTGGGGATTCCATCCGGGACTATACCCGCCAGATCGACCTCTGCATCGACCATCACCCCTCCAACGCCGGGTACGCGGGCGAGACGTTGCTGGACGGCGAGGCCGCCGCCACGGCCGAGCTGCTCTATCGGCTGATCCCCGCCATGGGGGTGCAGCTCACCCCCCGCATCGCGGATTGCCTCTACACCGGGCTCTCCACCGACACCGGCTGCTTCCGCTTTTCCAACACCACCGCCAACACCCACCAGGTGGCCGCGGGGCTCATCGGCTCGGGCGCGCGGGTGGAGGAGCTCAACACCATCCTCTTCGAGAGCAAATCCCGCGAGCGGATCGAGATCGAGCGGATCGCCCTCAACCAGCTGGAGTACCACTTCGACGGCCGCTGCGCCCTGATCTACCTCACCCGGGAGCAGATCGCCGAGAGCGCGGTGCAGCTGGATGAGCTCGAAAACCTCACCAGCCTGCCCCGGATGATCGAGGGGGTCTGGGTGGGGCTCACCCTGCGCCAACAGCCGGGTGGCAGCTACAAGATCAGCGTGCGCACCGACAAAGGGGTGGACGCCTGCGCCATCGCCCAGCGGCTGGGCGGGGGCGGGCACTCCCGCGCCGCGGGCTGCGAATTGGAGGGCAACCTCGCCAACGCCAAGGCCGCCATCCTCGCCGAGGTCGAGCGGGAGCTGACCGCGCTGGACAAGGCAAGCGAAGCGGGCGGCGAGGCATGAGCCTGCAGGGCATCCTCGTAGTGGACAAGCCCGCGGGCTGGACCAGCTTTGACGTCATCGCCAAGCTGCGCGGCGTGCTGGGCACCCGCAAATTAGGCCACTCCGGCACCCTTGACCCCATGGCCACCGGGGTGCTGCCGGTCTTTGTCGGGCCTGCCAGCAAGGCGGTGGACCTGCAGGCCGACCATGACAAAACCTACCTCGCCACCCTGCGGCTCGGCCTTGCCACCGACACCGGCGACATCACCGGCACCCCCCTCAAAACCGCCCCGGTCACGGCCGGGCGGGCCGAGCTTGAGGCGGTGCTGCCGGGCTTTGTGGGCCCGCAAATGCAGCTGCCGCCGATGTACTCGGCGGTCAAGGTAAACGGCCAGCCCCTCTACAAGGCGGCCCGCGCGGGGCAGATCGTTGAGCGCAAACCGCGTTCCATCGTCATTTATAAACTGGACTATCTCGAGCAGGTCTCCGAGACCGACCACCGCATTCTGGTCTCCTGCGGCAAGGGCACCTATGTGCGGGTGCTGGCCGAGGAGCTCGGGGCCGCGCTCGGCCTGCCCGCCGCCCTCGCGGCGCTGCGCCGCACCCGGGCGGGCATCTTTACCGAGGAGCAAAGCCACACCCTTGAGGAGATCATTGCGGCGAAGGAGGCGGGGCCAGAGGCGCTGGCCGGGCTGCTGCTTGGCACCGATACCGTGTTTGCCGAGCTGCCCGCCCTGCGGCTCGGTGCGGACGCCATAGCCCGGCTGAGGAACGGCGCGCCGGTCTGGCGCGTCGGCGCCTCCGCCGGTCGGTACCGGCTGTACGCCGCTGAGGGAGGCGCGTTTCTCGGCCTCGGCCGGGTGGAGGGCGATACCCTGCACGCTCAAAAACTTTTTGTGGAAAGGCAGTGAGCGCGGTGCGCTATTGTAACACCCTTGCGCCGCTTACAACACCCGGCGGCACCGCGGTGGCGCTGGGCTTTTTTGATGGGGTGCATGTGGGGCACCGGGCGGTCATCGGCGCGGCGGCCGCATACGCCGCCGCCCACTGCCTCACCCCCGCCGTCTTTACCTTCGGCCTGCCAGCCAAAAACGCGATCAAGGGCGGGCGGATCCTCACCGACGCCGAAAAACACCGCCGCATCGAGGCTTTGGGCATCGAGTGGTACCTCGCCCCGGCCTTTGAGGCGTTCCGCGCGCTCAGCCC
>DKVN01000138.1:0-3366 GCA_002491225.1 Faecalibacterium sp. UBA7177
TTCTTCCTGCGGCAGACCTACATGGGCATCCCCAAGGAGATCGGCGAGGCGGCCTACCTCGACGGCTGCAACCAGTGGCAGACCTTCTATAAGGTGATGTTCCCGCTCACCGGCACCTCGGTGGCGGCCCTCACCATCTTCACCGCCGTGTTTGCCTACAGCGACCTGATGTGGCCGCTGGTGGTCAACTCGGATCTCAACATGATGACCCTCTCCTCCGGCCTCGCCACCCTGCGCGGCCAGTTCACCACCAACTTCCCGGTGCTCATGGCGGGGAGCCTCTTGGCCATGCTGCCGATGGTGATCCTCTACCTCATCTTCCAAAAGCAGTTCATCGAGGGCATCGCCTCCACCGGCGGCAAGTAAACCGGCGGCAGCAACTGAGATATTCTCTCTCCAGGACCGATCTCGGCGGGGCCTTTCCGCCCCGCCGGGATCATGCTATCATAGCAAGGACATCACCGTCTGACGAGAAAGGGGAGCCGCTTTGGCCATGCATGACCCTGATTTTGACCGCCGCCTGGCCCGCCACCTTGACGAGCTGCGCTGGCTGTATATGGAACTGTACGGCAACAGCGCCATGTTCGCCGAGCTCTGCGATAACCTCGGCCGCTTTGCCGACGGGCGCTCCGCGGCGCTGCGAAAGCGGGATCTCGCCCGGGAGGCCGACCCGGAGTGGTACCGCTCGAACGCGCTTGTCGGCATGATGCTCTACATCGACAACTTTGCCGGGGATCTCAAAGGGGTGCAAAAAAAGCTGCCCTATCTGCAAAAAACCGGGGTGAACCTGCTGCACCTGATGCCCTTTCTGGACACGGTGCCCGGCCGCAGCGACGGCGGCTATGCGGTGGCCGATTTCCGGGCCGTCCGCCCCGACCTCGGCAGCATGCAGGACCTCGAACGGCTGGCGGAGGCCTGCCACCAAAAGGGCATCAACCTCTGCATGGATTTTGTGATGAACCACACCAGCTGCGACCACGCCTGGGCAAAACGGGCCCGCGCGGGGGAGGGCGAGTACATGAGCCGGTACTTCTTTTTCGCCGATCCCGCCATCCCGGCCGAGTACGAAAAAACGGTCCCCCAGGTCTTCCCCGCCACCGCCCCCGGCAACTTCACCTGGCTGGAGGACTGCGGGCACTATGTCATGACCACCTTCTACCCCTACCAGTGGGACCTCAACTACCGCAATCCCCGCGTTTTCAACGAGATGATGTACAATTTCCTCTTTCTGGCCAACAGGGGCATGGACATGATCCGCATCGACGCGGTGCCCTATATCTGGAAGGAGCTCGGCACCGACTGCCGCAACCGCCCCGAGGTGCACACCATCGTGCGGATGATGCGGATGATCGGCGAGATCGTCTGCCCCTCGGTGATCCTGCTGGGCGAGGTGGTGATGGAGCCGGTCAAGGTGGTGCCCTACTTCGGCACGATCGAAAAGCCGGAGTGCCACCTGCTCTATAACGTCACCACCATGTGCACCACCTGGCACACGGTGGCCACACGGGACACCCGGCTGCTGCGCCGCCAGCTGGACATCCTGAACAGCCTGCCCAGGGAGTACGTCTTCCTCAACTATCTGCGCTGCCACGACGATATCGGCTGGGGGCTGGATTACGCCTGGCTGGCCGAGCACTGCGGCATCGAGGAAAAGGCCCACAAGCATTTTCTCAGCGAGTGGTTCTGCGGCCGCTGGCCGGGCAGCGTCAGCCGGGGGGAGCTGTACAACGACGACCCCGTCAGCGGCGACGCCCGCCAGTGCGGCACCACCGCCAGCCTCTGCGGCATCGAGAAGGCCGGGTTCGAGCAGGATCCCGCCGCCATGGCGCTGGCCGTCCGGCTCGATCTGACCCTGCACGCCATGGTCTTTTTGCAGACCGGCCTGCCCCTGCTCTACAGCGGGGACGAGCTGGCCCAGGTCAACGACTACAGCTACAAAAGCGACCCCCAAAAGGCCGCGGACAGCCGCTACCTCCACCGCGGCAGGCTGCGGTGGGATCTCGCGGCCCACGCCGATGACCCGGCGACCCCCGAGGGACAGGTCTTCTGCGGCCTGCGCACCCTCGGGGCGCTGCGCAGAGCAAACCCCGCCTTTGGCGCGGGGGCGGACGTCTGGACGCTGGACACCGGGGACGATGGCCTGCTGGCCGTCGGGCGGTATGCGGAGGGGCAAAAGATCATCGGGGTGTTCAACTTTACCCCATGGGACAAGCGGGTGAGCTTTGCCCATGACCCCGGCAATTTTACCGACCTCTTCACCGGCCAGACGCGCACCCTGCAGGACATCCCGGTGCCCCCCTATGGCTTTTTCTATCTCGAACAGAAGAGCTAAGGCGATATCATCTCACAGGAGGTATGCCCCATGATCGGATACGACCAGGAGGCCCGGCTGTTTACCATCCACACCCGCAGCACCACCTATCAGATGAAGGTGGGCCCCTGCGGGGTGCTGCTGCACACCTACTACGGCCCCCGCATCCCGGATCAGGACCTCTCGGCCCTGATCCGGCGCACCGACCGCAGCTTTTCCCCCAACCCCAACGAGGCCGGGGCCGACCGCACCCTCTCGCTCGACGTGCTGCCGCAGGAGTATTCCACCTGCGGGGTGGGGGATTTCCGCCTGCCCTCGATCGAGCTGGCGCTGCCAAACGGCAGCCACACCTGCGATCTGCGCTACCGCGGCTATGAGCTGCAAAGGGGCAAGTACGCGCTCGATGGCCTGCCCGCCTTTTTTGCCGGGGAGGGGCAGGCCGAGACCCTCTTCATCCAGCTCGAGGATGCCGCCGCCCATGTCGCGGTCACCCTCTGCTACGGCGTCTTTGAGGAGCTCGATCTCATCACCCGCGCGGTGCGGGTCAAAAATCTGGGGCAGGAGCCGGTCTCGCTCTGCCGGTGCGCCTCCCTCTGCCTGGATTTTTCCCGCACCGACCTCGACCTCATCACCTTCAATGGCCATCACCTGCGCGAGCGCACCCCCGAGCGCGCGCCCCTGCGCTCCGGTGTGCAGAGCGTCGGCAGCACCCGCGGCGCGTCCAGCCACCAGCACAACCCCTTTGTGATCCTCTGCGAGCATGGCGCGGAGGAGGAGCGCGGCCTGTGTTACGGCGCGATGCTGCTCTACAGCGGCAACTTTGAGGCGGCGGCCGAGTGCAGCCAGTACGAGAACACCCGCCTGACCCTCGGCATCCACCCGACCCATTTCTGCTGGGCCCTCGCCCCCGGCGAGGAGTTCACCGCCCCCGAGGCGGCGCTCGTCTGCTCGGCCGGCGGCCTTGGCCCGATGAGCCGCAGCTTCCACCGCGCCATCCGGGAGCATCTCATCCGCGACCCCTACCAGGGCGCGCGCCGCCCGGTGCTCATCAACAA
>DKVN01000138.1:3663-6681 GCA_002491225.1 Faecalibacterium sp. UBA7177
CAACTGGGAGGCCACCTACTTCGATTTCACCGCCGACAGGCTGGTCAAAATCGCCGGGCAGGCCGCCGAGCTTGGCATCGAGCTCTTTGTGATGGACGACGGCTGGTTCGGCAAGCGGGAGGACGACACCAGCGGCCTGGGCGACTGGGTCGTCAACGAGGCAAAGCTGCCCGGCGGGCTCGCGGCGCTGGTGCCTCGCATCAAAGCGCTGGGCCTCGCCTTCGGCATCTGGGCCGAGCCCGAGATGGTCAGCGAGGACAGCGACCTCTACCGCGCCCATCCCGATTGGGCCCTGCGGGTGCCGGGCCGCGCCCCCGCCCGGGGCCGGGGCCAGCTGGTGCTGGATTTCTCCCGCGCCGAGGTGCGGGCCCACGTCTACGCCCAGCTCAAAACGGTGCTCTCGAGCGCCGGGATCTCCTACCTCAAGTGGGATATGAACCGCAGCCTCACCGATGTCTGGTCGGCCGCCCTGCCCGCCGCCCGGCAGGGGGAGGTTTACCACCGGTATGTCCTGGGCGTCTACGAGATGCTCGAGCAGCTGCACCGGGATTTTCCCCATCTGCTCATCGAGGGCTGCGCGGGGGGCGGCGGCCGGTTTGACGCGGGCATGCTCTACTACACCCCCCAGATCTGGTGCAGCGACAACACCGACGCCATCGACCGCCTTGCCATCCAGTACGGCACCTCGTTTGGTTACCCGGTCAGCGCGGTGGGTGCGCACGTCTCGGCGGTGCCCAACGCCCAAACCGGCCGCACAACCCCCGTCCACACCCGCGCCGTCGTCGCCATGAGCGGCACCTTCGGCTACGAGATGGACCTCGGCCACTGCACACCCGAGGAAAAGGAGGCGGTGCGCCGCCAGATCGCCTTTTTCAAGCAGCACGCCCGGCTGATCCAGCAGGGCGAGTACGCCCGGCTCACCCCGCCCACCGGCCCCTTTACCGCCTGGCAGCAGACCGCGCCGGACGGCAGCGAGGCGCTGGTCTCGGTGGTCACCGGCCCGGCCGGGGCCGCCCCGCCCTTCCGGGCGGTGCGGCTGCGCGGGCTGCGGCCCCAAGGCCGTTACCGGGTCAACGGGGGAGAGGCGGCCTACACCGGCGCGGCCCTCATGGCCGCCGGGCTGCCTCTGCCGGTGCAGCAGGGGGATTACGAGGCCTGGCAGTTCTATCTGCAGGCCGAGGAGGGGGATTGAGCCCCTGCATCCCTGAACCTCAGCGCCCTGCACCCGCCCATACAGGAAAAACGCAGCCGCCGAAGCGCCGGTTCCCCCGGCCGTCTCGGCGGCTGTCTTGTTTTTTCTGCTCATCGCGGCTCCGGGCCCTCCGGCCCGCCCGGCAGCGCCGCGCCGCGGTACTGCCTGCGCCACTGGCGCGGCGGCATGCCGTACCGCTTCTTGAAGGCGTGGGAAAAATGCAGCGGGTCGGGGTAGCCGCAGCGCTGGGCGATCTCGCCGATCGTGCCGGTGGTGGTGCGCATCAGCTCGGCCGCCTTCGAGAGCCGCAGCCGGATCAGAAACTCCTGCGGCGGGCAGCCCATGTTCTCGCGGAACAGCTTGCTGAAATAGCTGCGGTTGAGCCTGCAGGCGTCCGCGATCTCGGCCACGGTCAGCTCCCGCTGGTAGTTGTGCTCCATGTAGGCCACCGCCTCCTGCATGTAAAAATCCTGCAGCTGGCCCGCCATCGCCTTTTTGCGGGTGGAGGAGGACTCGACCAGCCCGTCCACAAACAGGCACAGATGCCCGATCAGGTGCAGCGGCGCAAGGTCCGGGTGTCCGGCAATGTAGAGCATCTCGTCCCGCACCGCCTCGCCTCCGGCGGGGGTGTCCGGCCGGTAGAGCGGCTGGCTCAGACCCAGCCCGGCGCTCTCGAGGTACTCGGCCGCGCGCAGCCCGTCAAACTCCAGCCAGACATACCGCCAGGGGTCGGCCTGGTCGGCCGCGTAGGTGTTCACCTGCCCGGGGCAGATCAAAAACCCCTCGCCCGGGCCGGGGTGGTAGCTGCGGGTCACCCCGCGCCCGTCGGTCGAGTGCAGCACCCCCTTGCCCGCGATCACATAGTGGAACAGGTAGTGGTTGCGCACAAACGGCCCAAACGAGTGCAGCGGCTCGCACTGCTCCCACCCGTACTGGTACAGGCGCAGATCAAGGAAATTTTCATTGGGAAACAGCGAAAACGAAAAATTGTCCGCCCGCTCCACCGCCACGGCCACCCGCCCCTTTCCGGCCTGTCCGCCCCTTTTGCAAAAACCCCCGCGCAGGTGCTTATAAGCCGCGCGGGGGTTTGCTTTGCCATTGTTTTGCCGCCGGTTTGCTCAGGCGGCCTCCTTGATATTCACCATCAGATAATAGATCACCGAGCCGCGCCAGCCAAACCCGGCCTCGATCTTATAGAGGTACTGCCCGGCCTGCGCCGGGGCAATCACCTGCCCGCCGGTGTCCACCATCTCGATAAAGTACTGAAAGCCCGCGTCGTCCGCCCGGCTGATCTTCAAGGTCTCGGCCTTGATCGAAAAGCTGAGGTCGACCGTGCTGCGGGGCGGCATGTCCACCGGGTAGACCATCCGCACAATGTCCTCCGAGCTGTACACCGGGGTGTTTTTTTCGGTGGTGGTCCAAAAATTCCACTCATAGCCCGCCCGCAGCACCATCTCGGGGGCGATGGGCAGCCCGTTCACCGCCACCGTGATGTCCGGCAGCGCGTCCTCGGGGCTTTTGACGTCCAGATTCTCCTTGATGAAGAGCGAGATGCCCGCCGCCAGTGCAATCAGCACCAGCCCAAGCACTGCCTTGCGCAGCAGAACCATCCGGGAATGTCTCATCACGCCGCCTCCTCGCACCCTGTCCGCCGCCGCGCGGTGCGCACGGCAGCCCTGCTGGCTCCTATTATATACCAACCGCACGCAAAAATCCAGCGGTGCGGGGAATTGCCCAAGCCGCAAAGCCCGTCCGTCTGCGCGGGGGATATTCCCCTGCGAAAACGCCCCCTTCGGGGGCGCTTAAACCATTCGCAGGGAAACATC
>DKVN01000138.1:6946-15458 GCA_002491225.1 Faecalibacterium sp. UBA7177
CAGGGAAACATCCCCCGCGCGGACGAAGCATTCTGGATACTCCCGCGGCAAGAACCCAAAAACGCCCGCGGGGCCAGCCTGACCCCGCGGGCGCGATCCATTTCAGCACGGCCGGTGCGGCAAACGGCCGGCTCAGTACGCCTTGCCCCAGTAGACCATCTGCTTCGCGGGCCGTCCGCAGCAGGGGCAGACATCGCTCAGATGCTCCTGCACAAAGGGGATGCACCGGCTCGAGAGCCCGGCCTCCTCCTTCATCTTCTCCTCGCAGGCAAGGTCTCCGCACCACATCGCCTTGATGTAGCCGCTCTTCTCCGCCGCCAGCTTTTTAATCTCCTCAAAATCGGTGGCGGCGCAGGTGCGCGCCTCCCGGTTGTCCAGCGCCTTCTGGTAGATGCTTGCGGCAAGGTCGGCCAGCATCTGCGGGATCACCGTCTCCAGCTCGTCCAGGCTCACAAACGCCTTTTCGCGGGTGTCCCGGCGCACCAGCACGCACTGGTTCTTCTCGAGGTCGCGCGGCCCAACCTCCAGCCGCAGCGGCACCCCCTTCATCTCCCACTGGCTGAACTTCCAGCCCGGCGAGTTGTCGCTGTCGTCCAGCTTCACCCGGGCAAACCGGCCGATCCGCGCTGTCAGCTCGGCGGCCTTTTCGGCCACGCCGGGCTTGTGGGCGGCCACCGGCACCACCACCACCTGGTAGGGGGCCACATCGGGCGGCAGCACCAGCCCCTCGTCGTCCCCATGGGTCATGATGATCGCCCCCACCAGCCGGGTCGACACGCCCCAGCTGGTCTGGTAAGGGTACTGCAGCTGGTTGTCCCGCCCGGCAAACTGCACCCCAAACGCCCGGCTGAACCCGTCGCCAAAATAGTGGCTGGTGCCGCTCTGCAGCGCCTTGCCGTCGTGCATCATGGCCTCCACCGTGTAGGTGGCCTCGGCCCCGGCAAACTTTTCTTTGTCGGTCTTCTGACCCTTCACCACCGGGATCATCAGGTGCTTTTCGCACAGCTCGGCGTAGGTCTCCAGCTGCTGGCGGGTCTCGGCGATCGCCTCCTCGGCCGTCTCATGGATGGTGTGCCCCTCCTGCCACCAGAACTCGCGGCTGCGCAAAAAGGGCCGGGTGGTCTTTTCCCACCGCACCACGCTGCACCACTGGTTGTACTTCATCGGCAGGTCCCGCCAGGAGTGCAGCACATGGGCAAAGTGGTCGCAGAACAAGGTCTCGCTGGTCGGCCGCACGCACAGCCGCTCCTCAAGCTCCTCCAGCCCGCCGTGGGTCACCCAGGCCACCTCGGGGGCAAAGCCCTCCACATGGTCCTTCTCCTTCTGCAAAAGGCTCTCGGGGATGAACATCGGCATCGCCACGTTCTCGTGCCCGGTCGCCTTGAACATCCCATCGAGGATGTGCTGGATATTCTCCCAGATGGCGTAGCCATACGGCCGCAGGATCATGCAGCCCTTGACGCTCGAGTAATCCACCAGCTCGGCCTTGAGGCAGACGTCGGTGTACCACTGGGTAAAGTCCTCGTTGATGGGGGTGATGGCCTCCACCAGCTTCTTTTTCTGTTCGCTCATCTCTTTCTACTCCTTCTGGCCACTCCTTCTGGCCCGTGCCGGTGTTTGGGGTATCCCCGCCGGCCGCCCGGCAGAGAAACGCCCCCTGTTCGGTTGCGCACAGGGGGCGGCTGCATCCCGGCAAAGCGGCGGTTCAGGTATTCTCCTCCACATAGCGCACCACGTCGCCCACCGTGTGGAAGGTCTCGACCACCTCGTCGGGCACCTCGATCCCAAACTCGTCCTCGAGGCTCATGATCATGTCCACGACATCCAGGCTGTCGGCCTCAAAATCCTCCATGATATCGCTGTCCATCGTGATCCGGTCCTCGTCCACCTCAAAATGTTCCGCCAAAAGCGCGCGGATCTGCTCAAAGGTATCCATACTTCTCAATCTCCTTACCCACAAGGCCGGGGTCGGCCTTGTAAAATTGCTATCCTTTTTATAGCCCATCTGCAAGGGGATGTCAAGGGGTCTCGCAGAGAATTCACGCTTTGTACAAACTGTTGCCCAAACCGCCCGCCGCCCGGGTCCCCCGGCGGGCGGATTTTCGCCCCCAAAACCCGCCCTCTGCCCCTTGTGGCCGGGGCGTTTTTATCCTATAATAGAAAAAGCATCATAGAGGGAACACCGGGGCACGCCGCCCCAAATTGTAACAAGGAGAGGGTACCATGCAGCTCAACCAGCATTTCCGCGATCTCGAGCAGAGCTATCTTTTCAGCACGGTGGGCCGCAAGGCCGCCGCATACGCCGCCGCCCACCCGGAGCAAAAGGTCATCCGCATGGGCATCGGGGATGTCACCCTGCCGCTGGCCGCCCCGGTCATCACCGCGCTGCACGCCGCGGTAGACGAGATGGCCCACAAGGAGACCTTCCACGGCTATGGGCCGGATCAGGGCTATGAGTTTTTGCAGCAGGCCATCGCGGGCTACTACGCCCAGCGTGGGGTATCCCTCGCCCTCGAGGAGATCTTCATCAGCGACGGGGCCAAAAGCGACATCGGCAACATCCTCGACCTTTTCGGCCCGGACAACACGGTGCTGGTGCCGGACCCGGTCTACCCGGTCTACCGCGACACCAACCTCATGGCGGGCCGCCGGGTGGTACTGGCCCCCGCCACCGAGGAGAACGGCTTTCTGCCCATGCCCACCCCCGGCCTGCACGCCGACATCGTCTATCTCTGCAGCCCCAACAACCCCACCGGCGCGGCCTACACCCGCGCCCAGCTGAAAGAATGGGTCGACTGGGCCAACCGCGAGGATGCCATCCTGCTCTACGACGCCGCCTACGAGTGCTTTATCCGCGACCCAAATCTCGCCCGCAGCATCTTTGAGGTGGAGGGCGCGCGCAGCTGCGCCATCGAGTTCTGCAGCTTTTCCAAGATCGCCGGGTTCACCGGCACCCGCTGCGGCTATACCGTCCTGCCGGGGGGCCTTGCGCGGGACGGCATGGAATTAGCCCCCATGTGGCTGCGCCGCCAGACCACCAAGTACAACGGCACCCCCTACATCGTGCAGCGGGCGGCGGCCGCGGTGTTTACCGAGGAGGGGATGGCCGCCATCCAGCAAAATCTCGACTACTACCGCCAGAACGCCGCGGTGCTCGGCGCGGCCCTCACCGAGGCGGGCGTCACCTACTACGGCGGCGAAAACAGCCCCTACCTCTGGCTCAAGTGCCCCGGCGGCATGGGCAGCTGGGAGTTTTTCGACTGGCTGCTCGAGAACGCCCAGGTGGTCGGCACCCCCGGCGAGGGCTTTGGTGAGTGCGGCAGGGGCTGGTTCCGGCTCACCGCCTTTGGCGACGCCGCCGAGACCCGCGAGGCTGCCGCCCGCATCGCCGCGGCCCTCAAAACCCTGAACGCGTGAGATAAAAAATAAGAGAAAAGGGGAAGCATCCATGATCACAAAGGAGTATTACGGCAAAACCCAGGATGGCCGCGAGGTGCACCAGTACACCCTCGCCCGCGGCGGGGTGACGGTCAGGGCGCTGGACTACGGCGGACGCATCACCCAGATCCTCGTGCCCGGCAGATCGGGCCCGGTGGACATCGTGCTCGGCTACGACGACCTCGCCGGGTATGAGGCCGACCCCTCCCACCTCGGGGCCTACGTGGGCCGGGTGGCCAACCGGGTCGAGAACGCCCGCTTTACCCTGAACGGCCAGGAGTACCAGCTGGCAGTGAACAACGGCCCCAACTTCTGCCACGGCAGCTGGGACCGGCAGGTCATGCCCGCCGAAATTGAGGGCGACACCCTGCTGCTGCGCTGGCACAGCCCGGACGGGGAGGACGGCTTCCCCGGCACGGTCGAGGCCGAGATGCGCTACAGCCTCGACGAGACCGGCGCGCTCACCCTCGATTACCGCGCCGTCACCGACGCCGACACCCCCGTCAACCTCACCAACCACAGCTACTTTAACCTCGCGGGCGCGGGCAGCGGCAGCGTGCTGGAGCAGTTTGTGCAGCTGCACGCCTCAAAGTTCACCCCGGCCAACGAGGTCAGCTGCCCCACCGGCGAAGTGCTGCCGGTGGCCGGCACCCCGATGGATTTCACCGCCGCGAAGCCCATCGGCCGGGACATCAACGCGGAGTACGACCAGCTGCGCTGGGCCGGCGGGTTCGACCACAACTGGTGCATCGACGGCGCGGCGGGCACCCTGCGCCCGGCAGCCTGGGCCTGGTGCGAGGCCACCGGCATCACCCTCACCTGCGAGACCACCCAGCCCGGCATCCAGTTCTACTCGGGCAACTACTTAAAGGGCCAAACCGGCAAGGGCGGCGCGCTCTACCACCCGCGCGACGCCTTCTGCCTCGAGACCCAGCACTACCCCTGCGCGGTCAACCGCCCGGAGTTCCCCAGCATCATCCTGCACCCGGGCGAAGCCTACCACGAGGTCACGGTGTACCGCTTCGGGAGGAAATAACGAATCATGGAGAAAAAACGCATGCACAACGCGGGCAAAACCATCGCGGGCTGGCTGACAAGGGCGCTCTGGGTGTTGGAGACCGGCCTCTTTCTCGGCCTGACCCTCCTGAACCTGCGCTACATCGCCTTCAACCGCCCCAGCAGCGCCGTGCAGGAGCTGATCGAGTTTCAAAACGACAGTGTCCTGCGCTTTCTGCCGGTGTTTCTGCTGGGCGTTGCGGCAGCGGCCCTTTTGCGCAAGCTGCTGCAAAACCGATACCCCACAACGCGGGCCTGCCTGATCGTATTGGCCGTGATCGTCGGCGCCCTCAGCCTCTGGTGGGCGCTGAACAGCGGCTATGTGCTCAAAAGGGATCAGGACAGTGTCGTGCAAACCGCCCGGCGGATGCTCGCGGGCGATTACAGCGACTTTGAGCCGGGGGCCTATCTCTTTATCTTCCCGTTCCAGATCGGCTTTACCACGCTCTTGGAGCTGCTGTTCACTCTGTTTGGCACCGAGAGCCTGCTGCCCTTTACCCTGCTCAACTGGGCGGGCAACATCGGCTCGTATCTGCTGCTGTGGGGCATCGGCCGCCAGCTCTTTTTCCGGGACGAGACGGCCGACCGGGGGCCGGAGCGCCTTGCCGCCACCCTGATGCTGAGCCTCTGCCTTGTGGGCAGCCTGCGGATCAACTTTGTGTACGGCAACCTGCTGGGCAACTTTTTGGGGCTGCTGGCGGTCTGGCTGCTGCTGCGCTGGCAGCAGGCGGGCGGCTGGGGGCGGTTTGCGGGCGGCTGCCTCGCAATGGCCGGCGCCATCCAGCTCAAGCTCTTCAACGCGATCTTTCTGGTGGCGCTGGTGATCTTTCTGGTGCTGAACGCGCTTTTGCGGCAAAAGCCCCAAACGCTGCTGCTGCCGGTGCTGCTGGTGCTGGCCTGCGTGCTGGGGCAAAGCGCTGTCAGCCGCATCTACGAGGCGCAGGCCGGCCAGCCGCTGCCCAAAAGCTACCCCATGGAGCTGACCATCGCAATGGGCATGCAGGACAACTGGGAGGGCTGGCGCGCGCCGGGCTGGTGCAATGCCTACAACTTCGACACCTACCGGGAGGTCGGGTATGACCGGGAGCTCGCCGTCCAAAAGGCCCGGCAGGATATCGCGGCCCGGCTGCAGCAGTTTCGCGCGGAGCCCAAAACCGCGCTGCAGTTTTACAAGCTGAAAACCCTCTCCCAGTGGACCGAGCCCACCTATCAGGGCTTTTGGCTCGAGTACGACTTTTTCCACCCGGACAAGTACAGCCCTTTCATGGATAACCTCTACAACGGCCCGCTGCAGGATGCCCTGGTGCGGGGGATGAAATGGTACCAGACAGCGGTCTGGCTGCTGGCTTTCCTCTGCCTCGCGTCCCGGTACAAAAGCGTGCAGCTGGGCCAGCTGCTGCCGGGGCTGATCATCCTGGGCGGGTTTCTCTTCAGCCTGCTCAGCGAGGGCAAGGGCCAGTACATCCTGCCCTATTTTCTGCTGGCGGTGCCCTACGCCGGCGCGGGGCTGGCCTGGCTTTTGAAGCAGGCGGACCGGGCCCTCGCCAGCTCCTCTTTCAGCAGCGGCCGCAGTGTCTCGATCAGCTCGTCGGTGCTGCACCCGCCGCGCCAGTAGTCTTCGAGCGCGGCGCTCACCGGCCCGTCCGCCCCGCCCGGCACCGCGCCGCCCGGCCAGTCAGAGGGCAGGCGGGCGGCGGTGACCCGCCCGCAGAGCCCTGCAAGCTGCGCCAGCGTCTCATCGGGCAGCGGCTGGCCGAGCCCTTCAAGGTGCGCCGCCCGCTCGGCCTCGGTGCGGCGCTCAAACCGCTCGCCAAACCGCGCCTCCCAGGCCTGCACCTGCTCTTCGGTGGGGTCGAGCCACCAGATGGTTTCCTCAAAGCGGTAAGCACTCTGCTGGGCCGGGGCCAGGCTGCTCCTGCGCACCGGCAGGTCGGTCCGCTGCCCCGGCCAGGCGGCAGCGTTTTGCTGTGCGGGCTGCAGCAAAAAGGCCAGCAGGGCCGCGGCGGCCTCGGCCTCGCCGCTGCCCTGCCGGATGGCCCCGTAGCTGCTCACCGTGGCCGTCACCCCGCCCGCCTCGTCCGGCACCGCGAGCAGGGCGGGAGAGCCCTCGGCCGCCAGACGCCAGGCGTACCCGGCCAAAAGGCTGGAGGAGCCCGCGATCATCAGCCGCTCGCCGCCCGCCAGCCGCCGGGCCTCTTCGTGCAGATAGCTGTCGCAGCCCCCGCCCCGGATGGCCTCGGTGAAGGCCGCGGTGTCATCCGCCAGCCAGGGCGCGCTGCGCAGGGCCTGGGCCCGCTGCAGTTCCAGCAGCTGACGAAAGCCCGGGCGGTCCAGTTCCACCCGGCCCGCGTCATAGTCCAGCACCGGCAGCGCGCTGCACCGCAGCGGGTACTCGAGCAGCTCGGTGCCCAGCCCTGGGTCGCGGGCAAAGGCCGCGGCGCACTCGGAAAAAAAGTCGGCGGCACCTTGTTCGGCCCGGGCGGTGTCAAACCCGCTGCGCCCAAGGGTGCCCGAATCGGCCAGCGCGACCGGCAGCTCAAACGAGAGCGGCACCAGAAACTGCGCCCGCCCCACCCGGCCCGCCGCCATCACCGGCTGCCAGAACGCCTCGCCCGCGCAGTCGACGCCCTGCGCCGCCAGCAGCCCGGCGCAGTCCGCAAACGCGCCCTCCCGCATGGCCCTTTGCAGGTCGGGGTAAAGGCTGCTGCCGCGGAAAAAGCTGCCGAACAAAAAGAGGTCCGGCCCGCCCCCGGCGGCGATCTCATCGGTCAGCCGGTCGATGGCCCCCTCGCGGGCCTCCGGGTCGTGGTACCCGCTCACCGGCGATTCAAAGCGGATGGTCAGCCCCGGGTGCTGCGCCTCAAACGCCCGGATCGCGCTTAGCACCGGCGAGATGTTCAGCGTCTCGTTCAGCTCGTCCGCGTACAGGGCCTCAAGGTAGACGGTCAGGGTGCCGGTCAGCGCGGGCTGCTCGTCCGCCGCGGCTGTATCGGCCGACGCGCCCGCGCCGCCCGGCGCATCCGTGTCGGCCGCCGTGCCCGCACCATCCGGCGCGTACACCATGTCCGCCGCGCTCCCGCCACTCCCGGCCGCCTGCCCCTCCGCCCCGGCAAACCGGGCAGGGGAGAGCCCTTCCTCCACCGGCCCTGCCGCGCCCACAGCGGTCGTAGCCGCCGCGCCCAGCGCAAAAAGGCTGCACAAAACCAGACCCGCCGCCCGGCGGGCTTTTTTCTTCGCAAAACGCATCTTCGGTTGTCCTCGCTTTCTCTTAAATCTCCCAGCGCCCGCCCCGCAGGGCGAAGCGTAAAATTTCCTGCCTTATCCGTTCATCGCAACAGATTCCTCCGGGTACCACCGCTCGGGCCGGTAGCATTCGCCCCCGATCCGCACCTGATACAGGCACATTGCCCCGCTCACCGCGCCCGAAGCCCCCACCGTGCCGATCTGCTGCCCGGCCCGCACCGGCTGCCCCGGCCGCACCAGCACCTCGTCGCAGTGCAGGTAGCTGGTGGAGACGGCCGGTTCGCTGCCGTGCGCCAGCACAATAGTTCTCCCGCAGGCCTCATCCGGCGGCTGCTCCGGCCCGGTGGCCGCCAGCACCACCCCGTCCGCCGCCGCGCAGATCGGGCTGCCCACCTCGGCCACGATACTCAGCCCCCGCACCTGCCTGCGGCCGCAATAGCGGTAACCCGGCACCGGCCATTCCAGCTCGATCAGGCGGGCGGGGTCGGCCAAGGCCCCCTCGGCCTCCACCGGGCCGGGCTGGTACAAATAGGCCTCCGGCGCGTCCAGCGCCCGCCGCAGCAGCGCCGCCGCCAAAATCAGCGCCGTGCCAAACACGGCGTTTTGCAGCAGTTGGGTCATACCGCCCGCCTCACTTCCACGTCTCAATGATGGCCCTGAGCTGCTGGGCCTCCGACTGGGTCAGCTGTCCCTCACTGAGGAACGCCGAGAGGAACTGGGTTTTGGAGCCGCCGAACAGCCGGGTGATCAGGCTGTCCGTCTCCAGCCGCTGGAC
>DKVN01000138.1:15539-16178 GCA_002491225.1 Faecalibacterium sp. UBA7177
CAGCGCCCGCCGCAGCAGCGCCGCGCTCTGCAGGGCATCCCGCGCCTGCCCGGCTGCGCCCGCCGTCAGGGGCAGGGCCAGCGCCAGCCCGGCCGTTAGCAGCGCCGCCCGGCGCAGACGGCGCGGCGCACGCCCCCCGCCCCGCCGCAGCGCCTCAAAGCGGGCGGTCAGCTGCTCCCCCGCGCGGGAGAGCCCGCTGCCCCCGCCGATCGCCCCGGTTTCAATCCCGGCCCCGTCCGCGCAGCGCAGCAGCAGCCCGGCGTAGGCCCTGCGCCCCTGGGGCCCAAGCCCCCGCACCACCGCCGCGTCGCAGGCAAGCTCACAGGCCAGCTCCGCCCGCCCCGGCAGCCGCCGGGCAACCGGGTCAAACCAGTAGAAAAGGGCCGCCAGCTCTGCCGCGCCCCGCAGCCACAGGTGCCCCCGCCGCAGGTGCAGCAGCTCGTGCCGCAAAGCCAGCGCCAGCGCCTCCGGCTCGTCCAGCCCCTCAGGCAGGTAGACGGCCGGCCGCAGCAGCCCCCGCGCAAAGGGGGTGGCAAGGCCCGCCAGCCGGTACACCCGCACCCGGCGGCCCCAGCCCGGCCCGGCCGCCGCGCCAAACGCGGCGCTCCGCCGCACCGCCTCGTCCGGCCGCCGCAGCCG
>DKVN01000140.1:0-8493 GCA_002491225.1 Faecalibacterium sp. UBA7177
GCGAAAGACAGAAGAACCGTCCCCGATGTCGTTCGCTGCGTTGGCTGCGTGCAAAAGAACCGCGGGTGGGCGGGGTCGTTCGCTGCGTTCGCGGCGTGTTATTGACAAGGTTTAAGACGATAAGAAAAGGGGAAGTGGCAGGATGAAGGAGCAACTGCGGGCGTTTTGGGACGGACGGCGGCGGGAGATCGGGCCGTATTTTGCCGCGCTGGGCCGGTGGTATCTGCTGGCCGCGGCGGTGGGGCTGCTCTGCGGCGGGGTGGGCGCGGCGTTCGCCCTCTCGATCGAAAAGGTCACCGCGCTGCGGGCGCGGCACCCGTGGCTTTTGTACCTTTTGCCGCTGGCCGGGCTTGGCATCGCGCTGCTCTACCACCTCGGCGGGCTGGACAACGACCGCGGCACCAACTTCATGCTCGAGGGGGCCCGCGCCGAGACCCGCCCGCCCCTGCGGCTGGGCGCGCTGATCTTTGCGGGCACCGTGCTCACCCACCTCTGCGGCGGCTCCTCCGGGCGGGAGGGCGCGGCGCTGCAGATCGGCGGCTGCATCGGCCTTGCCATCGGGCGGCGGCTGCATCTCGCGCAGGAGAGCCGGGTGATGCTGCTGGTCTGCGGCATGAGCGGGCTGTTCAGCGCCCTCTTCGGCACCCCGGTGGCGGCGGCGGTCTTCAGCATCGAGGTGGTCAGCGTCGGCATCTTCCAGCACGCGGCGCTCTTCCCCTGCCTGCTCAGCGCCACGGTGGCCGGGCAGGTGGCCCGGCTGCTCGGGGTGTCGCCCACCGCCTACCAGCTGGCCGCGCCCGCCGCGGGGGCCGGGCGGCTCACCTTTTTAACCGCCCTGCTCGGGCTCGGCTGCGCGGCGGTGAGCATTTTGTTCTGTATTACCATGCACGCGGCGCACAGCCTGTATGGCAAGTACCTGCCGAACCCCTTTGCGCGGGCGGCGGTGGGCGGCGTGCTGGTGGTGCTGCTCACCCTTTTGTGCGGCAGCCAGACCTATAACGGCGCGGGCGGGCCGGTGATTCTGGCCGCGCTGGCCGGGCAGGCGGGCGGGGCGATGTTTCTGGTCAAGCTGCTCTTCACCGCCGTCACCCTCGGCGCGGGCTTTAAGGGCGGCGAGATCGTGCCCGCCTTTTTCGTCGGCTCCACCTTCGGCTGCCTGCTCGGCGGCTGGCTGGGGCTTGGGCCGGGGTTTGGCGCGGCGCTCGGGCTGGTGGCGGTCTTCTGCGGGGTGACCAACTGCCCGCTGGCCAGCATCCTGCTCAGCGCCGAGCTGTTCGGCGGCGGGCAGCTGCCGATGTTCGCGCTGGCCTGCGCGGTCAGCTATCTGATGAGCGGGCGGTACAGCCTCTACGAGAGCCAGAAGCTGGCGCTGCCCAAGCTGCGCATCTCGCTGGAGGAGACGGTGGCGATGCACTGAGGGCGCGGCGGGCCGTGCTTGCAGTCCGCTGCCGACACCCCACCCGCCGCGGCCCTGCGCAGTCTGGACGGGCCCTCACAGGATTTTCACTTGCAATTTGGCCCGGCGGTGTGTATGCTGAAAGAGCAGTTTTGCAAAGTGAGGTGAAAACGATGGATATCAAGGAGAAGATCACCGAGGCGGTCGAGAAGATCACCAAGGATGAGGCGCTGCGCGCGCAGTTCCAGAAGGACCCGGTCAAGGCGGTGGAAAAGGTGCTCGGGGTGGACCTGCCGGATGACCTGATGGAAAAGGTGGTCGCCGGGGTCAAGGGCAAGATGACCGCCGACAACCTTTCCGGCGCGGTGGATCAGCTGAAAAAGCTGTTCTGAGCGCGAATGGCGTGAACATGACCCAAAAAGCGGGCGGGGCCGCTGCGAAATGCAGCAGGCCCCGCCCGCTTTTTGGCGTCTGGGCGGCGGTGCGCGGCTTTGAATGAAGATGGAAAGTTTGTGCTATTGATGGCATAAAAGCATGAAAATTACAAAGTTTGTGACATGAAGGGAATAAACTTGCCTGCCGCGGGCTCGCCGCGGGGGCAGACGGGCACTTATGGGGCCGGTTTCCGGTAGGCGGCATAGCGGCGCAGCTGCTCGCGCAGCAGCTGCTCGGCGCGGGCCAGCACCGGGCGGGAGTAGAGCGCGTCCAGACCGGTCAGCGCGGCCGGGATGTCGGCGGACTGGAAGGAGAGGGTCAGCTGTACCCCGTACAGGCGCTCGGCGGCATCGACCTGGGCCTCAAAGCTGCGGGCAAAGGGCTTGGCCTCGGCCGCGGCGATGCACTCGTAGAGATCCCGCGTGAGGGGGTAGTCGTGCAGGTCGGCCAGCAGCGCGAGGCCGTTGTCGAACACCGGGCAGAGGCGGAAGGTGCCGGTCTGCTCATCCCGCAGCACCGCGAGGTTGTTGGTGTGCCGGTCCTCATTGAGAAAGACCATGTCCAGCTCGAGCAGCTGGGTCAGGGCGGGGCCGACCTTGTGCAGGCCGGTGGCCGTTTCCACAAACTCTACTGTGTAGCGGATGGCCGCCTCCGGCCCGGCAAAATCCGCCAGCGCCGCGGCCAGCCCCCGGCCCCGGTAGGCGCGGTGGAGCCGCTCCAGGGGCACCAGCATCTCCTGCCTGCTGCGAAAATTGCGGCTGACACAGCCGGGGGCCGTCCCGCCCTCGTATCGGATGCGGATGGGGTCGTACCGCACAAAATCGGGAACATTGGTCTTTTGCAGCAGCCGGGAGACGGCCACCTCCGCGAGCGCCTCGCAGCCCATGTGGTCGGCCTTGTACCATAGGCCGCCTTGCTGCCACTTGGGCTGGTCGCCCTTGGAGGTGTGGCCCCGGGCTGGTTCGCGGGCGGCGGCGGTCAGGTCGATCTGCGGGAGCGGTGCGGCGGGCGCGGGCCGTGTGGGCTGTGTGGGCCGTGCGGGTGCGGGCTGCGGGGTCGGGATGGTTTGTTCGGCCGGTACGGCCTGTTCGCGCGGGCTCATGAGCGGCCTCCTTCGAGCGGGGTGTACTGGAATTTCAGCCAGAGGGCGTCCTCGGCGGTGCGGCCGTGGGTTTTTTCGAGGATTTGGAGCGGGTCGTAATCGGTCAGGCCGAGCGCCTTCAGCTCGGCCTTGAGGCCGCCGCGGGTGGGTGGGAAGCAGCGGCTTTGCAAAAAGACCTCAAAATCCGCCCAGGTGGGCTCTTCCAGCACCCCGAAGGCCCGGTGGAGCAGGTCGTCGGTGCGGTTTTGGATGTAGATCTTTTCGCGCAGGAAATCGACGTCGATCAGGGTGCAGGGGCGGCGGCCGTACAGCAGGGTCATCCGCAGGGTGCAGCCCGGGTGGGGGGCGGGGCCGAGGTACCGGGCCACCACCTGCCGCGAGGTGTTAAAACGCCCGGCCACCTGCTGCACCGTGCAGCCCTGGGCCAGCAGCGCCCGCATGGCCGACACATCGGCCGGGGTGAACTTTTTTTTGCGGCCCGCGCCGCGGGGGTTTTGGGGCTTGGGGGCCCGGCAGGCAGCGGCGAGGCGCGCAAGCTGCGCCGGGTCGTCGGTGCCAAAGAGGGTAAGGCAGAGCTGCCGGTAATCGGTGGGCATGGGGCGGACCTCCTTTCGGGGCTGGGCCTTTGCAGTGCTTTTTATGGAACTTTTTTAATTTAGTTCCATTATAGCAGGTGGGAAGGGGGGCGTCAAGGGGCGGGGAGACGGCCGGGAAAGCGCACGGGCGGCGCGGTTTTGCTTGCATTGGGGCCAAAATGTGTTATACTACAAAAACACGCGGAAAATGCGCGGGGAAAAACGCGGCGCGGGGTCGGGCCGGGAAAACGCCCGGCGGGGCCGCGCGGGAGAAACTGCGCCCGAAGGCGGGGCCGGACGGCCGCGCCGGAAAACGCCCGCGGCTCGTGACACGCACCGCGCCGGGCTTTGAGAGATGCAAAGGAGTAACCCTTGTTGGAACTGTTGACGGATGTTTTGCTCGATGCGCTGCTGGACAGCGCGAAGATGCTGCCCTTTTTGTACGCGGCCTACCTGCTGATCGAGTGGCTGGAGCGCAGCAGCGGGCAGCGGATCGAGGCGGCGCTGGCCGGGGGCGGGCGCTGGGGGTTTGTGCCGGGGGCGCTGCTGGGGTGCCTGCCGCAGTGCGGGTTTTCGGCGATGGCGGCCAACCTCTACGCCAGCCGGGTGATCAGTTTGGGCAGCCTGATGGCGGTGTTCCTCTCCACCTCGGACGAGGCGGTGCCGCTGCTGCTGGCGGTGCCGGGGCAGTGGCCGCGGCTGGCGCTGCTGCTGGGGCTCAAAGTTTTGATCGCGCTTTTGGCGGGCTTTGTGCTGGACGCCTTCGGCGGGCGTCTGCTGCCCGCCGGGCTGCGGGGCGGCTACACCGGCCATGCCGCCGAGGTGGACTGCCACGGCGAGCACGAGGCGGGCCAGAGCATCTTCTGGGCCGCCGCGCGGCACACGGCCGAGATCTTCGGGTTTATCCTGCTGTTTAACCTGCTGCTCGGGCTGCTGGTGGCCTGGGTGGGCCCGGCGGCGGTCGAGGGCTTTTTGGCCAAAACCGGGCCGCTGCAGCCCGCGCTGGCGGCGCTGGTCGGGCTGGTGCCCAACTGCGCGGCGAGCGTGCTGCTCACCCAGCTCTACCTCGGCGGGTCGATCGGCTTCGGCGCGGCGGTGGCCGGGCTGTGCAGCGGCGCGGGGGTGGGCCTCGCGGTGCTGTTCCGGGCCAACCGGAGCGTCAGGCAGAACCTCTTTATCACCGGGCTGCTCTGGGCCATCGGCGCGGGGTTTGGCACGGTGCTGCAGCTGATGGGGCTGTGAGAGGGCAAAACGATCACGATCACGAAAGGCGCGGCCTGCGCGGGAGGCTCTCCCGCTGCGGGCCGCGCGTTTTTGTGCGGGCGTTTCGGCGTCCGCTGCCGACACAGGGGACGGTTCTTTTGTCCCATCTCGGCGTCCGCTGCCGACACAGGGGACGGTTCTTTTGTCCCATCTCGCCGTCCGCTGCCGACACAGGGGACGGTTCTTTTGTCTTCCGCTTCGCTGCGGACAAAAGAACCGTCCCCATGTCGTTCGCTGCGTTGGTGCGTGAAAAAAGCGCGGGTGGGCTGGTGTCGTTCGCTGCGTTGGTGCGTTTCGGCGTCCGTTGGGCGTACCCCATAACGATTCGCGCCGGGCAAAGAATTTTGCCCGGCAAGGTGGGGGCCTGGGGGACGTTGTCCCCCAGAAAAAAAGAAAAAAGCGTCCTGTAGTTTTGCACACCCGTCCACTTTGCGGCCGGTTCATCTTGCCGCGGCGGGGTGGGATGGAGTATAATAGAGGCACCAATCAACCAATCAACCCCACCACCAAACAAAGGAGCGTGCAGCAGATGATCATTCAGAACGGCAGCATCTTTACCGCGCTCGGCCGCTTTCTGCAGGCCGACGTCCGCGTTGAGAACGGGCGGATCGCCGAGATCGCGCCGGCGGGCAGCCTTGCGGGCGAGGAGACGATCGACGCATCCGGCAGGTACGTCACCCCCGGCTTTGTCGACATCCACATCCACGGCGCGGCGGGCGAGGACTTCTGCGACAGCGTCGACGGCAGCACCGCCCATGTCGCCGCCATGCAGAAATACCTCGGCAGCCAGGGGGTCACCAGCTTTCTGGGCACCACCATGGCCTTCAGCGAGGAGATCCTCAATAACATCTTCGCCACCGTCAAGCCGCTGATCGGCAAAGAGGGCGGCGGCGCGGTGCTGCGCGGCATCAACATGGAAGGCCCCTTCTTCAATAAGAGCAAAAAGGGCGCGCAGGCCGAACAGTACATCATCGACCCCGACTGGGCCATGTTCGAGCGGCTCTTTGAGACCAGCGGGCACAATATCCGGCTGCTGGACGTCGCGCCCGAGCTGCCCGGCGCGCCGGAATTCATCGAGAAGGCGTCCAAGCTCTGCACCGTCTCGATCGCCCACACCACCGCCACCTACGAGCAGGCCAAAACCGCCTTTGCCCACGGGGCCAGCCACACCACCCACCTCTTCAACGCGATGCCCGCCTTTACCCACCGCGCGCCCGGCGTGGTGGGCGCGGCCGCGGACGACGCCGCCCATGTCGAGATGATCTGCGACGGCATCCACCTGCACCCGGCGGTCATCCGGGCCGCGTTCGCGATGTTCGGGCCCGGCCGGGTCTGCCTGATCAGCGACAGTATGCGCGCCTGCGGCATGCCCAACGGGGTCTACAGCCTCGGCGGCCAGACCGTCTATATGACCGACGGCCGCGCCACCCTCGAGGACGGCACCATCGCCGGCAGCGCCACCTGCCTGGCCGAGTGCTTCCGGCGGGCGGTGCGGTTCGGGGTGCCGCTCGAGACCGCCCTGCGCGCCGCCACCATCGACCCGGCCCAGGCCGTCGGCCTCTTCGACGAGCTCGGCAGCGTCACCGCCGGCAAGCGGGCCGACCTGCTCATCATGGGCGAGGCGCTGGTGCCCGAGGCCATCTTCATCGGCGGGGTGCGGCAGTAAGGCCAAACCGGCGCGCAAACCACACAGTACAGACGATTCGACAGACCGGGCCGCCGGGCTGCGCGGCGGCTTTCCGCAAGAGGGGGCCCGCGCGCCCGGCGGCCCGGGTTTTGCGCGAAACCGGGCGGATTTTGGGGCAGCGGCAATTTTCCTGCCGGAGGGCTTGCGCCGGGGCGCGGCATTCGGGTATAATAGAGGAAGAATCACGATAGACCGACCGGCCCCCCGCCCGTTTGCGGCGGCGGGGCTTGTGAGCCTTATGCGCCGCGCGCTTGACGCGGCGCGTTGGAGGAGGAATGGCCGATGATCCTGCTGATCGCGGGGGCGTCCCACACCGGCAAAACCCTGCTGGCCCAGCGTCTGCTGGAAAAAACCCACTACCCCTATCTCTCGACCGACCCGCTCCGGGTCAGCCTCATCCGCAGCGGTAAGGCCCCGATCACCGAGCGCAGCAGCAGCGGCGAGGTGAACGCCTACCTCTGGCCGGTGCTGCGCGAGATGATCAAGATCAACATCCAAAACGGCCAGAACCTCATCATCGAGGGCGGCTATATCCCCTTCGACTGGGCCGACGGCTTCACCGAGGCCGAGCGCAGGCAGATTCGGTATGTCTGCCTGGTGATGAGCGAGCGGTATCTGCGCGGGCACTTTGCCGACGTGCTGGTGCACGCCCGCGCCATCGAGCACCAGCGGGACAGCACCACCCTCGAGGATCTGCTGGCCGAGAACGGCAAGACGATCGTCAGCTGCCGGATGCACGGGGTCAGGCCGCTGCTGATCGACACCGAGTACCCCAGCGCGGACGAGGTGATCGCGGCGCTGCTGGGGTAGGGGCGCGCCGGGCTGCTTGGGAGTATTGTAAAAGATGGCCGCCGCGGCGCTTTGCAAGGAGCGCCGCGGCGGCTTTGGTTTTTTGGGGAAAAAGAGCGCAGGAAAGCGAAAAGAGCGCAGAAAAACAAAAAGGAGGCCGGGAGCCATGCGGCTGGAGTATACCATCGGGGGCCGCCGCGCGGCGCTGACGGCGCGGGCGGGGCAGACCCTGCTCGAGGCGCTGCGGGAGGCGGGGGCGGCGGAAGCGTCCGGGCTGGTTGCCCCCTGCGGCGGGGCCGGGCGGTGCGGCAAGTGCCGGGTGCTGGTGGAGGGGCGCGGCTGGGTGCTGGCCTGCCAGACCCCCGCCGAGCCCGGGATGACGCTGCGCCTGCCCGCGCCCGGCGCGGCCGCGGTGCTGCGCGAGGGGACGCTGCGGGTTTGGGAGGCGATGCCGCCGATGCTCTGGCCGGAGCTGGCGGGGAGCGCGGAGAGCGCTGCGGACAGCGCGAATGGCGCGGATACCCTGGGCGGCGCGTCCGGCACGGATGACCTGAACGGCACCGATGCCCCGCGCGGCGTGCCCGGCGTGTCCGGCGCTGCCGGCCTCGGCGCGGCGGTCGACCTCGGCACCACCACAGTGGTGGTGCATCTGCATGACCTCGCCACCGGGCGACGGCTGGGCAGCCTGGGCGAGGCCAACGCGCAAACGCCCTTTGGGGCCGACCTCATCCGCCGGATCGCCGCCTGCGAGGGGGACGGCCTCGCGGCGCTGAGCGGCGCGGTGCGGCGGCAGCTTGGCCGGATGACCGCCCAGCTGCTGCAGGAAAAATGCGCCGGGGCCGGGCCGGGGACGCTGCGGGCGGTGTGTGTCGCGGGCAACACGGTGATGCTGCACATCCTGGCCGGGCTCTCCCCGGCCTCGCTGGGCCTCGCGCCCTATGCGCCGGTCTCGCTGTTCGGCGCGCTGCGGCCGGACGGCTGCGGGGTCGGGCCCTGGCAGGCCGCGAAGGTCTGGCTCTGCCCCTGCGCGGCCGGGTATTTTGGCGGCGACCTCACCGCCGGGATGCTCGCCTGCGGGCTGACGGGGGAGGAAAATGACGGCTGGCGGCTGCTGCTCGACATCGGCACCAACGGCGAGATGGCGCTGGCCGGGCCGGATGGGTCGCTGCTCTGCTGCGCCACCGCCGCCGGGCCCGCCTTTGAGGGGGCCGAGATCCGGATGGGCATGGCCGGGGCCCCCGGCGCG
>DKVN01000140.1:8642-8795 GCA_002491225.1 Faecalibacterium sp. UBA7177
CGCCTGCGGGCTGACGGGGGAGGAGGAGAGCGGGAGCGCGGTGCGGGAGGCCGGAAGCGCTGCCGCCACGCCCGGACGCCCGGATGCGGCGGAGGGCCGCGGCAGGCCGAACGGCCCCGACGCCGCGCCCGGCTGGCGGCTGCTGCTCGACAT
>DKVN01000140.1:8805-9113 GCA_002491225.1 Faecalibacterium sp. UBA7177
CGCCCCGCGGCATCTGCGGCAGCGGGCTGATCGAGACCCTGGCCGAGCTGCGCCGGGTGGGGGCGGTGGACGCTTCCGGCAGGCTGCTCACCGCCGCCGAGGCCGTGGCCGCGGGCCTCGAGGAGATGGCCGACTGGCTGGAGGATGCGGTGCCGGAGGGCGCGGCGGGCAGCGGAGCATTTGATCTGCCGGGCGGCGGGGCGCTGCCCCTGCCGGGCGCGGAAGGTCTGTCCCTTTGTCCAGGACAAAAGAACCGTCCCTCTGTCCCTCACTTCCCCCGCGATGTGCTGGCCGGGATCGCCCTCGGC
>DKVN01000106.1 GCA_002491225.1 Faecalibacterium sp. UBA7177
ACCGCTTTTTAGACAGTTTGACCATAACCGGACACCAATTTTGATACAATGGGTATTGAAGTGGGTGTCCGGTTTTTTTATACCAGAACTGTTGAACATTATTTGTTCGATCAATTGAAATTTAACGGAGGCTTGCCATATTGAATATTACATATCATAATCCTGGATATACCCATTCTATAGACAGTATTTCGTCGTTTCTTACAGGTGATGAAACCCCGTTTTGGTCAAAGCCCATCCTGCATTTTTATCCACAGATAGACGAACATACACTTATGAGTCTTAATCGAACAGAAAAACAGAAGTACCTAAATTATGTATTCAGCGATATATACGAAAACCTAAGAGAAGAAATTAACAGTAAGGTCATTCGCTATAATTCCCATTTCCAAAACTATAAGTGGCAAATTGAAGATGCCCTGTCCGATGCGTTTGACTTAGACGCCAGTTCAATTTTTAATGATTTGACAGGCAATGTAACCTTAAACCCCGTCTGCCCTCGTTTTTTGAAAGATCGTTATTTTGATGTCTTCTATTTGAATAGCGAGAAAGGTGCATTAGGCTTATCCCTTCATGAAGTTATTCACTATTTTTGGTTCTATGTATGGAATGGCCATTTTGGTGACAATTATGATGATTATGAAACCCCTTCGCTGAAGTGGATATTGAGTGGGATGGTGGTGGAAACTATCATGAGTGACAAAAGATTAAGTTCCATCAATCCGTACTTTCCTAAAGAGAATGGAGGCTGTATTTACCCCTATTTTCAAAATATGATTGTGGATGGCTCTCCAATATTGGGTACGATAGATACACTTTATCGTCGCAACAGCATTATCGTTTTTATGGAAGAAGCATACGCATACTGCATCAAGTATGAAAATGAAATTCGCAGACAAACCGAGGCAGCAGAGAATGTATGTTGACCGATTTCAATTTATAGGCGTGTACATTTTAATTATTCCCTAACTTTTTAACGATAGATGCACCTTTTAACGAAAGGTCGGCACTATGTCCTTTTCGTATCAAAGCAGGTCACTACTTTCAGCAAGAAGAGCCTCTGGAATCGTTTGGTTCCAGAGGCTCTTCTTTTATCCTGCGGCCGGTCTGCCGCCGCTCAGGGCCCGGCCCCACGGCGGATGTTGGGCCGCGGCCCTTTTTATCCCGCGGCCTGTGTTTGCCGCCACTTACGCGAAGGTGCTGGCTCCCCGCAGCGCGTTACTCCTCCTGCCCCTGCCCCTTCCGCTGGGCAAGCGCCTGCTGCCAGCGGCGCAGCACCTCCCGCAGGGGCTCGGCGAGGTAGCCCCACGCCCTCTCCGCGATCGGTTCCGGCACGCCGTAGGCCGCCTCGGCGATGCTGCCGGTGATGGCGGCGAGGGTGTCGCTGTCGCCGCCCAGCGAGATGGCGTTGCGGATGGCATCCTCAAAGCTGTCGCTCTCCAAAAAGGCGATGATTGCCTCGGGCACCGTCTCCTGGCAGCTCTCGTTGAACCTGTAATGGGGCCGGATCGCATCAAGGGTCCGGCTCAGGTCGTAGCCGAACTCCCGCTCGAGGTACTCTTTGATTTCAGCTTTACTCTTCCCGCTCCGGGCCAGGAAGATGGCGGCCGCCGTGCTCTCGGCCCCCTTGATCCCCTCGGGGTGGTCGTGGGTCACCGACGCGGCCAGCGCGGCTGCGTCCCGGGTCTCCTCGAGAGTGTCGAACCACCAGCCCACCGCCGCCGTCCGCATGGCCGAGCCGTTACCCCAGGAGTAGTAGGGGGCCCGATCGTCCGAAAGGACCCAGAGCTTAAAGCGCCCGCCGTACCCGGCGCCGGGGTACATCCTGCCGTATTGTTTCATGGCGTCGATGAAGTCGTCCTTCTTCCCGCCCTGCATCAGCCCCTCGGCCACCGCAATGGTCATGACCGTGTCGTCGGTAAAAAAGCACCTGTCCTGAAACAGCGGGAACTCCTTTGTTTTGATGTTGTGCCACTCGTACACCGAGCCCACGATGTCCCCGATGATCGCTCCCATCATTTGTACCAGCTCCTTTTTTATTTGGGTGTGCTTCTGTTTTTATGATACATTATCCGTGGGGCGTTTTGGTCGCACAGGAAGCGACATTTTTGTCCTTTGCCGGGCCGGTCTGTGGTGGGAAGCGTTTTGGTGCCCTTATTTTGTTTCTTTTTCGGCCCGCACCAGCAGCATCATCGGCCGCCGCAGCTCGTCCTGCATACCGGGCAGCATTCGCATCTCCTCGGGCGGCTCGGCCTCCTCCACCGCCGTCAGCGCAAAACCGCAGCGGAGCAGCCCCATGAGGAGCTGGGTCAGGGTGTGGTGCTGCTTGGTCACCGCGCAGCCCAAAAAGTGGGTCTGCCGCGCTCCCGGGCGGTAATAGTCGTCCACCGGCCAATACTTTGGTGCGCCGTCCGCGCCATAGACCCAGTCCTGCCCGACCCCCGCGGTAAAGACGGGATGCTCGATATTGAATAAAAATATCCCGCCGGGCCTCAGGGTGCGCCAGACCTTCTGGAAAATGCTGTCCAGATCCTCGATGTAGTGCAGCGCCAGATTGGAGAGCACCAGATCCCAGGCGTTTTCGGGGTACTCGTAGGTCTCGATCCCGCAGTGCCGATACTCGATCCTCTCGTCCGGGTTTCGCCGTGCCGCCTCGGCCAGCATCTTTTCGCTCAGGTCGATGCCGAGCACCCGCGCCGCCCCCTGCCCGGCCGCGTATTGGCAGTGCCAGCCATAGCCGCAGCCAAGATCCAGCACGGCGCGGCCCTCCACCGGCGGAAAGAGCGGCTGCAGCTGGTGCCACTCTCCGGCGGCCGCCAGCCCGCCTTTGCTGCGATCCATCTGCGCGTATTGGGCAAAGAAGGTCTCGTTGTCATATTCGTTGGGCATGGGGTCTCCCGCCTTTCTTTCATCCTTCAAACCATTCGTTCGGGGGCAGCGCGGCGCGGCTTTGGGGCCCGCCGCATCCCCCTGCCTTGCGTTTCACGTCCCCGCCCCCGTGCAGTCCAGATACCGCCCCGTGACGCTCTCGGGGCAGGCGGCGACCTGCTCGGGGGTGCCGGCGGCGGCGACCCGGCCACCGGCCGCGCCGCCGCCGGGGCCGAGGTCAATGAGATAGTCGGCGCTGCGGATGACATCGAGGTCGTGCTCGATCACCACCACCGTCGCGCCGCGCCCGATCAGGGCGTCGAACACCTTTAAGAGGGTGCGCACGTCGAGCGGGTGCAGCCCAATGGTCGGCTCGTCAAAGATGAACACCGCGTCCCCCTGCGCCCGGCCCATCTCGCTGGCCAGCTTGAGCCGCTGCGCCTCGCCGCCCGAGAGGCTCGGGGTCGCCTCGCCCAGGGTCAGGTAGCCGAGCCCGAGGTCCGCAAGCACCCGCAGCCGCTGGTGCACCAGCTTCCAATCGCGGCAGACCGGCAGGGCGGTGTTCACATCCAGCGCCATCAGCTCGGGCAGCGACCAGCTTTTGCCGTCAGGCCCGGTGTGGCGGATCTGCCCGGCGCCGGGGGCGTAGCGGCTGCCGCGGCACGCGGGGCAGGGAATCTCGACGTCCGGCAGAAACTGCACGTCGAGGCTGATCTGGCCGGTGCCGTCGCAGACCGGGCAGCGCAGGCTGCCGGTGTTGTAGGAGAGGTCGCCCGCCCTGCAGCCGAGGCGTTTGGCGTCCGGGGTGCGGGCAAAGATCCGGCGCAGCTCGTCGTGGACATTGGCGTAGGTGGCGACGGTCGAGCGCACATTGATGCCGATGGGGCTGGCGTCGATCAGCTTGACCCTGCCGATGCCGGGGGCCTCGAGGGCGGTGACATGCGGCGGCAGCCCGCGGCCCTGCAGCGCGGCCTCGAGGGCGGGGGCGAGGCTTTCGAGCACCAGGGTGGTCTTGCCCGAGCCGGACACCCCGGTGACGACGGTCAGCCGCCCCTTGGGCAGCCGGACCTCGAGCGGCTGCACCGTGTGGATCGCGCCGGTGGCCAGCCGGATTTCACCCTGCGCAAAAAGCGCCTCCGGCGGGATGCGCGGGCGCAGCCGGGCGCTTGGCGCGCGCAGAAACGGGCCGATCTGGGAGTGCGGGTCGGTGATGATGGCCGGGATGGGGCCCTCGGCGATCACCTGCCCGCCGCCCGCGCCCGCCCCGGGGCCCAGCTCCACCAGCCAGTCGGCCCGGGCCAGCAGCTGGGGGTCGTGGTCGACCAGCAGCACCGAGTTGCCGTCCGCCACGAGGTCGTCCATCACCCCGACGAGGCCCGCGAGGTTCGAGGGGTGCAGCCCGATCGAGGGCTCGTCCAGCACATAGAGCACCCCGGTGGTGCGGTTGCGCACCGCGCGGGCCAGCTGCATCCGCTGGCGCTCGCCGGTCGAGAGGGTGGCGGCGGCGCGGTCGAGCGAGAGGTAGCCGAGGCCGAGCTCGAGCAGCCGCCGGGCGGTCTCGGCAAAGGAGGCGCAGATGCTCTCGGCCATCGGGCGCATCGGTTCGGGCAGGCTGTCCGGCACCCCGGCCACCCAGGCGGCCAGCTCGCTCAGCGGCAGCCTGCAGGCGTCGGCCAGCGAGATGCCCCGCACCAGCGGCGCGCGGGCGGCGGCCGAGAGCCGGGTGCCGCCGCAGTCGGGGCAGACCTCCTGCTTTAAGAACCGCTCGACCCGCTTCATCCCCTTCTCGTCCTTGACCTTGGCCAGCGCGTTCTCGACCGTGTAGACCGCGTTGAAGTAGGTGAAATCCAGCTCCCCGGCCTCCTCGGTGGTTTTGGCCTTAAAGAAGATGTGCTTTTTCTCGGCCGGGCCCTCAAAGACGATCGCCCGCTCCTCGGGGGTCAATTCCCGGAAGGGCACGTCGGTGCGCACCCCCATCGCGCGGCAGACGTCGGTCATCAGCGACCACATCAGGGTGCGCCAGGGCAGCACCGCCCCCTCGTCGATCGAGAGGGACTCGTCCGGCACGAGGCTGGCGCGGTCGACCCGGCGCACGATGCCGGTGCCGCTGCAGGCGGGGCAGGCCCCCTCGCTGTTGAAGGCCAGCTGCTCGGCCGAGGGGGCGAAGAACTCGGCCCCGCACTCCGGGCAGCGCAGCGGCTGCCCTGCCGCCACCGCCAGGCTGGGCGGCAGGGTGTGGCCGCCCGGGCAGCGGTGGCAGGCCAAGCGCGAAAAGAGCAGCCGCAGGCTGCCCAGCAGCTCGGTGCCGGTGCCGAAGGTGCTGCGGATGCCCGGCACCCCCGGCCGCTGGTGCAGCGCGAGGCTGGCGGGCAGGTGCACCACCTCGTCCACCTGCGCCCTGGCCGCCTGGGTCATCCGCCGCCGGGTATAGGTGGACAGCGCGTCCAGATATCGCCGGGAGCCCTCGGCGTACACCACCCCCAGCGCCAGCGAGGACTTGCCCGACCCGGACACCCCCGCCACCGCCGTGACCCCGCCGAGCGGCAGGTCGACGTCAATGTTTTTGAGGTTGTGCACCCGCGCCCCGCGGATGCGGATGTGGGTGGGGGTGGAAATGGACATAGGGCATCGGCTCCTTTCCGTGCCGGTGCGGCCCGGCAAAATAAAATTTTTGAAGAAATTTTCAAATCGGGCTTAAATGTACTGATTATAGGATATATCATCCTGTATAATGGGGGTGTCAGGAGGGTTAATTGCAAGAGTGAAGGTAACATTTTAGGGGGTAAAAACGAGCAAAAACGTGACGTTCACTCCTGCAAAATACAATATAATAAAGGAGATATCAGGAGATGGGGCCTGCCGGAATGGCGGCTGCAGCGGCCACAGATACCATTCCCCCAGGGCCCGCGATCTCCTGCAGGCCCTGGGGGAGCTTGATCCGGCTCACACTCTGTACAACATAAATCTTACATTTCAATCCACGTTTCCCTTTAGAGGGAAACGACTGTACAACGGTTGTTTTGGTGTATCTTGCCAACTTGAGTTGTGAGCAATTCTATTATATCATGGTTTTATCTGAACGCAAACCAAACTCTCTTGTGCAAATCTGCCCTGACCTTCAACCGGTTTGGGGAATTGGCCAATATTCTGTTGTCGATATAGTAAAATATTACAAAATAAAACTTACGAAGTAAAAAATGCTTGCGTTTCGAGATCCCCCATGCTATGATGAATTCACAAACCAAAAGGAGGCACGTATGGAACTGTACTATGCACACGCCAAGCGGGACGAAACCGGCGAGAAGGCGATCCGTCAGACCGTGTCCTCCCATTGCCGGGGGGCGGCCGCAGCAGCGGCGCAGGCGCTGCTGCCTGCCGGGCTGAGCGAGTGCGGCTATCTCGCCGCCCTGCTGCACGATGCGGGCAAGTATACCCAGCGGTTTCAGGAGTATCTGCTCCATGAGATCGGGGCCCGCGGCTCGGTCAACCACTCGTTCGCCGGGGTAAGGCTCCTGCTGGAGGCCTTTCACACGGAAGACCGCGGGGAATACGCCGATGTGGTCAGCGAGCTGCTCGCCTTCGCCGCCGGGGCCCATCACGGGCTGTTCGATGTGGTTGATGAGCAGGGCAAAAGCGGGTTTGTCCGCCGGATGACCGCCCCTGACATTGCGTATGAGGAGGCGCGCGGCCATTTTTTTGCCTGCTGTGCCCCGCCCGGGGAGCTTGCGCGGCGGTTTGAGGCGGCCCGGGCAGAACTGGCCCCCGTTTTGGACCGCATCCGCGAGATGCCGGGGGAGGATGCCAGCGACGACTGCTATGAGGAGGAGGTCGCCTTTTACGTCGGGATGCTGGCCCGGCTGCTGCTTTCCGCCGTGATCGACGGCGACCGGCGGGATACCGCCGCCTTTGAAGCGGGGATCGTCTTCCCGCCCCGGCGCGGCGAACGGGAATTGTGCGCCCTTTGGGATGGCTGCCTTGCGAAGGTCGAGGCGCATCTCGCCTCGTTTGGCTGCGACAGCGACATCAAGCAGGCCCGGGCCGCCCTCTCGCAGCAGTGCCGGGACGCGGCGGAACGGCCCGGCGGCGTCTACCGGCTGACCGTACCCACCGGGGGCGGCAAGACCCTCTCCTCGCTGCGATATGCTCTGGCCCATGCGCGGGCGCACGGCAAGCAGCGGCTTTTGTTCGTCTCCCCGCTGCTCAGCATCCTGGATCAAAATGCCGGGGCCATCCGTGATGCTCTTGGCAGCGACGAACTCATTTTGGAACACCATTCCGATTTCGTCCAGCCCGAAGAGACCGCAAAGGAAACGCTGGACAAGCGCGAACTTCTGCTCGAAACCTGGGACTCTCCGGTGATCATCACCACCCTCGTCCAATTTTTGCAAACCCTTTTCTCGGGCCGGACCGGCTCGATCCGCCGGATGTGCGCTTTGTGCGGCAGCGTGATCGTGATCGACGAGGTGCAGACGGTCCCCAGCAAGATGCTCAGCCTGTTCACCCTCGCGGTCAATTTCCTCGCCGAGGTCTGCGGCGCGACCGTGATCCTCTGCTCGGCCACCCAGCCCTGCATCGAGAGGACGGCCCATTCCCTCTGCCGCACCCCGCCCGAGCTGGTGCCCTATGATGCCGCGCTGTGGCAGGTATTCCGGCGCACCGACCTTCATGATCTGGGCGAGCGGTCCCCCGAGCAGATCGCCGCCTTTGCGCTTGAACGGATGCAGACCGCCCACAGCCTTTTGATCGTCTGCAACAAACGGGCCGAGGCCGAGACGCTGTATCAGCTGCTGAAAGGGACGGGACACTCGCTCTTTTTCCTCTCGGCGGCGCTCTGCCCGGCACACCGCAAAAAGGTGCTTGACGCGCTGCAGGCCGAACTGGAATGCAGCCCGCAGTCCGGCGCGCCCGGGACGATCTGCCTCTCCACCCAGGTGATCGAGGCCGGGGTGGACATCTCCTTTGCAGAGGTGATCCGGCTGGCCGCCGGGATGGACAGCGTGATCCAGGCCGCCGGGCGCTGCAACCGAAGCGGGGAGGCCGGGCCCGGCAGCCTCTCCCCGGTCTGGCTGGTGCAGTGGAAGGGCGAAACTCTGGGGATGCTGCAGGACATCCAGTGGGGCAAGGATGCCACCCAGACGCTCTTGTCCGAGGCGGCCCATCAGCCCGAGCCGTATCCCGGCTGGCTCTTTTCCGACGAGGCGATCCGCAGCTATTACCGCGCCCTGTACCGCCGGATGCCGGATTCCCACCAGGACTTTGTCCTGAGAAAACAGGGGCATCCCGGTACCCTGCTCTCGCTTCTGGCGCGCAACGAGCACGCGCTCTGCGATGCGCCGTACTATCTTCGGCAGTCGTTCCGGCTGGCAGGGCGGCTGTTCACGGTTTTTGACCAGGACACGGTGGATGTTCTGGCACCCTACGAAGACGGTGCGGAGCTGATCGGGGCGCTGCAGGACAGCCGGGCCATGCGCCCCTCCGCGGAGCTTTTTTCCCTGCTGCAGCGGGCGAAGCCCTACACTGTCGCGCTGCACCGTTCCCAGTTTGAGGCGCTGGCCCGCGGAGGCGGCCTGATGCCCCTGTGCGGCGGGGGCTGGGGGCTGATCGGGCACTACGACCCTGTGACGGGGTTTACACCGGAACAAACCGAACTTGAATTTTTGGGGGTGGAATGATGCAGCATCCAAACATTGTGGAATTTGAGGTCACGGGGGATCACGCCCTTTTCTCCGACCCGGTCATGCGGGTGGGCGGCGAAAAGTTCAGCTATCCTATCCCGACCTATGAGGCCCTGAAAGGGATCCTCTCCTCCGTTTACTGGAAGCCTACCCTGATTTGGGTCATTGATGCCGTGCGGGTGATGGAACCGATCCAGACAGAGGTCAGGGGGATCCGCCCGATCCACTATCAGGATAGAAAGAACGATCTTTCCTACTACACCTATCTGCGGCACTGCCGGTACCAGGTGCGGGCGCATTTTGAGTGGAACGAGAACCGCCCCGAGCTGGCCGCCGACCGCAACGAAAACAAGCACCACAACATTGCCCGGCGGATGATCGCCAAGGGCGGGCGGCGCGACATCTTTTTGGGCGCGCGGGAGTGTCAGGGCTATGTGGAGCCCTGCGTGTTCGGGCAGGGGGAGGGGCACTATGACACCCTGCCCGAGCTGAGCTTTGGGCTGATGTACCACGGCATCACCTACGCGGACGAGGCCTATTCTGACGAGACCCGCGGCTGCATGACCGCCCGGTTCTGGCGGCCGGTCATGCGGTACGGGGTGGTCGAGTTCCCCCGCCCGGAAGAATGCACCCTGACCCGGACGCTGCGTGAGATGGAGATCAAGCCATTTGGTGCTTCGCTTGACAACTTCAGCGGTGCCGCCGAGTTTGGGGAGGTGATCTGATGGGGCTTTTGCAGCAGGCGTATGAAACCTATAACCAGATGGAGCATCTGGCCGGGGCCGACATCTCCGGCAAGGAGATGCTCGCGCCGGTCGGGCATCTGGTGACCCGGGCCGATCTGGAGATCGTGCTGGATGCCGGGGGGCAGTATCTCTCGGCCCGCGCCGTGGAAAAGGACGAGCCCAAGATCGCCATCCCCGCGACCGAACAGTCTGCCAGCCGGACCGTGCAGCCCCACCCCCATCCGCTCAGCGATCAGCTTGGCTATCTGGCCGGTTTCGATGCGGCCAAACACCGCGCTTACCTCGACCAACTGACCGACTGGGCCAGTTCGGAATACGGCGATGCCAAGCTGCGGGCGGTGCTGGCCTATCTCAAGGGCGGCACGATCCTGACCGACCTTGCCAACGCGGGCCTCATCCGGCTGGACGAAGCAGGCCGCCCGGACAACGAAAAGCTTCTGGTGCGCTGGACGGTCAACGGCCTTGGCCCCGAGCGCAGCGGCCCCTGTTGGACAGATCCGGTGCTGTTCCATCAATACATCCAATACGATGCCGCCCGGCGGAATGCCGGGCCCGGCGGGCCGGGCCAGCCCCCGGAGGAGCGCCCTGCCGCCCCGAGCCCCGATGCGGACCTCTGCATGGTCAGCGGCCAATGGGAGCGCCCCGCAAGCCTGCACCCCAAGGGCATTGTCGCCGCGAACGGCAACGCCAAGCTGATCTCGGCCAACGATTCCAGCGGGTTCACCTACCGCGGCCGGTTCGACAGCCCCTCCCAGGCCGCGTCGGTCGGCTATACCGCCTCACAAAAGGCGCACAACGCCCTGCGCTGGCTGGTGGCAAACGAGGGCGTCCGGGCCGGCAAACGAACCTTTTTGTGCTGGAACCCCCAGGGCATCCCGCTGCCGCCGGTCACGGAATCGATGCGCCGCCGCGGCAGGGAACCCGCGGAACGGGCCGCAAAGCCAACCGAATACCGCCAGCAGCTGCAAAAGGCCCTCTCCGGCTGGCGGGATGCGCTGCCCGCCGACGCGGGCGCGGTGGTCGCCGCCTTTGACGCCGCCACCTCCGGCCGCCTCGCGCTCACCTATTACAGCGAGCTTCCGGCCTCCGACCTTTTGCAGCGCATGGCCGATTGGGAGGCCACCCTCTGCTGGGAGAATGGCCGGTTCGGCATCCAGTCGCCCACCCTGTCCCAGCTGGTCAACTGGGCGTTCGGCGCGCCGCGCAACGGCCGCCCTGAGGCCGACGATCGGATCCTCGGCGGGCAGGTGCAGCGTCTGGTCGCCTGCCGGGTCGGCCAGGCACTGTTTCCGCTGGACATTGAGCGCGCCCTCGTGGAGCGGGCTTCGAACCTGATCGTGTACGAGGCGGGGATGCGCGCCGAGCTGTTGTTTACCGCCTGCGCGGCGATCCGCAAATATCACCTTGATCACTCAAAGGAGGAATGGACGATGGGACTGGACCGGGAAAACACTGACCGCAGCTATCTGTTTGGCCGCCTGCTCGCGGTTTGTGAGAGCATCGAGCGCAGCACCTATGGGCCGGGCGAGGAGCGCGAGACCAATGCCATGCGGATGCAAAAGGCGTTTGCGCAGCGGCCGATGGCCGGGTGGCGGATGCTGCAGGAAAAGCTGGAGCCGTATTTCCGGCAGTTGAAGCCCGGCCTGCGCGAATACTACCGCAGGCTGACCGAGGAGATCACGGACAAGCTGCCCGCATCCCCCGAGCTGCTGAACCAGAAGCTGGACGATGTCTACCTGCTGGGCTACTATCACCAGCGCGCCTGGCGGCCCGGCTCGCCCGACAAACACGCTGAAACCACCGAAGAATAAAGGAGGAGGAACTCTCATGCAGGTATTACAAAACAAGATCGATTTTGTGGCGCTCGTCTCGGTCACGCTGGCCAACCCCAACGGCGACCCGCTGAACGGCAACAGCCCCCGCACCGATTACGCGGGTCTGGGCGAGATCAGCGATGTCTGCATCAAGCGCAAGCTGCGCAACCGGATGCAGGATCTGGGGCAGGCGGTGTTTGTACAGTCGGCCGACCGCTGCGACGACGGCTGCGGCAGCCTGAGTGAGCGCGCCTCGAAGACCTTGGGCAAGCCGAAGGACTACAAGACCCCCGACGCCTACGCGCAGAAGGCCTGCGAGACCTGGCTGGACGTGCGCAGCTTTGGCCAGCTGTTTGCGTTCAAGGACAAGGATAAGGATAAAGAAGGCAGCGGGGTGTCGGTCGGGATCCGCGGGCCGGTCTCGATCCATCAGGCGGTCAGCTTTTCCCCGGTGCAGATCGAGGATATGCAGATCACCAAGAGCGTCAACGGCGAAAGCACCAACGGCAAGTCCGCACGCAGTTCGGACACGATGGGCACAAAGCACTTCGTCCGGTTCGGGCTGTACAAGATCAAGGGGTCGATCAATGTCCAGCTGGCAGAGAAAACCGGCTTTACCGAACAGGATGCCGCCCTGCTCAAGGAGTGCCTGCGCACCCTTTTTGTCAACGATGCTTCTTCCGCGCGGCCGGATGGCTCGATGGAGGTCTGCAGGCTCTTCTGGTGGCAGCACAACTGCAAGGATGGGCAGTACTCCTCCGCCAGGGTCCACCGCTCGGTGCAGGTAACGGCCAAGCATCCAGACGCGATCCCCGCCAGCGTAGAGGACTACGAGATCACCCTCGAGCCGCTGGAGGGCCTCGTGCCGGAGGTGCTGGATGGCGTGTGAGCCCGCTGCCGGAAGCCCCTGGCCCGAGGAGGACTTCCTCCAGCTGTCCGGCCTGCAGCACTTTGTCTTTTGCAGGCGGCAGTGGGCGCTGATCCACATCGAGAGCCAGTGGGCCGACAACTTCCGCACGGTGGACGGCAGCCTGATGCACCAGAACGCCCACGACGAGAGCTTCCGCGAAAAGCGGGGCGACCTGCTCACGGTGCGGGGGCTGGCCGTCCGCTCGGCGCGGCTGGGGGTCAGCGGACAGTGCGACGTGGTCGAGTTCCGCAAAGACCCCGCCGGGGTGCCGCTGCGCGGGCAGGAGGGGCGCTGGCTGCCCTTCCCGGTCGAGTACAAGCGCGGCCGCCCCAACGAGCACGGCGCGGACGCGCTGCAGCTCTGCGGGCAGGCGCTCTGCCTCGAGGAGATGCTCGGCTGCGCGGTGCCCGAGGGAGCCCTCTACTACGGCGAGACCCGCCGCCGCCAGCCGGTCGCCTTTACGGCCGAGCTGCGCGGCAGGGTGGAAAGCAGCCTCGCCGAGATGCACGCGCTCTACCAGCGGCGATACACCCCGAAGGTCCGGCCGACCAAGGCCTGCAATGCCTGCTCGCTGAAGGAGCTCTGCCTGCCCCGGCTGATGCGCGCAAGGCCGGTGGCGGACTATCTGGCCGAGGCGCTGGAGGAACTGGAATGAAACAGCTGCTCAACACCCTGTACATCCTCTCGGAGGACATCTACCTCAGCCTGGACGGCGAGAACGTCCTGGCCAACCGGGACCGGCAGGTTCTGGCGCGCTACCCGCTGCACACCCTGCAGGGCATCGTCAGCTTCTCCTACGCCGGGGCCTCCCCCGCCCTGATGGGGGCCTGCGCCAAACGGCAGATCGGCCTTGCCTTCTGCACCCCGCGCGGGCGGTTCCTTGCCCGGATAACCGGCGGCGACGCGGGCAACGTGCTGCTGCGCCGCGCCCAGTACCGCCTCGCGGACGACGACGAGGGCAGCTGCCTTGTCAGCCGCGCCATGATCTTTGGCAAGCTGTACAACGCCCGGGCCAGCATCGCCCGCGCCGCGCGCGACCACGCCCTGCGGGTGGACGCCGCGCAGTTGGATGCCGCCTGCCGGCAGCTGCAGGCCCTGCTGCCGCAGATCGAGGCCGAGACCCGGCCCGACCGGCTGCGCGGGCTCGAGGGGGTCGGCTCCAGCGCCTATTTTGGCGTGTTTGACCAGCTGATCCTCAACCCGGACGAGACGTTCCGGTTCACCACCCGCAACCGCCGCCCGCCGCTGGATGCGGTCAACGCGCTGCTCTCCTTTGTGTACAGCCTGCTGGCGCAGGACTGTGCCAGCGCGCTCGAGAGCGTCGGGCTCGACCCCTACGTCGGCTTTCTGCACCGGGACCGGCCGGGCCGCCGCTCGCTGGCGCTCGACCTGATGGAGGAGCTGCGCCCCTGCCTGGCCGACCGCTTTGTGCTGACCCTGCTCAACAACCGGATGGTCAAGGCGGCCGATTTTCAGCAGATGGAGAGCGGCGCGGTGCTGCTGACCGACGACGCCCGCAAGGTCTTTTTGAAGGGCTGGCAGGAGCGCAAAAAGGAGACGCTGACCCACCCCTATCTCGGCGAAAAGCTGCCCTGGGGCATGGTGCCCTACCTGCAGGCGCTGCTGCTGGCGCGGCACCTGCGGGGCGATCTTGACGGTTACCCGCCGTTTTTATGGAAGTGATGGGATGCTGGTACTGATCACCTACGACGTTGACACCACCGACGCCGCCGGACGCAAACGGCTGCGCAAGATCGCGAAGCAGTGCGTCAACTACGGCCAGCGGGTGCAGTGCTCGGTGTTCGAGTGCTCGCTGGACGCGGCGCAGTACCGCGCCCTGCAGGCCCGGCTGTGCGGGCTGATGGACCCGGAAAAGGACAGCCTGCGGTTTTACAACCTGGGCAATCATTACGAAAACAAGATCGAGCATTTTGGCGTTAAGGAGAGCTATCTGCCGGAGGACACGCTGATCTTGTAGCGGTAACGGCGGCGGTGACGGTGGGGCGGTGCGAAGCCGGAGTGAACAGGATTTTCCCGGGAGGTTCGCGCCGAGAAAAGGAGGTGGTTGACGGGTTGTACCGCTGTTACGGTATCGGTTTTTGAGAAAAGACCGGGTCGATGCGGCGGGGCAGAAGTCGCAATTGTAATGATGCACAAGCAAGTCTGCAAAACCCGTCAACAAATTGTCGGGTTTTGCTGTCGCTCCCCTCACGGGGAGCGTGGATTGAAAT